>JAKANL010000002.1 GCA_021823685.1 bacterium | reverse complement strand
CAAACTTGGTGCCGGAACTATCTTTCCAAATTTTGAGCATGCCATGCTGAGCAGGATTTTTATTAACGTTGCCGCTGACATACAGCGCCATATCACCGGTATCAGGATTGAAGGCGATGCCGGCATCGGTGAATAAACATAACATGCTGGCAATACCGCCAAACTGTTGGCCGAGATCAGGATTTTGCGAACTGATCAACGTGGTGATAGCGTTAGCTGGACAGAAACCGGTATCAGGGTTTTCATTGAGATCGAGAGAGAGTTTAACGTCTTTAAAACTGGTGGCATTTGTTGGAATGTAGGCTTTTAATGAAACGCTATCAAGCCCAGAATCAGTAAACATTTGATTAACCAGCGATTCGGTAGGCGTGATGGTTCCTTGGATAGTAATGCCGGGTTGAACTTTGTCGAGGTTGCCAACGGCATCTTGGTGAGCAACGTTGGTGAGAGCCACATCCACGTCGGAAAGTTTGGCGAAATCATCAAGCTTACTTAATGCTGGATAAAGCGCATTAAGCGCAAGTTTTTTTGCTTGGATACCAAGGGTATATGAAGAAGCAGTTTTGCTCACGTCGATTTCCACATCGCCGAATATGTCCGTCGAAGCAGTTCCTGAAAGATCAAAGGTAGTCTGATTGCCGGTGGTGGTAATGTCGAGCTTGGTAATCGTGACAGATAAATTTTTAATGGTGTTAATAATCGGTAGACTTGGCAACCCATCAAGTGGTGCAAACGTACTGAGTGAAACGGGCGTTGAAGAAGCAACGCTGATGGTGGTGCTGTCAGCAGCATGTTCCAAAGTAACGTCGGCGCTGATTTGATCAAGTTTGACTGATCCGGAGAGCGAGAGCGCTTTGGTTTTGGCTTCGAAATCAATGGAATTAATGGTCATGCATGAATTTTGCAAGCCAGCAAAAATGGTTGGCAATGATGAAAGGCCGGGAAGAGCATTAAAACAAACCTGAAGGGGAGAATTATCGACGTTGGTGAGGTTAAAAGATGGTTTTGCGCCTTTCGAGATCGGGAAATCTAGAGAAACTTTGGCTTTGCTGATGCCGAAAGGGGCAAGCATTTTACCTAACTGCCCCGTAGCGTCGACTTCGGAAATAATGCTGAGCCCGTTGGTGATGGCCAAAGCCCCAGGAAGTTTTGAATTGATCATTTTGGTATCAGGATCAACGTCGAAGAGTGACGCTTTAGTGGCATTGGTGAAAAGTAAAAGAGGGTTTTGCAATTGGATAAAATCAGGCATCTGGACGGATTTGAGAAGCGAACTGATATTGATGGAGCCAAGCGCGGCGCCGAAAGCAAACTTGGTGCCGGAACTATCTTTCCAAATTTTGAGCATGCCGTGCTGAGCAGGATTTTTGTTAACGTTGCCGCTGACATACAGCGCCATATCACCGGTATCAGGATTGAAGGCGATGCCGGCATCGGTGAATAAACATAACATGCTGGCAATACCGCCAAACTGTTGGCCAAGATCAGGATTTTGCGAACTGATCAACGTGGTGATAGCGTTAGCTGGACAGAAACCGGTATCAGGGTTTTCATTGAGATCGAGAGAGAGTTTAACGTCTTTTAAACTGGTGGCGTTTGTTGGAACGTAGGCTTTTAATGAAACGCTATCAAGCCCAGAATCAGTGAACATCTGTTTAACGAGGGGTTCTTGTGGATTTACCGTACCCTGCACGGTGACGCCTGGAGCAATTTTTGTGATACCAAAAAGCGGCAACGTATCTTTGAAGCTTGAAACAATAAGGGTAATTTTCGATAACGTAATGTTTTGATCGAGCGGTTCTAGCTTGGACGATATCTGTTTAAAAGTAAACGTCGGTACCTGTGCGCCTATGGTTATTTGGGGCTTTCCGTCTTTATTAACAATCCGCACATGCATATCAATTAACGTGTTGTTAATGGTTGTTTTTCCGATGAGCTCAACGCCATCGGTGATCGTAATGAGGTCTTTATTTCCTTGCGAATCGAGCGTCAAGCATGCGCTGGACAGGAGCGTCTGAAGGGCTGCCTGGTCGCTTCCGGCAAGCGGAAGTGTTATATGAAACGCATTTAAGATTTGTTGGATACAGATCTGATGGGGATTTTGAGCAATAAAAACGTCGATCTCCGTCTTGGGACCTTGCATTGCCAAGATAGCCATATTGAGCAACAAAACGCTGTACAAAATCGCCGGTATCCAGCGTGTGAGCCTCATGATGCCTTTCCCCCCTCTTTTTTATGGCACCCTTCTGCCTATGAGATTAGCATATTAAAATTACAAAAAGCAATAAATTATTCTGAGCCAAAGTAGCGATCGCCAAAGTCGCCAAGGCCGGGAACGATATATTTTGCGGCATTAAGTTTTTGATCGCGGCATGCAACGATTACTTTAACGTGCGGAAATTCGTGGTTAATCTCTTCTATCCCCGGTGTTGCTGCAATAACGCCAATAAAAATGATTTGCTCTTGGCGGATTCCAAGTTCAGTAACGATTTTGAGCGTCGAAGCTCCGCTTCCGCCTGTGGCAATCATGGGGTCGAGAACCAAGACCTGATCCTCGGCTTTGATGGGTGGTAATTTTTTATAATATAAGTGAGCGATGGCTGTTTTTTCATCACGCTTGAGGCCAACGAATCCTACGCGGGCGTGTGGGAAATACTGTAAAAAAGCCGGGAGAAGAGCAAGCCCCGAACGTAAAATAGGCACTAACACAATATTTTCACGCAATTCTGTTCCTTGTGCCGATTGCTCAAGGGGCGTTGTAACTGTTATTTGTTTAACATGTAAAAATTGGGCTGCTTGGTGTACCAGAACAAGGGCGAGTTTGTCAGCTGCTGCGCGAAATTCGGCCATCGGTGTGTTTTTATCACGCAGCTTGGTGGTAAGTAACTGGATAAGTTTATCGTCCATTAAAATCATCCTATCGTTTGGTTGGTATAACTCCCGCTTTTGAATAAAAATCATGCCATGGATCGGCAATGTGAGCCAAGCGTTGTTTGATGTTTTTGATATTATAGCGTTGCGGCTTGAGTGTCGCTGTGTCTAATTCGCGCCAATGTAAGGGCGTTGCGATGGGTGCGCCTTCTTGAGCTCGTACACTGTATGGTGCCACCGTGAGTTGTGCCCACCGATTACGCAAGATATCGATAAAAATTTTGTTCGTGCGTTGTTCTTTGCGTACGTTGAGGGTGATTAATTCTGGCTGTTGCTGCGCGCATTTTTGTGCGATGGTTTGTGCAAAAAGATATACTTGTCTGAATGTTTGTTGTTGTTTGAGCGGTACGACGACGTGCAATCCTTTCGAACCGGTGGTCATAACAAATGGTGTTAGGCCATGTGATTCCAACATTGTTTTTAAATGCTTAGCCAGCATTTTAACTGAAGGCCACGCCCGTGCGTTTGGCGGATCGATATCAAAAACCATGCGATCAGGATAATTTTTTTTCTCAATCGAGCTCAACCAAGTGTGTATCGTTATGGCTGCCTGGTTGGCTAAGTAAACCAGCGTTGCCGCATCGTTACAGATAACGTAGTTGGTAACTTTATCTTTGGCTAATCGGGCAATGGCTGCATATTTGATCCAATCCGGAAAATAATCGCCACGATCTTTTTGGTAAAATCCTTCACCGGTGATACCATCGGGATAACGTTGCATGGCAATGGGATGATCGACTATAAGGGGGACTATGAGCGGTGCAATCATTGCGTAATAGTCTATGAGTTCGCCCTTGGTTATGCGCGATTTTGGAAATAATATTTTGTCTTTGTGAGAAAGTTCAATGGTGCGCTTACCAATAAAGAATGCGGTGCTACTCATGGGATTTTTTAACCTCCTGTGCAATTTGCACAACCGTACGCCCGGTGAGAGCTGATTTATTGTGCGTTTTTGTGATTGGTGTTCCCGTGTGGGCAAACGCGTCATTGATTTTGAAAAAAATCCAATTTTCCCCTGACGATTTGAGTCTGATAAGCGCAAAGGTCCCGAGGAGTTTTTTACCTTTGGCGGTGATTTCAATGCGTCCTTCATCAAAACATTGATCCATCGGGATCGTTTTTTCATTGATATAAGTGCCAATGTCCCAGACCATTACCGTGCCGGCGCCGTATAAACCTTCTGGAATGGTCCCTTCAAAATGGGCATATTCAAGGGGATGATCTTCAGTGAGTATGGCTAGCCGTTTTTCGTTTGGGTTGATAGAAGGCCCTTTAGGAACGGCCCATGATTTAAGAACGCCATTAATTTCAAGCCGCAAGTCCCAGTGGAGGTGGCTGGCGTGGTGTTCTTGGATGACAAATAAGGGTTTTTTTGTTCTTTGTACACGCGTTTTTGGTTCGGGTTCCGTTGTTTTTCCAAAATTTCTGCGTTTGACGTAAGACGTTAATTTTTTGATTAGGGTAGCCATACGTGGTCTTTCTTACGGGTATTTCTTGCCAATACCATACCGGTTTTTACTCGATGGGTGCAAGGGTGTTCTCGGCCACCCACTGCAAGAATTTCAATTTGACAATTTTGCCATTATTTGCTACTATTAAGTAGCCTATATGGGGACAAAGATTCTTTCGATATAGGTGAAAATTCACGAAATTTTTGTCTTTAAATCATAATGGGGGATTATTATGAATAAGCTATCTTTTTTACTATTACTTACGCTGAGTGTGCCGCTTTTTGCCATGGACAGAAAGGGTTTTATGGCAAGGCAAAGTAAGTCTGTTTTATTTATTATGGATGATGAAGGATCTGATGCTTCACCGGATCAAACCGAAGCGGCTATTCGTGCAGATTCAACCGTCGCCGCCATTGTGGCGGATCCTGCCGAAACGCGCGCTGTTGCTGAGCGGTTGTGTGCATTCTTGCAAAATAAACCGGAAATGCGGTTTGTGACCGACGGTGCCGATTTTGTGAAATACGTTTGTGGTCGTTCGGCAGGAGCATATCAAGCCGACGAGGTGCTGAGGTATATTGACCCAGCTCTTTATCCTGCGATAATCGACCGTCTCGGAGCCCTTGAACAGCAGTTTGGGATCTATATGCTCATGCTTGCCGATTTTATTGAATCGCCGTCGGTTGACAGCGATTTTTCTGCTATGCAGGGTGCGTCGACCTTTTGCCACGATTTAATTGCGACGGCCAAAGAAAAAATGCAGCGTTAAATACTTTTGATCGTGAGTCCATCGTAAGCAACGCGGACATTAACTCCGCGTTGCTTGCCTATTTTTTTGATGGTAGCTGACAATTTGCGGCCATCCGCTTGGATAAGTGGCGTACCTAAGTGGGTAAAAATTGCTCGTTCGACCCCTGATTTACGGCACCAGGCTAATTGTGTTTTGATGGTTGTGTGACCGTAAATGCGGTCATCCTTTTTACGGATGAGTGGCGTGGATAGTGTCGATCCATCGCCGATATAAAGCGTAACATGTTTAAGTTGTTTAGCCCTTTTTGGCATGTACGCTATGTCTCCGCTATAAAAGACAATATGATTTTGAGCTTCGATTCGATATGCAATTGCTGGCGCCAGCAATGAATGTACCACCGAAATCGGGGTAATTATGACGCCAAAAAGTTTAAAACTTTGTGTGCGCTTAATAGTGTGACGTAGTTCCGGATCAATTAAATAATCTTTGATGGCGTGCCAGGTTTGCCTTGTGGCATAAACCGGGCAGGGAGCGCCATAGGCAAGCCCAGCGGCATGGTCTGGGTGACTATGCGTGAGTATGATAGCATCGGGTTTTATGCGAAAAATTTTTTTGAGCCAATCCTGTCCGCAATCGATCATAATTCGTTTGTTATGGTGCATAATCATGGTCGATGTATGGTGTTTGTGCCGACGACTTGTAATATCGACATAGCCACGCGTGCCCAAAAAAGTAATGATCATAATCTTTTCCCCGCCGAAAATAAGCGCCATGTTAAGGGAACAATCAGCATGATAGTAACTAGTTTTATACTGTAACTGACGATGATGATATGGCCGATATTGCTCATAATGCCCCAAAGTCCTACAACGGAAAAAATGATGGTGTCGAATAATTGCGATATGGCCAGCGATGTATAATTACGTACCAATGCCGGTAGATAAAAAAAACGTTCATACATCATGCGATAAATCGTACAATCAAGGTACTGTGCAATAAGATATGAACCTAAAGAGGCAACAATAATACGGGGCATAGATGCAAATAAGGCGCAAAAATGGGCATGCTGAACATCGCTTGGGGCCGGGATATACCATAAATGTATTTGAACCATAACAGCACAGACGATCAAACAAAAAAAGCTGATAAAAACGGCATTTTTTGCCATTTTGAACCCATGTTGTTCTTGGAGCATGTTGAGTGCTACTCCACAGCCGATACCCAAGGTATCGGTGGCGGTAACGTGCATGGAGCACAGAAGAATTTCTTTGGTTATGAGCAGATTGGCAAGTACGGCCAAAAGCGCCGTAATTGCTATAAGGCCTTCCTTGCCCCAGCGGGCTGCAAGGGCGACGATGCCGGCGACTATAACAATATGGGTAAAAAAAATAATTTCATTAATCATGATTTATACCAACGAACAACAACATCGTTCTTTTTCTCCTTGCGCTGAGCCGCTGCTTTCAGGCGTGTTTTTGATATATTTTGCCTCGCTTGGTCCGGTTGTGTGAATTGCTGAATCAACAACGCCAGGATCTTTTGTTGTTTCCCATTCTTCTTTTGGGGATGAACCGGTTTCATCCCCAACAACGGGATAGTCATGGCTCCTGCTGACGAGTGGTGAAATCGGATGTGATATGGAATCTGGGCGATTATCCTTTTCTGGCGTGCTTACGGTGAGCCGTGCCGCTGCGGATGCCGCTCGTCGCGCGGTCTCTTCGTCAAAGCGTTTGAGGATTTCTTGATAAAGAGCGCGCAATTTTTGATCAAAGGCGCCATCATCGCAACCGCGTAATTCTTGCGTGCACTCACATACTTCTTGGTCAAAAAGAGCATTTCCGTCTACATCGAGTTTTTGTACGACGCCGGCGGGCTTGCCATCTTTCATGGTCATTTCCAGACACGCAACAAAGAAGGGGCGTTTTATTATGTGAGTACGCGGCGCACAAGATAATTTTTTGGCCAGCTCGTATGGCGAACTCGTTGTAAGATCGAGTACTTCGCCGCCGTGTTTGGTGATGGTATAGGTAGTTTTGGCGTATGGATTAGCTCCCATGCCAAGAAGTGCGTTGATGCATTCCAAATCGCCATTCATCGTTGCCAGATACAGAAACGTTGTCGGTGCGCCAATAATGATAAAAAAGTTGTTCATATTCGGATGATACCGTGAAAACAGGAGGCCAATTTTTTGAGAACATCTCTCCTGAATTGCGTAGCAAATGGTGTGGCCAATGCTGCTGCGTTCTAGTGATGGGAGCGGGGGAATGTCGATTGTTTTTTTTGCTTGAGCGACTATATAAGAAGATATAACGCCGGCTTCGAGTGTGAAAGATTTTTTTAAAAGCGCTTCTTTTTGATCTTCGGTCAAATTTTTGAAATCGGCGAGCTGCCGAAGCAATGCGCAGTCGGTAGGAATAAATATTCCCACCGCGGTAAGACTTTCTTTTGGGGGAGCCTTAAGAGTAGAAGTCATATGCTGATCGGTATTTGGCGCTGAATACGTCTTCAAAAAATGTTCTACAGCTACATTTTCTTGGAAAAAAGGCGCCAGGCGTTGGCGCAATATCTCTGGGGTAACGAGGTATAGGTACATGCCGATCTGCGGTTTGAGTGTGGGGTGTGTGGTGCCAATCTGATCAAATAAGTCTTTATACTGTCGGTATTTAAGTTCGATGAATGCATCACTGAAGCGGCGTGGTGTTGGATGCTCTTCTTCGGCGGAAACCATTTCCTCGGTTACGCCCGGCATTGCTTTTTCATAGAGGTTTGCCAGAAAATATGCCGCCACATGTATTGCCTGGTGGCTTAATTTCGGTTGGAAAAGTTCTATTGCGCTTACAACGCTGTCCCATTCAGATGCGCATTGTTGCCATGCTTTTTGTACTGCTAGGCTGTCGTAAATTGTGCGCATTTTTTGATCGGTCGCCTTTTTACAGAGCAGGTCAAAAACGAGGCGTCTTAGATCAACATTTTTCTCGCCCACTCTGGTCGTCCGGTATTCGCATGCAGTTAGAAGCCGCTCGATTTTTTCGTTGTGATCGTGAGAAATAGTGTGTGGGGCATGTCCATCAAATACATCTTCCCACAGCTTTTGTTCTTTGTCGTTGATTGGCTGCGCTAATCCGATAGCCGGCGCTTTTTCTGCCTCATGTGTGCATGCTCCGTCAACCATAGAATGGGCATCAGAGAAGAAAAGCAAAAAAAACCCCAAGTTCGCTTTTCTCATATATCAAAGTCCCCTGGTACTGCCTTTTAGTAAATCATTTTCTCTTCGTGTAAATCAATGAAATTGGAATACTGAGCGGTCGATACCCAGAAGTTGACACTCCGGTTGTGGCACAACACCAAATTGCTCATATACTCGGCGTTGCATTTGTTTGGCGAGTGCGATGATGTCGGCCGATGTAGCATTTCCGGTGTTAACGATCATGTTGGCATGTTGGTAGGAAACGCGGGCACCGCCGTGACTGAGTTCGCCCTTGATGCCAAGTTTATCTAGGTAGTAAGCGACGTAAATCATTTTTTTGCCATTGGAGATTATAGTAACCTCGTGATCCAAGAAATTACGAAAAAAGCTGCCACACGTGCCCTTGTAGGGATAGCGGCTTTTGCGATGTCGGATAATTTCTTTGCTGCGACCTTTGGCATATGCCGTTTCTACGACGGATCCGGGGCGTACGCGAAATGTTGCCGAGATAAGCATGTGTCGGCGATCGTGCAAGCACGATTGATCATAGCCAAATTTGAACCACGAGTGATCAACAGTGATTATTTTACCCGTGGTCAGATCAATCACTCGAGCGCTTGTCAAAAAACTGCTCAGTGCATATTCAAAGTAGTGGATATTAATATACACCGAGCCCCCCACGCTTCCAGGAATTCCACTAAATTCTTCGAGTCCCAGAAGATTATTTTGCAGGCAATATTCGATGAGTTCATCGATGGTGATTCCAGCCCCGGCGGTTACCATTGTTTCTTCGTTTTCTCGGGTATGATGCAATTCTTTGCTGTTGGGATGAATAACCAGCCCATTAAACTCATTATCGCTGACCAGAATATTGGCACCGAGGCCAAGAATTGCTACATCGAGGCCATGCTGCCGTGCAAATACAAGCGTCGCGGCATATTCTGCGTCATTGCACGGCTGGCTGTAGTACCGTGCTGGCCCTCCGGTTTCAAACCAGTTTTTATCCCTGAGTGGCACATTTTCTAAGATGAACGGGTGCGTAGCCATGGTTAATTTTTCGCCTCAAGCAACTTGTTTTTAACTTTTTCGAAACATTTCTTCGCATGGACACCACATCCGGTCTTCTTTGGTATATCAAGATAACCATTCAGGGTTGCCGCTTGCTCGGCGGTGAATTTTCTGTGCTCGATCGCTTTTCTGATTTGCTTTACCCACGAAGGGTTGTGTACCAATTTTTGCGTTATCGTACCCTCTAGTAATTTTCCTGCTACGCGCTTGATTAAGGGAAAAGAAGCGTGCTCGATAGTAAAACAAAAGATATACTCAGTTCCAACTGCAACAAGTGATTTCTGGTCAATTTTTTCTAAAAGTGTGCAAGAAAGTTTCTCGCAAGCACCATCGGCCATTGCCCATATAAAATCAAGTGGTTTTACACAGGCTCCCTTTGCAAGCAAAAGCTCTGCCGTAACGGATTTTTTTGCTTGGATGGCTTCCAGTAGGGCTGTTGATTTTAGAAAATTATCACGTTCGGTATTCACATCAAAACCGTCGGTTAACATTTGTTCGATTTTTTTATTTTCTCCGTAGCGCGCTGCCAGAAAAAATTCTGAGCGGTGCCTATCATCTTTGACGACGTACATACCATGCATAGAAATTACTCGAAGAAAACAAAAGAGCAAAAGGCCCCGTTTCGAATCCATACCGTTTCCCCTCGCGTACAGAATTTTTAGGTGATTAAATTGTATCAGTTAATGACAAAAGAGCAATGGGAAGCTTTGCTTGCAGGTAGGTTATGAATGGCGCAGAGCGTACATAATGCGATTTGGCGCCTCTTTTGCTTGACAAATAGGCGCATGATCGGTAAGGTAATTATAGGTAAATGACGCTCTCTTAAGCGCATTTTGTGGTCGAAAACGAGCCGCTAGCTCAGGTGGTAGAGCAACAGCCTTTTAAGCTGTGGGTCGTTGGTTCGAATCCAACGCGGCTCACCAGCTTTTTGACTTTTCCTTTGAAAATATTGTCCCTATCGTCTAGCCCGGTCTAGGACGTCGCCCTTTCACGGCGAAAACAGGGGTTCAAATCCCCTTAGGGACGCCAGTCATTTCTCAAAGCCGTTCAGAAAACATTGCTATCGGGATTGCATTGTTTTTTGGGGAAACAATGGTCTCGAACATGAAATGACCGGCAGGCCAATTCTATGTAGGGCAAGAACAGGCCCTTTTGTACATAAAAAGAAAACCATCTACGTAAGCTATACAAAAACGAGAAACATGTTTTACGTCTACTATCTCAGGTCCAAATCTTTTCCCGAAAAAACCTATATAGGGTTTACCTCAAACTTAAAACAGAGACTGTTGGATCACAATGCGGGAAAATCTGTGTATACCAAGGATTTTGCGCCATGGGTTTTCATTGGTTTTTTGGGGTTTGATCAAGAAGCTAAGGCGTTGAGATTTGAACGGCATTTAAAGTCAAACGCGGGTAGAGTATTTTTGAGGCGTTATTTTAATGGCAAAGATGCTCAAAAAAACGCGTAATTGGAATTACGCTCACGTTTTAGTGTTTACGTTTATCTCATTCGATCAATTAAGTTTTCAGTGCGTCTAGTTTTTAGCAAAATTGAGATAACGAGAATGATCATATTTGGCTGCCTTGCGAGTGCTTTCGTCGGCGGTTCTCAGGTCAACATGATCGTTGATGTCAAAGAACGGAAAGCTGACAACGCCAAGTATAAAATTTTCTGATGGCACTGAGTAATGGCCAACGCCCGCTGGAACCGTAATCACATCGCCTTGGCTAACCGGATACTCGCGTTCTCCAATGACTATGGTGCCGCTGCCCTCTAAGACATAATAGACTTCAGTGGTTTTGTAATGAACGTGCGGCTCGGTTGCGCCAGCAATCTTGCGCATATCTACAATGCACGCTGTTCCGTCATGGGGTGCGTCCAAATCCGGGATGCCGTGTAGTTCGTAAATAATTCCGCAGCCACTTTCCAATGCGTCTACATTTGCCATAAAAGTAGGATAGTCAGCATGATTGTAGAAGGTCTTCCAAGCGGCTATGGGCTCTTGTAGTTGGCCGGCTTCTTGTTTGTCAGACAAATGTGCGGCGGTGTGATGATCCATGGCATATGATGATGCGATAACGAGAACGCCGGTGATTAGTCTGATTAAGGTGTGTTTGATGTTGAAAGAATACATAATTTCTCCCGCGAAAATGGTGCCTATATTTCATGAGAAAAACTATGCACTTTTGATTGGAATGTGTCAACGTGTTATCTCGCTCGATGAATTGTGAAAGTGGTTACAGTTTTGATCTTGGTAATAAATTAAAAGTGGTTATTTTTGAGAAGTATTTAAAATTGGGAAGGGCTTGGAGCGGATCGTGTTACGCGTAGGAATAGATTTTGATAAACTGAAAACTAAAAAAAGGTATTCTTATGACAAATATTATCATTACTGACCTTGCTCAAAAATTGACTAAATTTTCTGATTTGTGGTCTCCTAAGATTGTTGCTGAGCTTAATGAATCTTATATCAAACTTGCCAAGTTGAAGGGTGAATATGTTTGGCATAAGCACGATAATGAAGACGAAATGTTTCTGATTATTAAGGGCGAGTTAAAAATAGAATTGCGAGATAAAGTACTTTGTCTTAAAAGGGGAAATATGGTTGTTATTCCAAGAGGAATTGAGCACCGTCCTATCGCCGATTCTGAGGTCCATGTTATGTTAATAGAGCCTAAAACTACTATAAGTACTGGCGATTCTAAAAGTACTGAAGGTAAAAAGTCTACCCAAGGCGAGTGGATTTAGCATTTTGCCGGCAGTATTATAATTATTTACTAGAAATAAAATTTAAAAAACAAGCGCTAAGTTGACGCCATTGGGGTATTTTGTTACTCTGAAAAAGATATAGTTTTCATTGAGCTTATGTTGTGGAGTCCGCATGTTTACTCGTAAATTTGTTCATATCATTTGCGCGTTTTTAACCGTGATTGTGACACCTTGTTTTTCCCAAGCTGCGCAGAATGGCCTGAAAAAAGAGGAAATCTATCATCTAGTATCAGTAAAAATTGACGGACGCGCTTTTGTCTTTCGTGCCGGCGATGGCGTGGATCCCCTGAAGACGCTTGATTCAAGCGTGATAAATAAACTGGCTGAGCCTGCGAGCTGGCGTGTTCAGGCAGTATATGAACAAGGTGATGAAAAGAGAACCGTTTTTGAGAAAACAATTACCCTCCCCTTTTCCATCGAGCCGCTGGTGTTTGAAAAAATCAGGGCGCTCGCCAGTGAGCTTCTTTCTATTCCGTGTTGTTGTTTACCTGAGCATTCAGAGCCTGCTGTTGTACAAAAATTGCTCAACCAAGCATACGAGCGACGTAATTTGGTTGCCATAGTGCGCATGCTTAAGGCGCTTGAATTGCTTGAATGCAATAAGCTTGTTGAGATGATGCACAAAGAACTCGAAGACCTTGGGAAGAAAGATGCGCAGTTTCTTGCGTGTTGGCAGGCTGCAGTTGATCGTTTTCAGGCGCAGGCGCTTCCAATGCCAGTGGCTGGCAGCGCAGTAGCTAAGTCGTCGTCGATAATCTGCACTAAAGTGGCGCAGTTGAAAGGCGATACCGCTCGATGGTTTAATCAAAAAAATATGCTGACAATTATGCGCAAAAAAACAGGCTCAACGTATCGAGCGCAGTTTTATAACACGGTCACTAAGCAGTTAAGTCGCGTTTTTGACGGGGCAGTTTGTTCGGTTGCGCCGGATGGCACAAAATCGCTTATATTTTGCGGTGATACGGGATCTGGGAAAGCGCAATCCATTAAAATGTTTGATCTACAAACCGATAAGGAGCTACAGGCTTTTACCGGCTTTGATGCACAATTTATGGGCAATGGTGAGACTATTTTTGTGCGAAGCCCCACCCCCGATGCACTCGAAATTCGCCAAACATGTGATGGGAAACTTATAACTCCTGAACAAATGCCGCATGCGTTTTATGCAACATTTTCCCCAGATGGAACAAAAATGCTGACGAGTGCAACGTGCACATATTCTGCCGTGTATGATTTTGTTCAAGGCAAAACGCTTTTCACATGCCTAGGCGGCAACGGCATTTTTTCACCGGATAGCAGTAAAATTGCCGTTCAAAGCCGTGAAGGGTCTTTGCATGTAACGACTGTCTATGACGTTCAAAGTGGGCACCAGCTTGACGAATTTTGCGAAGAAGCTGCCGCTGCCTTTTCTCATGATGGCCAACGGTTGGGAACAGTTGTCAGAGATGCAAAAACCGGATGTAAAACAATTATTCATGACCTAGCAAGCGGGCGAATTGTTGGTACGGTGCCTGGAGATTTACAGCAGTTTATGCCCGGCGACAGCAGCAAAGCCATCGTGTTTAATGAACAAAGCCAAAAACTCGTATTCTATGATTTCGAGACCAATCATTCATTGAGCGAGTTTGAAGGTACAAGTTGGGCGGAATTTTCTGCTGACGGTTCGCATTTGGTGATGCAAAAGGGCAATGAAGCTACCGTTTATAAACTTGTTCGGGCTTCTTAAAAAAGTTGTTGATAAAGAACACTTTTCATAAAGCCTTTTGTAGGGGCTGCTTTTTAAAAATCCAACTGATAAACTAATATAAAGTTGCTATTTTATACATATCTCTGAGGATTTTTATGAAGATTATGTGCCGTGTTTCTTTGTTTGCCATCCTATTGGCGCCATTCAGTTCCCGTGCCATGGACAAGGCGCAACCAGCTGATCCCGAGGTAGTAGCCTGGCAAGTGAGTGACCGCGAGGTAAAAAGACTTGCAGCTATTGGTGTCGGGGAAACTGCACATGTAACGAGATTAAAAAGTGATGTGACCGAAACGTATAGCGCGACGCTATTGCATGGGATCGTCGTTGTGAGCTCTTTTGGGCCCGGAAGATACAAGAAGTGCACTTTCGGTTCGTTGGATGGCAAGAGGAAGCAGCAGTCTTCCGATCCTGGTTGGTGGTTTGCTCGATTTAAGGAACTGTATAGAGCGCAATGCTGGGCGGAAGAAGAAACAGGCGCCGATAAAAAATAATGTTGGTTTATGGGATCGTCAGCGCCCATATCAGTTATCTCGTTTAGGGGTCTTGGCCAGGCCGGGGGTTATTTTGGCCAAAAAAGGCCTTTTGTGCTAATCTATCAAATAGATTTAGTTATGATTTTTTGGTAGGTACGAAGTAGTCGGTAAGGTTAGAGTTTTTTATGAAAAAATTGGCAATTCTTGCTCTATTATTTTTGGTGGGTATTAACGTGAATGCTGAGTCGGTCATCAAAAAAACCGGTTGTTATGGTGTCTATGTCACGGGAGTGCCATTTTGGACTTTTTGGAATCGGCAAAGAGCCTTCAAGCTTATGGCAAAGAAGATGAACAACACCGTTGAGGCTGTGCGGGCGTCTATTGATCTAAAAATACCTGTTTTACTGACCTGGGATTACAAAGAAGCTGAACAGCTCAAAAATGAACTACGATGGTTTAACTGCGATTCAGAAATTCGTGAGATGAAATTTGTCGTCCAAAAAGAAAAAGGTGCGGAAAGCTCCGATCGTGAAATTACCGCGCAGTTGAACGACGTGACGGCGGGCGTAGAGAAAAAATTGCCAAAGGATTCAAAGCCAAGTTTGGTCGAAGTTCGGCAGGCTGCTATAGAAGTGCTTGAAGGCGCCAAAGATGTTAGGCGGTCGAAAATGATGGAACCGGTAGCTTCGTGCATTCAAGAGACAAATAAAACATTTTTCTATAAAAATGATCCAATCCATCCGCTTATCATAAAAAAGTTTGTTTCGTGGGAATCAGACGATTGGAAGCCCAAAATAGTAGCGGTGGATGTTGCTGCGGCTTACAATACCAACCAATTTTATGAAAAATTCAAATGGCGGAAATCAGACGATGGGACATTTCAGTGTTCTGTTGATGGAAAAGAAGGGGCATGGTTTGTATACCGATGGCTTGGCACATTGGATAATGGGTTGCATGTTGTGTTTACCTGTGACTGTGGGGGCGGGACTGGCCAATTCATGAATCTTTTCTTTTTTAAAATTACCGAAGGATCTGCATATACTCCTGAGGGCGAAAAATATTCGCAATTACTTCTGACGTTCGTTAGAAACCATGGATTGGGCGATCGTTATGATGGGCAAATTGATCTGCTCAAAAATAGCGTTTCTATTGGAAAATCGCGATATAATGATAAGCCCATTATTATTGAATTCTCAGAAAATTAGGGCTTAATGTACCAATTTGTTTTCCAATGTGGGTAGGTAAATCCACAAGAATCCGGCTCAGGTTGGTCGGTGCTGACACTTTCCCAGCCTTCGAGTAGCTTGATTCCTGGCTGATAATACGGTCTTTCAGCGTTATTGAGCATCAAAACACCGCCACGCTTTAATATGCACATATTGCCAGTGAATCTGAAGAAAAAGAAAAATAATAACAGCTTGTTTTTTTGTCCATAAACAGGTCAGCCGTCACCTTTGGTCGCGATTTTGGCTAATATTTTTTGTCAGAGTAGATAAATACCGGTAAACTGTGCATCGATAAATTTTGTAGCATATCAAGGGTGTTTCGAGATGACGTACATTAATAAAAAATTATTTGTTCTTTTTTTGTTACTTCCGGCACAAATCAGCGCAAAAATGGTTGAAAGTGGTTCGCGTGCCGGCCGCGTTATGAGGGCAATGGCGCATTTTTGGATGCCAAAACTGAGCAAAAATCTTCAGGAGGGCTGTCGCGCTATTGATAAATGCGAAGTGCTCGCAAATCACCTGGCTCACCTTGTTGTTTTTGTTGCAGACCGGCCCGATCACGCAAAAGTTGATAAGGTAATTAAATTACTCAAGGCGGGCAACGGAACGCTTGAAAACATTGTGACAGCGGTTCGCGTTCTTTCTTGTTATGGGGAGGCCGCCATACACAAAGGTGATTTGGCCGAACCTCATCAGGAGCCAACCAAAGGGTATCTGTCTTTTGAATTTCCTGCTTTTAAATCGTCTTTGGCATCCGTATATGAAATCATTGATGATATTGGCAAAAAACAGGGTTGGACACCGCAACAGATTGCTTCAGAAAAGACACAGATTAAGCTGATGCTTATTGCCTTCATAAATTCGAAAAAGTAGTCCTGTACTATCTTCTTTTTTGTTTGATTTTTAAATAAGGGAAAAGAATGAGCAAAAATTGTTCAGCGAGGTGTTTGTGAAAAAATTCTTTTTATCTTTGTTTTTATGCTCACCCGTGTTTGCTTCGATGGATCGGCTGATCGATGAATACCCCGAATTAGAAGAATTGGTAACCAGCCAAGAGTTTAATCAGTTACTGCCGAATTGTCCGATAAAAACGGCTTATTGTGATCCCGAAAAAATTCCGCAGATGGCCCTCTATAAAATTAAGGCGAGTACGGTCAATGGCGTAAAGAGCAAGATCGTGCTCAATTCTTTTTATATTGACCGAGAGCTTTTTGACCCCGAAGAATTTAAATATATGTTGTGCCACGAGGTTGGCCACTTCAATGATCCAAAACTGAGGCGAACGATGTTCGCCGGGCTTGGATGGGGTTTGTGGAACCTTGGTTTTACTGCTTTTGTGCTTAAATCATTAGTGCAAACAAAATGGCGCCTGGCGCTCAAACAACTGGGCATTGGTGCTGGGCTTTCTTTTCTCGGGTATCTTATGCTTATGAAATTATCGCGAAATCGCGAAATGTTCGCCGATGAATTTGCGCTTAAAATGACTAAAAATAAAGAGGCGGCTGAATCAGCGCTTCTCAAGCGTGCGGCTCTAATGAAACACGAGCCATACAAATGGGCGTTTCTCAATAAGATACGCAGTTTGCTCGATGATCATCCAAGTGAAAGCGCGCGCATAGCGCATATACGGCAAGTGGCAAATGAGACGCCACAAGTTACGGCTTAGTGTACCAATTTGTTCGCCAACCCGGGTAAGTAAATCCACAAGAATCCGGCTCAGGTTGGTCAGTGCTGACGCTTTTCCAGCCCTCGAGCAGCTTTATCCCCGGCTGATAATACGGTCTTTCAGCGTTATCGAGCATCAAAACACCGCCACGTTTTAATATGCGTATGGCGTGTTTTATGCACCCATTCCTGTTTCTGCCGTCAACGAGGATTAGATCAAAGTAATTGTCGGTGAAATCTTCGCATACGCTGTAGTATGGAACGGTATGGAAAATTCTTTTTACCGTGAAACATTTTGGATTTGCATTCAGAATTTTGCCAACCTCGTCAAACCATTGAACTGCGTGCTCTACCGATACCAGATTTTTGGTTCTCTGAGCAAACCAAAGCGTGGAACTTCCACTGCCAAACTCCAGAACCTTTGCGTTTGGACGGGTTTTCATGAATTGATCCAAAAATATAATCGCTTTGTGTGTTAACCATGGGACTGGTCTTAGGCTGGCAAGCGCGTTGGCAAACATGAGATTTAGCAAACAAGCGAACAGAAAGTAAGGGTTATTTCTTTTCATAGTACCAAAAATAGTTATGGAACAATTTAACTTCTAGTGCATGTTCTTCGGCGAATTTATTAACCGCTCTTTTAACTGAATCGCCTCTTCCCCAGTTGTAATCATCGCCACACAAAACACCGTTGGGGCTTACCCGCTTGCTCCAGGCGCAAATGTCATTATAGACACTTTGGTAATCGTGAGCTCCGTCGATAAATACAAAGTCTGGCGTTACGGCAATAATTTTTGCCGCTTCTAAGCTGTGCATTCTCATCGGGATAATCTTGTGCCACAGCTTTTCATGAATCACATTCGATAAAAATTTTTGGTAGAACAAGCTTTGCATCTCTTTGAAGTTGGGTTTGTCTTTCCATTCATCGCTTCCCATCCAGTGGTCAACGGCATAAACGCGTCCACTTTCGGGAAGTAGTTTGGCGATAAACCTGGTTGAAGCGCCCAGGTATGATCCGATTTCTACGACTATTTTCGGTTTGTATCTGGCAATAAGATACGATAAACCATCAGCCTGTCTTTTCCCAAAAAATCCGGTGCTATCGAACGGCAATACGGTAATGGTATTATATGGGTAAGGTAAACTTTTGTTGTCTCCGTTGCCAAAGGCCGTGTGGCCAACAAGAAATATGGTTGCGATACTTATCACCAGGTAGATTTTTTGTGTTTGCATATGGATCCCCTTTTTTTGAAACGTGTAAAGTTAGCTAGACCTTACTCAAAAAACTAGTTGTTTTGATATATTTTGCTGAAAATTGCTTTGAAAAGTCGGTCCACGTCGTCGGGTTTCCTTCGAAAAGACGGGTGTAATCGGCTTCAAAAATTGACCAAATTTTGATAAAATAGTCATATATGAAAAAAATAGTTTTTTGGGCATCTTTAATTTTTGTTTTTTTACCTGCTTTTGGCGCGCAGAGAATTCAAAGTTGTATGCTTGCCGCCGCCTTTGGTGATGCCCTTGGGCGGGTGACGGAATTTATACCAACAACGGTACGTATTTTTGAAAAATATCCCCGTGGCGTGAGAACGTTTGATGATTTCTTAGACTCCGATTGGCGCTCGTTACCTGTCGTTTTTAGTCGAGCCAAAATAGCCCCCTATACCGATGATACGGCAATGGCTTTGCTGGTGTTAGATGCGCTTATTGAGGCTGTGAAAAATAGTTATGACTTAGACCAAACAATGGGTCTTCTCACCCACAAGTTGGTTATGGATATGGATAACCCCCTAGGTTGGAGTGCAAGCTTTCGCGCACCGGGTAATTGTTGCATAACGTACGTGAAAAAACTTGCGCGCAAAATGCCGCAAAATAACCATATCAGGGGATGGTGGAGAGTGAGTCCAGCCAATGGAAAAACAGGCGGCTGCGGTTCGGTTATGCGTGCGTATCCATTCGGTTTGGTATTTGCCGATGATCCTGAGAAAGCCAAAACATGGGCGGCAGAACACTCATTTTTGACTCATGGTGATCCATCTGCTCGGGCTGCCTGTGCGGCGATGGCGGCTGGGGTTGCTTATGCTATGCAAAATAAAGAACAGGATTTTGTTATTGATCAGATGATCTTGGCCTCACGTGAATATGATCAAGCGACAGCCGACAACATGGTATCTGCGTATTGTTCGGCGCAAGAAGCAAAAAAACTATTAAAACCACATGAAAGCGTTTTTGAGCAACTGCGGCAGCCAGATAGTATGTTCAGAAAACACCACGATCTTTTCTTCAAGAGGTTTTTGGGATGGTCTGCGCAGGATGCCATAGCGGGTGCCGTTTATTTATTTGCTCTTTGCGGTTCGGATACCAAAGCGGCGATCTATTTGGGTGTGCATACGCCTGGCGATAGCGACAGTATTGCAACATTGGCGGGAGCTCTTGTTGGGGCATATTCCCATGAACGTTTTTATAGCGATACCGTGCTTCGATCCATGGAAAATTACACGTATATCCGTACGCTCGCCAAACGTGTTGACGAATTGAGGCTTTATTAAAAAAACGAGTGAGACTAAATGAAAGCAGTGTTAAATTTTTTCCTGACGATGTTTTGTTTGCAGACTTTTTCTTGGTAAGAGTTGTATGAAAAATGTAGTTTTTTATTCGGTGCGTTGTTGCTTAGTGTTTATTTTTCTCGTTGGAGCAAGCCCCATGTTTCTCACTTTTGCAATGGAGCCTTCAATTCACAATAATGGTATATTGACCGAAAAAATGCGCAACGTGTTTGATCATTTGGGAGCGCCGGTTACAACGCTGTTTGAAGCAAATGCATTTGCCCAAAAACATCTTCTTCGCGATGGTGAGCGATGGGACGCTCAAGCCGAAACAGACATTCGCAAAAAATGTTTGAAGAATAAGGAAGCTTTGCTGCGAGATCTCAGGGCATTGGGGATGGTCGATTGCGTAATGCCCGCACAAAAATCGTACGCTTACGCGCTTATTATGGGGACTTTAAGAGCATCATTTGTGCGGCAACTTGATCATTTAGCCGAGCTTGAGCAGCGCGGTTATGTTTTTGGAGAGATCGTATCGCTGGGTAGTGCACGCCCATTGCGTGATAATGAAAAAGATGGACTACCTTCTCCAATTTCCACTGAGGCTCAAATGATGAGTTATTGTTTGGAGCAGCATCCAATCTTAGGGGTAAAACGGGTATTGTTTGTAAATGCGCCCATGATAAAAAAGAGCGATGGTACACTTGTACGTCCTACATCAGACAGTGTATTGACCGCTTTTTCTCAAATTGCACCGCATGCCGGTTCATGTCTGATAATATCTGAGAATCCTTATCTTGTGCGGCAAACTAAGGTTGCGCAGAGGATTCTCGATCAATCGCGTTTCCCAACCCAGGCTGCTGGGCAGGAAGATAAGGAATCTACAGACGATATTATCATATTGATGGATGAATTTGCTCGAGCCATTTATGAAGAGAGTGTACGATTTAGGCAACGAGCGGGCAGAGACTCGGTTTAAGAGTATTTTTGTTTGTTACGCTTAATAATTACGCATATAATTTTGGCGAGTACTTGCGTATGTTTAAGGAGTTTTTATGGATGGTGAACCAGGTCAGCAATTAACGCATGATGCGTCTTTTGGCATTATTCCGCTGCGCAAAAAAGATGGCTTGTGGGAGGTTTTTGTCATACAACATACGGTTGGACATTGGGGGTTTCCCAAGGGGCATGCCGATGCGCATGAAGACGCCAAGCAAACTGCCCAGCGAGAGCTTACCGAAGAAACTGGCCTGCGCGTAAAAGAATATCTTTCCCTCGAACCTTTTTGCGAAACATTTAATTGCAGGTGCCAATCGCGCAGTTGCGAAAATTATGGCAAATTTGTGTGCAAAAAAGTGACGTATTTTGCCGCATATGTCGAAGGTGAGAACTCGCTTTGTCCGCGTGAAATTGTGCAGGGTACGTGGATTTTACTCAGCCAGGTGCATACGAAAATTCCGTTTCCCGGAACGCGCGAGATGATCGAAGCCCTAAAAAAATCGCTCAAATAAATTTAAATTATTTTTTTGCTGCTGGCTGGGATGGCTGATGAGGGCGGTTTGACAAATCCTACATCGCGATGCAGAATCTGTCATGGGAGGGGTTGTGCGTTTTTGAATAGCGTTGGAGCGGGTATGTTTGCCAGATATCTTCGTAAAGATCTTTCAGAGCGGGCCAAGAAAATTCCGGTCATTGCCATAGTGGGCCCCCGACAATCGGGAAAGACAACCTTGGCAAAAGCTGTTTTTAAAAAATATGCGTATGTATCGCTTGAAACGTTTGAAGATCGCGAATTAGCCGAGGCCGATCCGCGGCGTTTTTTCGAGGCATACGATAATGGCAATGGTATAATTATTGATGAGGTTCAGCGCGTTCCGAAACTTTTGTCGTATGTACAGCTGCTCGTCGATGCCGAATATAAACCTGGGTATTTTATACTGACTGGATCACAAAATATTGTCTTGAATCAGGCAATATCGCAAACGCTTGCCGGGCGCATAACCATTTTTACGTTATTACCTCTTTCTATTGCTGAAATGCGTTCAAATAAACTGTTACCAGCGGCGATTGAATCGCTTGCTTGGAAGGGGTTTTACCCGCGTATTTATGATCACGACCTTGATCCGGTGAGCTGGTATTTGGATTACATAGAAACATATGTTGAACGGGATGCGCGGCATATCGTTAATATTTCACAGCTTGCTACGTTTAGGCGCTTTATTCGATTATGTGCCGGCCGTGTTGGTCAATTGCTTAATGTTACGTCTTTGGCTACTGATTGTGGTGTTGACCAAAGAACGGCAAAGTCGTGGCTTTCGGTTTTGGAAGCAAGTTACATTATTTTTTTCTTACAACCGCATCATGAAAATTTTAGCAAGCGGCTGATAAAGTCGCCCAAAATCTATTTTTATGATTCAGGATTGGTTTGTTCATTGCTCGATATTCAATCGGTCGACCAACTCAACGACCATTATCTGCGAGGTAATATTATCGAATCCATGATTGTTGCTGATATTATTAAACATTATTACAACGCTGGCGAGCGGCCGCATCATGTTTATTTTTGGCGCGATCAGACGGGCAATGAAATTGATTGTATTATTCACAAAAAAAACAAACTTGTTCCCGTTGAAATCAAGGCAAGCAAGACGATTGTTAATGACTTTTTTAAAGGGCTGTATTATTTTTCCACGCTTTCCAAGGCGCACGCAAAAACAGCGCCTGGATACGTTATTTATGCTGGTTCAAAAAATCAGAAACGCGCCCAGGGTACCGTAGTAAGTTGGCGTAATATAGACGATATTTTTGAGAGAGGTTCACATGTCAGCAGTACCAAGAAAAGCAGATCATAAAATAAGCGATATTTTTATCAAGCGTTGGTCGCCGCGGGCGATGTCTGGCGAAGCCGTAAGCGACGAAGAATTAAAAACACTCTTTGAAGCCGCTCGTTGGGCGCCGTCTTCATACAACGGTCAGCCATGGCGGTTTATTTACGCCAAAAAAGATTCACCACACTGGAATATTTTTTTTGATTTACTTGATCCATTTAATCGAACCTGGTGCCATAAAGCTGCGGCGCTGCTAGTGATTATTTCGCGCAAAAAGTTTGAGTTCAACGAAAAACCCGAGCGAACCCATTCTTTTGATACGGGAGCGGCGTGGGAAAATCTTGCACTTCAGGGTTCAATCAATGGCTTGGTGGTGCATGGCATGGAGGGCTTTGATTATGATGATGCCAAAAAAGTTCTCCAAATTCCCGCGCATTACCAGGTCGAGGCTATGTGCGCCATTGGCCGCCCAGGCAAGCTTGAAGATTTGCCAAAAGAACTGCAGGAACGCGAATTTCCCTCTGAGCGCAAGAAGCTCAACGAAATCATTGCACAGGGTGTTTTTAATTCGGCATGGAAGTAGCTACTTGGAGTATGCGCTATCGCGCTACGTCATATGAAACGCGGATGGCTCCATCAGCTTCTTTAATCTTACGGATGGTTATGGCGCCGATTTCTGAGATGTTGCCTACGTGAGTTCCCCCGCATGGGCTGCAAAATTCACCGAAAAATATAACGCGAACCGGTTTGCCTTCTGGAATATAACTTGGCACAAACTGGCACCGGCGTGTGAGTTGGCTTTTATCCATGGCAATTGATTTTACTTCAAGCCCTTGTTTGATCCAGCCATTGCAAATGCGTTCAATATCAGCCTTGAGTTTATCTTTGTCAAGACCATTCAGGCTGCCGGTGTATTCGACGTATGGGCCATTGGCAAAATGATAGGATTTGCCCGGTTGCCACGCAATATTGAGCTCAACAAGTGCTTTATCGATAATATGGCCGGCCGAGTGTATACGGTTGTGCAATACACGCCGTACGGCGTCAACGAAGCATTCAACCGTTTCGCCGGATTGGAACGGCGCGCCTTCAAAGGTACCAAAATGTTTAGCGATTCCATCAACAAGTCGTACATCAGTGACCGTGAATAGAGACTGTGCGCCTTTTATGGTTCCCAAATCAAATGGTTGGCCGCCACCTTGAGGGTAAAAAATAGTTTGGTCTAAGATAATGGCGGTTCGGCTATCCTCTGGGCGTATTTCGACGACCGTGGCCTTGTTGTTCAAAAGTTTAAAATCTTCTAAATACAAGAGCGCTGTTGGATTCATGTTAGGCTCCTTCCGTGAGCGAATTGCCTTCCAGCGCGTTGCTTGTATACGTTAACCCGATGCGATAATACTCTTTGAGTTCATTGAGCGTTTTTTTAGAGAGCGGACCAAGAGCGTCAATTTCTTTTTTGAGTTGATCGATTTCGTGAACTTTATTTTGATACTGAACCATTGGACACCTATATCACTCTTTTCGGGGATCTAACTGGTTAATTATAACACGTTACTTGAAAATCGACGTGATATCCTTCCAGCCGACAATATTACCGGTTTGGCGTTTATAGGTTTCATTACCGGCGTATATAACATAACTATCGGTGACATCGCGCTTGGCTAATTGGTTCCAATAGGTAAGGTTATCAAAAAAGTTTGAACTGATCGTTTTGCTCGCCTTGATTTCCAATCGAATAATGCGGCCGCCTCGCTCAACGATGGCATCAATTTCGCGACCCATATTATCTCGCCAAAAATAACAGCGGGGTTCGCGGCCCTGATTATATGATATTTTGAGAACCTCACTCACAATAAATGATTCAGTTAATCCGCCACGCAGGTAATGCATAATGAGCTGTTCGGGTTCATCAATACCGAGTAGTGAGCAGGCCAGACCGGTATCATAAAAATATAATTTGGGCGATTTGATCAGTCGCTTGCTAAAGTTTTTGTGGTATGGTTGTAACAGGAAAATGATGTAGCTGGCTTGGAGCAATGAAAGCCACGATTTTGCCGTGGCTACGGTAACGCCGCAGTCGTTTGCCAGTGACGAAACATTGAGTATTTGTCCAACGCGGCCAGCGCATAGCCCAATAAATTTTTGAAATTGTTCCAGATTGACGACATTTTTTAACTGCCGTATATCGCGCTCAACGTACGTGCGAATGTAATATTGATACCACTCGGAAGGAAGTGTTTTTTGTGTGTATATGCGTGGATAGCCGCCGCGAAATACGGCGCGATCAAGACTGCCAGAAAGTAGCTTAGCCCGTACTAGTTCATGGATAGCAAAGGGGAGTAGCGTGGTAATGGCGATACGTCCGGCCAATGTTTGCGTAACGGCTTGGTTGAGCAAAAAATTTTGTGATCCGGTAATGACGAAATAACCGGGCCTTTTGTGTTTATCAACCCAGGTTTGTAGATATGAAAAAAGTGATGGAACCGTCTGGATTTCGTCCAAAATAATACCGTGTTTATTATGATGAAGATCGAAGAAGCTGTATGGATCATTGGTTGCAAGCTCTTTCGCTTTGATGTCTTCAAGCGATACATAGGTATACTTTGGGAACGCCATTTGCGCCAATGTTGTCTTGCCCGATTGGCGTGGGCCGAAAATACCGACCACTGGAAATTGCTTGGCTAGACTTCTAATTTTTGCTTGTAGGTCGCGTTTTACCATCGTTTACTCCGTGCGATTTTTCCCCGAGTATCTATACAGATTATATACTGGACTGCTAGATCTGCACAAGAGTTTTCAAATTGTTACTTTGTCTCTAGCTGAGTAAAACCGTTCTTTTTTGCCTGTTTGAACATGGTTAAAGCGATAAGAACGGCAGGTACTAAGTAACATGCGTTAAGCGCCAGACTCGTTGTTATGTTTGGCCAGATCATAGTGCCGGTTGTTAATTGCGCGCGCAGTCCTTCAAAAACATAGGTCATTGGCGAAAGCCAGGCGATCTTTTGAAGTGCGTGTGGCAGTGCTGATACCGGGCACCATGTTCCACTAATGGTTACCACCGACCACCCCAAAACTTTGATAAAAGAAATGCTCTTTTTGCCCATACCATATGCCATCGCTGATAAATACACGCCAAAAATCCAGCCGGTGATTAAGAGGGGGAACATAAGAAGAAGGAGTTTGCCAGCAAGCACGAGGCTGCTCACGTTAAAAAAAAGAATTACGAGCACGTAACCAAGCGCCCAACGGATAAGTGTACCGATCGAACCAACAATTCCAGTTGCCACCGTCCATTCCAAAAAGGTTATAGGCGTTGCCATTGATGCGGTGAATGTATGTCCGGAAAGTTCGTCGGTGATAACACGCCCCATGCCTGCCGAGCCCTGCATGATAACCGGTCTGGCGGCAACAATGGCAATAATAATCATGAGCCCGGTGGTTGGATTGGCGGTGATAAGCGTTACCGATTTTCCCAAAAAACCGAACATCAATATGTTGGTGATCCACCACACGATAATTTCAAGCCACTCCGATTTTTTTAGATATTCAACGCAGTGGGTCATAACGACACCCGCTATGCGGCGCATGCGCATGTTACCACTCCAATTCGAGCCGTGCCAATCCGCGGTTTTTGCTTATTTTCAGTGACCAGTGAAAAACGATCATGGCTAAAAGCACAAATATTGCGTTGAGCCATAAGCTGGTTACTAGGTGGTGCCAGGGGCTTGCTTGGGTTGTAACGTATTGGCGAATCGCCTCAAAGGCGTGCGCCATGGGGATATACTGGGCAATTGCCTGCAGCATAGGCGGCAAGACGCTGACCGGATAATATACACCGCTGAATGGCACCAATGACCAACAAAGCGCAAAGGTCATCGATGTTCCCTTTTTGCCAATAAACATTAAAAAGCTCATGATGAAAAGCCCGAGTCCCCATCCTGAAATGAGTAGTGAGACAATGGTTGTCAGAAGCGGCCAGCCAATTGAAAGTAAATTATAATCGAAAATAATCCATGCCATCGCCCATCCAGTAGTAAAATTTGTGATCGCGGCTAGTGTGCTGGTAAGGCCTATGGCTACCATCCACTCCAAGGTGGTAAGGGGTGTCGCAAAAAGTGCGGTGAGGTTGCTATCAAAGAGTTCATTCAAGAACGCAAAACCGATCGTTATGCCGCTGCGTAGTACCACATACCAAAGCACGACGCTGGCAACGAGTGCATGAAGCGTTCCCAAAGCCGCCGGACCTGCGTTAGCCAATGTTACGGCTCGTCCAATAGAACCGAAAATAATAAGATCAAGAGTTGTCCAGTAGGTAATCTCTACGAGCCAGGAAATGCGCGCCAAAGAAATAATGTGCCTGAGTAAAACAGCTGTAATGTGTCTGAAACAAATCATCATTACCCTTTTCGCGCAATGGATAAGAAGTAATCTTCTAGCGACGGTTTTTCAATCGAAATTTGATCGTATGCCAACCCTTGCTGTGCAATACCGGCAAGTAATTTTGCTATCGCGTGTTCTTCGACAACAATCGTAATGTGCTTTTCTTCTGTGTGGTATTCAAGCCCTTGCGCCTTGGCGTACGATTCTAATCCGGGCAGGCTATCCACTGCTACGAGCTGAACATGGGCGCGTGAAACGCTTGCGGCCAAAAATTCCGGCGTGTTATCGGCGATAATCGCGCCCTGTTTGAGAATGAGTATCCGATCGCATAATTCGGCCACTTCGATCATATTATGCGAGGTAAATAAAATCGAGACGGCACTGAGTTTGTTTTGTTTTTTGATGAATGCGCGAACGCGGTGTGCATTTTCCGGATCGAGTGCTGCCGTTGGTTCGTCCATGAGAACAACGGAAGGGTTAACCAAAAACGCACGCGCAAGTAACACACAGGTAGTTTGTCCGGCTGAAAGCGTCGATGCGTTACGTTCAGCCAGATGCATAATATCGAATTCGCGTAACACGTGCTCAATGCGCGGTTTGATCGTTTTAAGCGGCAAATCATAGAGCAATCCATAGACGGTTAAACATTGTCGTACGGTGAGCGAGCTAGGTAGACGCGAATAACCGCTGGCAAAAGATACATTTTGTAAAACCGAACGATTTTTAGTTAATTTTTTGCCCAGGTAATACACCGAGCCACTTGTTGGCGTTAAGACGTCCAAGAGCATTTGAATGGTGGTTGTCTTTCCGGCGCCGTTGGGGCCAAGAAAGCCTAAAATTTCACCTTCTTTGAGGGAAAACGAGATGTTATTGACCGCAGTGAAGGGCGATTGCTTGCGGATGTAACGAGCAAATAAACCCACCCCGAACTGTTTGGTGAGCCCCTCAACGCGTAATGGGGCTTGTGTCATGATTATCCTTTATTACTTTCTGGTATATTCCAAGCCAACGTAAACGCTTGGATCAAATCCTTCGTGGCCAACAGAGCTTTCAACAAGGCCGAGATGCTTGTAGCTGCCGAGGGCGGGAAGGTTTGCACGGCGTGTAACACCCCGGACGGTGGTTATTTCTGGCTTTATTCTGAAAATAGTTTTCCCAAGTTCTTTGCCAAGACCTATCCCCTGATATTGCGGCGAAACGGCTAGCTCTCTGACATAGGCTTCTTTGTCTTTTACGTCAAAAGACATATAAGCGACGACCTTGCCATCGATAACCGCATGGAGGAAGTAGGCACCATCTTTTTTGCTGGCAAAATCGGCAATTTCGTCTTCAAATGCCTTGGTCAAAAATGCTTCAAGGGTTGGATGTTTTTTGAGCACAGCTTCCACGATTGCGGGAAGCTTGGTGTATGATTCGACGAATGCATCGTGAAAGACGGCTGCCTCAGCGCTTAAATCTTTCGTGGTTACTTGTTCTATGATGGCAACATGCCCCCCTTTTGTGCGGAACGTCGAAGCGGCCATCATAGCCATTGCGGATGTGCCGATCAATGCGGTTAAAAAAGCGCTTGTGATGAAAAATAATTTACGATTATACATCGTGTCTCCAAAAAAACATGGTTTAATGGTTATACTTCAGGTTCGAATGTTAGCGCGGGATGATTTTGCCATCCCACGAGATCATAGTGCCAAAACTCATACGGATATGATTCAAACCCGTTTTCGGTCATGATCTTTTTGAGAAATTCACGATTGTGTATTTGTTCCTCGGGGAGATCCATATGTCCGTGACAAACTTTAGGCGAGAAATATGAAGAATCTTTAAGATCCGAAATCTTGAGAGGAAATGGCAGCGGATGTCCCGTTTTCAGGTCGATGATGAGAACATCTACGGCTGTTCCGCGCGTATGGCGGCCGCCATTTTTTGCTGGGTTTGAAACATATCGTTCGTCCTGGATTAAATCCCAGAATTTTTGCTGAGCCGAAAGGGGGCGATAGCCATCGATAATGAGTAGTCCAAGCCCTATGAGATTAAGTTTTTTTTGGATGATATCAAGATTTTCGGCTACTTCTTTCAAAACGTAGCACTTGTCGCTGGCGTATACTTTTTGCCCGGTGAAATTATCCGGCGTTGCAAACACAAGATATGTTTGAATGGTTGGATTAACGTCCTTGATTTTTACTAACTGGCCCTGCATGGCGGATATGCTTGCCGTTGATAGGCCAAAAACGATACCTGCGGCAAAAAGCATGTTTTTGTTCATAAGACCCCTTGCGTATTCATGAAAACCGACACGTTTTTACTGTAAATTAACTTTCAGTCTACGATTTTTGCGGATCTTTGTCAAAAAAATCGATACCAAACAGACGACTGAATCGTTCAAAGGTACGAGGTCTAGTCGATGGCGAAATTAAAGTAGCTGCTGTCTTGGTCTGCGGGATACGGTTCATTTTTTAAGGTAAAATGCCACCATTCTTCGGCGTAATCTTTAAAGCCGTGCTTTTCCATAATGGTTTTCAGATACGCGCGGCGGGCCTTAAATTCTTTTTCAATCAAATCATTTTCAAAGTGTGACGCTGGCCCAAAGAAATCAAATGACGAACCCATGTCCACCGTGCCATCATCAAGGAACTTAATTGGCTTTCCATCAAGTAATATGCGTTCGCTCTCCTGAATTTCGTGGGGAGTCTCGCCGTCTTTGATGATGGTAAGATCAATCGTGCTCCCGCGGCTATGGCCCGAACGTTCCGCGATGTAGCCTAACTCAAAAACTTTGGTTTTATCGACGTATGGATAATATTGGGCTTTGGTTGATTGATCCGTGCTTTTACTCCAGCGCACAAAGTGGTCGACGGCTTGTTGCGGACGATAAGCGTCATAAACAACCAAACTGTAGCCGTCTTTTTTAACGTCAGCTTGCACCTTTTTGAGAGCTTCAGCTGCTTGCCTGGTTAGAACGAGATGTGGCTTTTTATAGCCATCGACCGGTGTGCCTACAAAGTTTTTTGGTGTGATATAGCGCAAAGAAACGAGAATGGTTGGATCTACTTCATTGAGATACACAAAACCTTTAGTTCGGGCAAGTTCCGATAAGGCCAGGCATGGTGAGGCAAAAAAACTGCTTGCCACAACGAGCAATAATAAACTTTTTTTCAGAAAAATACGCATTTTATACCCCTTAGAAATAACCTGGTTTTAAGCATATTAACCGCATGAATTTTTATCAAGTATTTGCGCTGTGTCGGTTATATTCGTACGGGCGATATGGTTCTTTCTGAGTCGAACAACTTCACACTCTCTGTCTGCTTCATAACTGGTGTTTGGTCAGACTCCAGTGAGCCATCGTCAATAAAAATATGTTGCTGATCAGATGGCAGTTTGAGGTGTTCAAGCCACCAAGAACGATTAAAAAGGGTCTGTGACGTAACATCGGGTGCCTGGTAAGAAAAGAGAACACCCGTAAATTGCGCAAGAACATCTTTGGCCTTCTGGGCGATTAACTTGTGTGATTCTGGCGCACAATGGCCGATGAGATACGTTGGGCGCCCTTGCTGGCGGTAATCGCCTAATATGCGTAGTATTTTTTCATTGGGGTCTGATGTTTTGGCAAGGGTTTCTTGTTCGAACGTTGTTTTTACCATGGCCTGATATACACTTTTGTCTGCTTCAGAATAACCCTGTTCTGTGAAGTAAGATTCAGCGCGATCCATGACATGTCTTGTCGTGAGCGTTTTATCAAGTATCCAGGCGGCCATGATACGAGGAAGCTTTTGGTGGTGCCAGCGAACGACGGGCTGTTGATTTTCTACGGGAATGGCATCTAAGAAATCAAAAAACGTGCTTTGTGCCGATGCTTCGCTATATATTGGTTGTCTAAATGCGAACTGCAATTTGAGCCATAACATAAACGTTCCACATTTTAGCTCTGAGCAAAGTGCATCTTTTTTCTTGTCTATATTTTGTGTGATAACCGAATTAATGTCTGCGATTACGGCCGGGCGCGATTGCGGCGTATTTTGCATGGTGTAGACGGATCCAAAAAAACAGAGCAGATAAATCCCTGCCAATTGCTTTTTAAACATCAGTGTCCCCTTTTTTAATCGTATTCATTATTGCACGTTGGCAAGCACATATTCAAGAAAAAGGCGGTGTGGGCAAGGTTTAGGCAAAACCTTCAAGCGGCCAGGCGATGGAAAAATCGAGATGCGCGTCGTTCATCGGTTGATGATTAACCAAAAAACGAATGAGCGGTCGGGTAATATCGTTTTCCTTGAGCGTTTTGAGTATGCCATTCATGACCATGATTTTATCGTATGTAGCTATTTGTTTTGAAAATAGGTTTTTGTCCAAGCAAACGATCAGCTCTTGGCCGGTAATTTCCGCCATCACGCATTCTACGGTTACTTTTTTTGCTAGTATTTTTTCTTCATGCAAAAAATTAAACAGGGTCTGCAGCAAGATCTTGGCGTTTTCAGCTTCGTACTCTGAGCGTAAAATCTCGCTGAATTCTTTTACCCATTGCTGGTTGCGCCAGGCAAAAAGCGTTGCTCTGTATTTGGTATACGTTGATGGTCTGGATGGTGCTGTTGATGGCCAAAGTGGTGTTCGAAAGGCAAACCATTCGCGGTGCCAACCGTAATATGAAACGCCCACGGCAAAGCATATGCCAGCTACGATGATTAATTTTTTATAATTATTGTTCATGGAGCATCTCCTTCAGAGCTGCGCTGAGCGGTTCCAGATAGCTGTACACATCGCCTAACGCCGTTATCGTCATTTCAACATCGAATGCCGGGGCAAGAATGCCCTCAAGAGATTTTATCGGTGCTCCTAACGCGCGGTTGTAGAGTAAGGATGTTACGGATTGTTTTGAAAAAAGTGACGCCCAGTTGGATGTTTTTTGTGCGTTAAAAAGATATGCCTGTGTGCTCGGGTAAAGACTCAGCTTGCTGCTGGGCTGTAACGGCATATTAGCTGTTTTGTAATACAACGAACTGAGCGTAAGGCGATCACCCGGAATGACGCTCAAAGCCAGGTAAAGATCAACCTTCAGTCGGTTGGCAAACGTTGCTTTTTGTTCTTGGGTAACTGATTCACCAGCTTCGTGGGTCAATACAACGCGAATATTAAGTTCGTTTTCCAGCCTTTTTTTAAGCGCTTCTGCTAACTGCCGTGCAACACCACGCTCGAAACTATCAAAGAGTGCGCGACCAGGATTTTGCGCGTCGCCAGCCGGGCTGAGCATGATTGTTCTGCGGTTAGAAGAACCCCAAAATGCGCTGCACGTTGTATATGCGCTGAGGGCCAGTGCGAAAATAATGCATTTTTTTATAAACACGTTACCTCTTGCGTCAAAAATTCTTTTAAAAATGTTTTTCGTGCCACACTTTTGTTGTTTTTTATGGCGATTGCTATCGCTTTAGGTTGCCCTATTATGATACATAATTTTTTTGCTCGTGTAATGGCGGTATATAATAAGTTTCTGGCAAGTAAGGTGAAGTGTTGGCAGAATAATGGAATGATGACGGCGGGGTATTCCGATCCCTGGCTTTTATGCACAGTTATCGCGTACGCAAGTACCACTTCGTCAAGTTCGGTATATTTATATGCAACTGCCCGATCACCGTAACTTATCTGCACCGTTTGTTCCTCACGATTGATAGCCGATAGCGTGCCCATATCGCCATTAAATACAAATTTTTCGTAATTGTTACGAATTTGCATGACACGGTCGCCGATTTTGAACTCTGTGAGCCCGAAGGTGCATTTTTCAGTTTGGTTGCCATTAAGGAGTTGCTGAAGGTCATTATTGAGTTTGTGTGTTCCAGCCAACCCGCGGTTCATGGGGCTGAGCACGACGGTTTCATGGGAGGCAATGTGGTTATTGGCTAAAAGCCCGCGTAGAAGCTGTTCGATATGCTTGGTAAGGGTCGTCGGATCTTCTTCTTTGATCCATATAAAATCTTTGCGCGTTTCGGGTAACGCGCTTGCCGGAAATACACCGCTATTAATGCGGTGTGCGTTGACGGTGATGAGGCTGTGCTGTGCTTGACGAAAAATATGCGTAAGTTTGATACAGGTGGTGCAGCCACTGGCTATGAGATCGCGTAAAAAATTACCGGCGCCAACAGGCGGTAATTGGTCAGTATCGCCGATAAAGATTACGTGCGCATAGAGCGGAATGGCTTTCAGGAGTGCGTTGGCTAAAAAGATATCGATCATGGACGATTCGTCAACGATAAGTACATCAACGGGTAAGGTGTGTTCTTCGTTATATTTAAATCGCATGACTGCCGGCTCAAATTCCAGTAGTCGGTGGATAGTGCTGGCCGGCCGGCGGGTACTTTCCGTCATGCGTTTGGCCGCACGTCCGGTTGGTGCCGCAAGTTTAAAGCGCACGCAGTGGCACTCAAGAATTTCGAGCAATTGGGTAATTAATGTCGTTTTACCGGTGCCGGGGCCGCCAGTGATGATCGTGATTTTCGCCTGGATGGCAGCCATGATACCGCGTTGTTGATCTTCATTGAGTTGAATGGTGCCGTCCTGTGCGCGAAGCCTTTGGTAGATAGCAGCGATTGGCAATCCGAGTCGCGGCGGATATCCAAGAAGCAGCTTAATTTTTTGGGCAACGTCGTGTTCGTTTTTATATGCCTGCGCTGTGGTAACAAAATGATTATCGCAGTGATTAATGATTTTGATTTTCCCCAGGGCGTGTAAGTGTGAAAAACTTTCTTTGAGCATGCGGTCGAGGTCTGGCGCTGTTAGTCCGAGAAGCTCTTTGGTGGTTGTTTTGAGATCTTCAATGCTGATATATAGATGTCCTGAGCCGATTGCCTGGCTGATGGCATACAGCATGCCGGCTTGTATGCGAAACGAACTGTGATGATCAAATCCCATCTGATGGGCAATTTGATCGGCAATTTTAAAACCAATCCCCCAAATTTCTTCGGCAAGCCGATAGGGGTTTTCTTGCACAATGGTGATTGCTTGAGTGTTGTATCGTTTGTAGATTTTATAGGCATACGCGGGCGTTATGCCTTTGTCTTGTAAAAAGACCATGATGTGTGCGATTGCTTTTTGTTCACGCCAGCTTTCAATAATGCCGGCAATGCGTTTGGCGCCCAACCCGCTTATTTTTTTGAGTTTTTCGGGTCGTTTATCGATTACTTCCAGTACCTGATCGCCAAAGGCCGCGACAAGCTTTTGGGCATAAACAGCACCGATGCCTTTGAGTGCCCCAGATGACAAATAGGTACACAAACCAGCCGTAGTTGCTGGTAATGATACAACACATTGTGCCGCCTGAAATTGTTTACCAAATTTGGGGTGTGTAACCCATGCCCCCGTGACGCTTACGTTTTGACCGGCTTTCAGTGGGGGAACACAACCAGTGACCGTAACGGACGCTACTTTGCTAGCGAGCGCAAAAATCCGGAACCCTGTCTCTAGATTTTCATAAACGACGCGTTCAACCGTTCCGTTTATTTCCTCGTGTGCGTGTGTATCCATGGCCCCCTATGTTTTAATTTTTAATGCAGTAACCCGCCGCGAGCCTTTGCCTCAAGCTCAGCACGCAGGGCACGCATTTGCTGCTGACCGCGCGGTGTGCTTTGAAACAAATCGCGCAGGAAGAGGCACAGACCGTCGAAGAAGAATACTGCCTCAGAAAAAGTAGTAACTTGTTTTTGGAATGAGGCCTCTTCTTGGCCTGTTTGCGTATTTGCCCAATTGAGCATTGGATGGTTTGGAATATTGTTTAATTTGCATGATTCTTGCATGAGGTTGAGCACAAGCGGCTTGTAATCTTTGACCCGGCTCATGAATTCTTTGGTTGAGTCGATAAATTCTTTTTTTATTTCGCGAAGTATCGTTTGTAATTCTCGCTGGGACTGCGTGTCTTTGGTAAACTCTTTTTCTAATTTTGCCAGCTCATGAATTGTATGTTTTTTGCCATGGAAAATATAGAGGCCGGTACGTGTTTTGGTTTTAGGATCAAACGTGCCATAAAGCATGCTGCGAATTTTTTCAATCATTTGTCCAATCTGAAAAAGCGTGATCCCATCGAAGGCTGGTGGTACACCATCGAGTGCGCGCAGTAGCGTGTTACTCAGTTGGTATGACATGGTGACATTGTTGGATAAAAAGACAAAACATAGCAAACCAAGAGTTATTTTCTTTTTCATAACGAGCTCCTTTAAAAATTCCATTCTAGGGCGATGACCCCGGTAAAATCTTGTCCGATACCGTGAGAAACCATTGAAATGTCAGCGCCAAGCGTTAATACCATCGTGTGGCGGTCACTTGGCTGGGTGTATGTTCCTTTAATAACCATTTTATGTTGGGTTGCGCTTGGTCGGAGGGCGCATGCGCTTTGTACCGATTGTCCCCCGTTGTAAATAGCGCTGAAATGATCTGCTGTCGTATGCCAAAAATCATAACCGACAAAGATTCCCCATGCATCAGTAAATTGGATCCAAGGGCCGATTGTTGCCTGCATTTCGAGTTGCGATTTCAAATGTGCCCTATATTGGCAGGGGAAGAGAACGTTGATCAGGCGATTTTGGAGAAATAAAAGAGCCGCCTCCGACCGCTCTTCCTTTTCAGCTGGTGGAAACTTTTCTGGATTAAAAAGATCGTCGGCAAAATCGGCTGGGTTAACTGTTTCTTTGAAAAAACGGCATACTGTTTTTGGCATAATCCAATTGACACGCGCGCAAGCAACCGCCGATATTTGGTTGGTAAGGCGTATGGTTGGTTCGGCATATATCCCTAATTGGCAGCGGTGTTCATTACCTAAATCGGTAGCCAAGAGCATAGCTCCCATTTGGTTAACCCACTGCAATCCAAGCGTTCGGAATGTTTCAATGGCTTGGGAATTGCCTGCTTCTGCCTGTTCCATCGTTTCGGTCAGATCAAATGAGCCGCGACAGACTCTTTTTTTGAAATCAGAGCCACGGAAAAAGCCACTGGCAAACGTCGTTGCCGTGGGAAGTGTAATTTTTGTGCCAACGGCAAGATTAAAATTATCGGCACGATAGACATCATAGGCCAGTGTGAGTCGCAAATCTCCTAATCCAAAGCGCGTTTCGAGCGCGTATTTATACCATTCGGCATCTTCGGTTTTTTCGTTTTCTAGCGGGGTAAGTTGCGATTCGATTTCATGCCGATCTTCAAGCGGCAGATTGTAATTGCGTGCAATCGCGTATAGCGGTAATTCTACGCCAAAGCCGCATGAGCACCATTGTTTGTATGCGTCAAAGAGAAAACCAACGCGCCGTTGTTCGACGCGAGCGTTGTTGAATAGATGGATGGCATCGGGAACGCAAACGCCTAAACTTTTAAGAATTTCAATGTCATTAAGTGTTTGTAAAAAATCTTGATTAAAAAGGTTGAGAAAGTCTTGAATGCCGCAGCAGGTTGGGAAGAGATTTGTTGATTGTTGATAAAACATATGTAGGCCAACTTGGCTTTGATATGGCGTCCATGAAAAAAGTGATGGATATGTGAAAATTTCTCGCGTATTGAATGGGGCGGTATATGCGTAGAGATCGTTTTCGAGTAATTTGTTAATATGTACGGTGCTATACAGCGTTTGCAGAATACTGGAAGGAGTTATTTTTCTGGTAATTTTGAAATTGCTAAAGCCGGTATCAAACTGCGACATATCGATGTCACCGGGTTCTGGAGCAAATTCATTTTGTGCATATATTGGTGCATTGGTGCTGAACAGGAAAAACATTGCCCACAGATATCGCGTACCATTCATGTATACAAATCCTAAAATCACGAGATTTTTAGAAACTTCAGACCTAGTCTACCGCGTTCTCTTTTTTTTTCAAAAAACCTGTAGGGGAGCCGGTCCGATTGTTTTCGGAGTTACTTTACGATAAAGTTGATCGAGGTTTGTCTTTATTGCCAGTAAAAGGGGTTTTCATGCGTAGGGCCATATTTTTGGTACCATTTGGGGTTGTTGGGATCGCTTGCGGAATAGTTAATTTTGATCAATCGATGTACGGTGCTCGATTTCACGCATATCAAACATTCAAAGATTTATACGACAAAAATAATTTTGAGCGGGTATCTTTTGAGTCGGTACCAATTATTCCCAAAAAAATTCATCAAATTTGGCTAGGCCCTCGGCCCTTACCAGAATGTTATAAGGTTATGGTTGCGACATGGCAGCAAAAGCACCCAGATTGGGAGTACAAGATGTGGGGCAATGAAGACATAAAAAGTCTGCGGCTCGATTGCCAGGCGCTTTTTAATCGACTAACTAATTGGGGCGCAAAATCAGATATTTTACGCTACGAAATTTTATATCAATACGGCGGTGTTTATGTTGACGTTGATATTGATTGCATGAAGCCGTTTGATGTTTTGCATCATACGTCACGTCTTTATGTTGGATTGGAGGGCGCTACGATTTGCAATGCTCTTATTGGTGCCGTACCTGGACATCCTCTATTGCGCGCGTGTCTTGATGAGCTGAAAAAAATAGCGAATGCTGCTATATTAGATAATCCGCGTAACGTGTGCCGCATAACCGGCCCTGATTTTTTTACCCGCATGTTCCTGGTACATGTTCAGCATGACAGCGATCGAATTATTGCATATCCCTGCAATTTCTTTTATCCATTCCCCTTCACAGGGGCACGTAGATTTTGGGCTGGCGGATCGCCGCGTGATCGTGTAATGCGCAGGTATGTCCGGCCGGAAACCTTTGCGATCCATTATTGGAGCGGCAGTTGGCGCTAAAGTGTCCTTTTTTATATCGCCGATTTTGCGTCTGAATCGCGTAAAAAAGCAAGGTTTGAGCTGTGTTTTAAACCCTGTTACACTGAAAAGCATGTAATAAAAAAAGGACCTTACATGACACGTGCGACGTCTCTCAAACAAGTTTTGATTATAGAGGGTAATATTGGGGCGGGTAAATCTACGTTTCTGCGTCTTCTCAACGAACGCTTGCATATTGATCCGGTATTTGAGCCGGCGAGTAGGTGGCAGCACGTTGGGGATGACAACGAAAATCTTTTGGATAAATTTTACAAAGATACGACGCGATGGGCGTATACGTTTCAAACGTATGCATTTGTAACGCGCATTGTAGAGCAAGAAGAACGGCTCAAGGAATGCCTGTCTGGCGTTCAGGTGCTTGAACGCTCGGTGTATTGCGATCGCCATTGCTTTGCAAAAAATTGTTATGAAATGGGTGTAATGCAGCCGTTGGAGTGGCAGTTATATCAGGAATGGTTTAATTGGCTGGTAGACGGCTATACCATCAAACCTACGGGCTTTTTGTATCTACAAGTTGATCCAGAGGTTTGCTATGATCGTTTACGCAAGCGTAACCGGTCCGAAGAAGCTGGCGTTCCGCTTGATTATTTGAAGCGTTTACATGAAAAACACGAAAAATGGTTGGTCCAAAAAGATGATGTAACGCCCATTTTGAATGATGTTCCCGTGTTAGTCTTGCCTTGCAGCAAAGATTTCGAGCACAATGAAGGTGAAATGCTCAAGCACGTCGCCGCTATTGCGCAACGATTCAATGTGGAGTATAAAGTAAATAGGGCCCAACAATCGGGTGAACAGCTTTCGGTATAGGGGCGAATCGCAATAAACATGCAATAATCTGCGGGTGATATTGGGCGGAAGGAAATAAGATGGAAACAGTGTTGATGGCAAAGGCTGCTGGCCTTATCGCTGCCGGTGTCGTTATGGGTATCGGAACCATCGGTCCGGCGTTGGCGCAGGGTATGATCGGTTCAAAGGCGTGCGAAACCATGGGAAAATATCCGGATAGTGCTGGTAACGTGCGTGGTGCGATGATTTTGGCCATGTCATTGGTCGAAACAGTTGCGATATATGCTTTGCTTGTAGCTATTTTATTGATTTTCTTCACCTAAAAAAATGTGTTACCTGGCGCGATGGTGCGATAACGAGCAAAACATCGTTGGGGGGACGTCATGATCGACGTGAATTTTACGCTCTTCATTCAGATGGGGCATTTTCTTATCGCCTTTTGGCTGATGAAGCGTTATTTGTGGAAACCTGTTATTGCAGCTATCGATTTTCAGCGACGGCGACGGGAAAGTTTGGAGGCGCAGTTGGTCGGTCAGCAGGAACTTTTGGCCAACAAACAAGTGGCTATCGAACATGTTTGGGCCGATGCGCAACAAGCCTTTGCTTACCATGCTCCAGAGCTCAAGCATACCGTATGTGCTATTCCGCCAATTCAATCAGAACTTGTTTCATCACGGACGATGCCTGATGAGGCTATGGTAAAAGCGTTGGCTGTAGATTTGGCCAATAAGGCGCAGGCCCATGATTAATTCCGATTTTATTCTCGTTGTTTTTAGAATTATTAATGCGGTTATTTTGTTTGCTATTTTTGCACAGGCATTTCGCTACTTTTTCTATCCGGTAATTAGAAACCAGATATTGGAAAAACTGCAAAAAATTAAGAAACTTAAAGAAGAAATTACGCGCGCTCAAGATGGTAAAATATTACTCGATCAGGCGATGGAATCAAAAAAAAATGAGTCGGAATTATTATTGGAAAAAGTAAAAAAATGGCGGCTGTCGGTTGAAAAAGAACAAGAAAAAAACGCCTATGAATGTGCTATGCAGGCTCAAATTATGCAAGCTATGCGGCGAGAACAAGAAGAACAATATGCTAAAAGTGTGGTGCAACGTACATTAGGTCCGCTTGTTTTGACTGAGACTCATCGTCTTTTGATGCAGGAATATATGCGCGACGAGCACAAAGCGAGACAATTTAATGAATACGTTTTTCAAACCATTATAGCTGAGGTGATACGCTCATGATGCGTGAGGATCAAGCTATTCTCGCCAAACGTTACGCGCGTGCGTTCATCAACGTATTTGGTGATCGTATTTCCTACGATGATTGTGTAACGCTTCAGCGGGTATCGGCAACGCTGCGCAGCCACCATGGGTGGTTACCCTTTTTCCAGGCGCCCGATATGACCGATGAACGGCGCGAGCAGATGGTTATCATGCTGCAAGAACAACTGAGGATGCCGGCTATTTGTGAACGATTGATCAATCTGCTGATTGATCATAGCCGTATGGCGCTGCTGCCAGATGTGTGCGATGCGATTGCACGAATTTTTTTTGATGACCATCATGTAGCCGTATTTGCCATTACCAGTTTTCCAGAATTAACAGCAGAGCAGGTTGAATACGTGCGAACTTTTTTGGCAGATCAATTAGACCGAAGAATCATGTATTCATACCAAGTGAATAAGCGATTGATTGCTGGCATTCGTGCACAAAGTTCGACTGTTTTATGGGAGTATTCTTTGTTGAAAAAATTACGCGATGCGCATAAGTGCATGCATAAGTAACATGGGACGGGAACGATGAAGACAAAAAATACTGACTTGGTTTCGCTGTTTGAGCAGGCGTTAACGCAGAAGCCGAATCGCGCTTTAGACGACATCGGTATTGTGCTGCAAGTCGGCGACAATATTTGCCATGTCAGTGGGCTGACCGATGTTGTTTTTGGCGAGGAAGTTGCTTTTGAGGGCGGTAATCGGGGCATTGTTTTTAGCCTTGATGAAGACTTTGTTTCCGTCTTTTTGGTTTATGGCAATATTCCTGTTGCTGAGCGTGAAATTGTTAAAAGAACTGGCGAAGTTTTTAAGGCGCCGGTTGGTATGGGGTTATTGGGACGAGTTATCGATGCAACCGGGCGGCCCATTGATGAGCGTGGTGATATCGATGCGCAAGCATATTGGCCTGTTGAAGCCACCGTGCCTGGTGTTATTGCTCGTGCGCCAATCCATGAGCCGTTGCAGACGGGCGTGCTTGTTGTTGATGCTTTGGTTCCTATCGGACGCGGTCAACGAGAATTAATTATTGGTAATCGTAATACCGGTAAAACTGCGCTTGTTTTGGATACGATTATCAACCAAAAAGGCAAAAATGTTTTTTGTGTGTACGTTTCTGTTGGCCAGCGACAGGCGAGTGTAGCACGATTTATTCAACGCTTGCAGCAATATGGCGCAATGGATTATAGCGTGGTTGTGAGTGCCCAGCCGAGTGATCCGGTCTTAAATCAGTATCTTGCGCCGTACGTAGGCTGCACGATTGCCGAATATTTTCGTGATCAGGGGCATGATGCACTAATTATTTACGATGACTTATCTAATCATGCCGTTGCTTATCGTGAAATGTCGTTACTCTTGCGTCGTTCGCCAGGCCGTGAAGCATTTCCTGGCGATATTTTTTATTTGCACTCTCGCTTGCTCGAACGTGCCGGCCTGATGCTCAACGGTGGGTCCTTGACCGCGTTACCCGTAGTCCAAATTCAAAGCGATGATATTACGGCCTATATTCCAACGAACTTGATTTCGATTACGGACGGGCAGGTATTTTTGGATACCAAATTGTTCAATCGTGGTGTGCGTCCGGCGGTTAACGTCGAATTATCTGTATCGCGTGTTGGCGGTGCCGCTCAAACATCGGCTATTAAAAAAATGACCAAGTCGTTGCGTTTGGAATTAGCCCAGTATCATGAACTGCAAGATTTTGCACAATTTGGCACGGAATTGGATCAAATTTCACAGCAAAAATTGGCGCGCGGCGAGCGCGTTGTTGAATTGCTCAAGCAAAGCCAGCACCAGCCATATTCTTTTGTTGATGAGACGCTTATTTTGTTTTTGCTCAAAGAAGATTTCTTGGACGATATTGAAGTCCAATTCGTACGTCTTTTTGCGGTTCAATTTGTGAGTTATGTAACTGCCCTTTATAAAGAGCTTTACGATGAAATTTATTCATCAAAACAGGTTACAGATGCACAAGTTGATCAACTGCGCGCTATTGCTAAAGAATTTGCTAAAGTGTTCGTACCAAACCAAAAGATCTGAGCGAACGAAGCCGTTTGCGCTTAATAATAGCTATGTGGTTTTTTTGGTGCTTTTCGGGGTATTCATAAATTGAGTCTATTTTTGTTACACTCAAAATATGTTTAGGTTGGTAAAGGGGCATTAGATGTATTGTGTGGGTAAAAATATTTTTATCGTATTGTTACTCGTCGGGTTTGCGTGGTCTGCTGCTCATTCTATGCTTCCTGATGCAACATGTCCCGTTTGCTATGAAATGCTTGATAAAACATTGCCGGAAAGTAATCCAAGAGCTTCGGTAACGACAAGGCGACTTGGTTGCCAACATCCGCAAAAATTCCACAAAAAGTGTTTGGATGAATGGGTGCAAGCCCGTGGTTCTTGTCCGCTTTGTCGCAGACCGGCCATACCTGCTCTTGATCATATTTTGGCGCTGAGCCAGACTGAGTCTTTTTATGACGAAAAAACACGTACACTTGATCTCAGTGATTTGGGTATAAAAGAATTTGACGGTGAAATTTTTGAGCGTATTGCCAGTCGCTTTCCTCATCTACGAGTTCTTACCTTGGCGAACAACAATCTGGCATTGATTCCCTGGCAGGTATCGAAATTGAGAAGACTGCGCATCTTGGACTTAAGCAACAATGAGTTGCTTGTAGTTCCTGCAAATCTGCGTGATCTTAAGCACTTGAAAAAAATTGACTTCAGCGGCAATCCATTCGCCCATGGGTTCATGTGGTTTGGACTGCATAAGTCAGAGTTAGAGATTGAATTGCCTGGGGTGCAAATCGAGCCCTAAAGATCAAAAATTTTATTAGATGCCAATCGTTTTGATGTGGGTAAACAGGACATCCTTCGACGTGCTCAGGATGATTGGGTGTGGAGCTCAGGATGCACGGAATATAGCGGATACGCGAAATAAAGTGTCAGACAACACGCGGAGTACATCCATCATATATTCCGCTCACTCTGAGTTTATCGAAGAGTGCACAGTTCAAATTCGCCACACGCCCGGTAGCTCTAATTGTTGAAGTGATTATTACTTCTTTTGTTTGTCTCAAGCCATTGTGTTTTGAACAGCCGGTATACCTGAGAAAGTGATTCGTAATCGGTGATGCCGATGTCCCATGAATCGAGCCCAATTTTAAAAAGAACGCGGTTATTCGGGATACCATTAATTCTCTTCTTATTGGTTGGATCAACCAGAATCCACTGATTTTGCTCGGCATCGTAAATTTCAGCATAAATGTGTCCGCTAATTGACGGGCCATCGCTGAGCAGCCATTCTTTATCAATTGTTTCTATATATTTAGCAGGAATCGCACATGCTCGCGCTAGCGCAACAAATACTATTGTTGCATCGGTGCAGCCACTTATTGTGCCATCTGAAATTATCTGATGAGCTGTTCTTTTGCGAAAAATCGCACGATCAAATGAAACATGTTGTAAATGCGCCATAAATCTAAAGATTTGCTGAATTTTGTCTGCCGTTGTCCCGTGAAACAACCTGCCAATCTGTTGGATGCTTGCTGTGATTTGCGTTTGTGGCCCAGCTTGTAAATAAACGTTGCACATTCGATGTTCGTGTGCTTTTGCCAAGCCAAAAATACTCAAACAGATGAGCGGTATGAGCAGTTTTTTCATTTTTTTGTAGGATTTTTTCTTGAAATCTATTTGCGTTCGTGTGACTTAAGTCTTTTCTTGCGCAGGCGTATAGAAAGTGGCGTGACTTCGACGAGCTCGTCAGGATTTATCCACTCCATGCACGTTTCTAGATCCATAATGCGTGGCGGTGCTAGTTTGACATTTTCATCCGATCCTGCCGCGCGCATGTTGCTCAATTTTTTGAGCTTGCCCGGATTAACGTCAAGATCGTTCTCGCGGCTATGCTCGCCAACGATCATGCCTTCGTAAATTTGCTGGCCTGGCGAAATAAAAAGCGTGCCGCGCTCCTGTAAGTTATCTAAGGCATATGCCGTTGCTGGCGAATTTTCCATGGAAACGAGCGCCCCTCGGGTGCGGCCGGGAATATCGCCCTTATATGGTTCATAGCCATGAAACTGATAGGTAACAATACCATTACCGCGCGTATCAGTTAGAAACTGACTTTTAAAACCAACCAAGCCTCGTGACGGAATCTTAAAATCCATACGCAGTCTGCCATTACTGTGGTGTTCAACGTGTTGCAAGAGCGCCTTTTTGCGGCCTAAACGCTCCATAATGACACCTTGGTATTCTTCAGGTGTGTCGACAACCATCCATTCAACGGGTTCATGTTTTATACCGTCGATTTGCTTATAAATAACTTCTGGTGCTGATAATTGCATTTCAAAACCTTCGCGGCGCATCGTTTCGACAACGATGCTCAAGTGGAGCTGCCCACGACCAGAAACTTTAAAAGTATCAGCCGCATCAGTAGGCTCAACGCGTAAGGCAACGTTGGTTTTGCATTCTTTCTCTAAACGCGCTTTGAGGTGGCGTGAGGTAAGAAACTCGCCTTCACGCCCGTTAAATGGCGAATCATTAACGCTGATATTCATCGACATCGTCGGTTCATCGATAGCTACATACGGTAATGGGCGAGGGTTATCGGCTGCGCAAATGGTGCTGCCGATTGGAGCATCTTCGTTCAAACCGGTGATGGCGACAATATCGCCACACTGTGCATCTTGTTGTTCGATACGCTCGAGACCCTCGAAAGTATAAATTTTGGTGATCATGGTTGGCGAGCTGATTTTTTGCCCTTTGCAAACAACCACCTTTTGTCCCAGGCTTATTGATCCGCTAAAAATACGGCCAATAGCGATAGAGCCTAAGAAGTCTGAGTGATCTATGTTTGTGCATAAAAACTGTAAGCCCTCATCGGATATATGTGGTGCAGGAACGGTACTAATAATAGTTTCCAATAGCGGAGCCATCGAATCAGTTTTTTGTTCTGGATTGGTGGTCATGAAACCGAGTTTTGATGACCCGTATAGTATCGGAAATTCAAGTTGGCCAGTATGCGACGCTAAATCTAAAAAGAGGTCATGAATGGCATGTCGTGTGCGGTCAATATCGGCATCAGGGCGGTCGATTTTATTGATGACGACAATGGGTTTGAGGTGTAGCGCAAGCGCTTTAGAAAGTACAAATCGCGTACCTGGAAGAACGCCCTCAGCCGCATCAACCAACAATAAAAAGCCTTCGACCATTTGTAGCGTACGTTCAACTTCACCGCCGAAATCGCTATGGCCTGGGGTATCTACGATATTAATTTTATAGCCGTTATACCGAATACCGGTATTTTTCGCCAAAATAGTGATACCGCGTTCGCGTTCAATTTCGTTGGTGTCCATGGCGCGCTCTTGACCGCCTGTTTTTGTACCGGCTGTTCCAAAAAGACGATCGACCAACGTTGTTTTGCCGTGGTCAACGTGGGCAATGATGGCTATATTGCGTATTTTATCTGGTGTATACGACATGGTTTCTTCATTTTTATTTAAAGGGTGAAATTAACCTCTGAATACCACCAATATATCAAAAAATTGACAGACTGTCCATAGAGAATGGCTGCTGGAGCGGATCGATGTTTTGATTGAGCCGGTAAAATCCTACGATTTCTATATTCGTTTAAAATGTTTTTCAAGCTCTGGCAATGAGATTATCCACATTGTTGGTCGGCCATGTGGGCACGTCAGGCGATTGTTTATTTTTGATAGCTGCGTAACCAGCTCGTTTATTTGTTGCTTGGATAGTTCATCGCCGCCTTTGACGGCTGCTTTACAGGCCATCTGTGCGCGGATATATTCATGCAGCATGTCGACATTTGTTTGTGATTGGGCAAAAAGATCTGCGCAGTGAATTAAGAGGCCAGCCAGGTCGGCATTTTTTAAGTTAACGGGCACGGATCTTATAGCGATGCGGTCACTGGCGATACGATCGATGGCGATACCATGTATTGCCAATGTTGCTGCGTTATCGATCAGTAATTGTGCTTCGTCATGTGTTACGGCAACGACGGTAGGGAAAAGCAGCTGGCTACACGCAACTTCTTGAAATCGTTGAGCGAATAGCTCGTATAAAATACGTTCGTGGGCAGCGTGCTGATCGATCAAAACAAGCCCCTGTTCGTTTTCTATGATGATATACGTATTCAGATATTGCCCAATAATGCGATACGTCTCTGGTTGATTGTCGGGGGCCGTTTGAGTTACCGTCTGCTGCGCATAGGCTACGGTTGGCTCCACTATCGTGGGTGGTGTTGCCGGTTGGTACGCTGCCCATTGTGGAATCGGTTCGTCCACCGGCTGCCAAATGTGAGCCGGTGCAGGGCTGCTGGTAAGCGTAGCCTGAGGTGCGTGCGGGGGTGGGGCAAAGGGCGTGATGATTTGTTTGCTGACATGTGCTTCAAGCGTTTGTTTTATTGTTTGCTGGATGAGCTGTTCGACGGTACGTTCGTGTAAAAATTGGACTTCTTCTTTACGCGGATGAATATTAACATCAATATTGGCGGGATCGATTTTAATAAACAGAACGCCGGCGGGGTATTTTCCGGGCGGCAGTACCTGTTGGTATCCGCGGATAAATGCCTTGATGAGATTGCTATTTTTAACCCAGCGTTGATTGACGAATAAAAAAATATTGGCGGTATTGAATCGCTGGAATTGGTGATTTGAAATAAGCCCATGTATTGAGAGTTGTTTTTGGTCATTTTCTGCGGTTATCGGCAGTATGTTTTGGGCCATGTGATGCCCCCAGAGCTGAACAACACGCATCTGCGTATTTTCTGCTGGAGGGCATTGCTGGACCAATTTGTTATCACACATAAGTTTGAAGTGAATGGCGGGATTACTCAATGCGGTTGCTTGGAAAAATTGGGTAATGTGGCGCATTTCGGTTTCAGACGCCTTGAGAAATTTTTTACGCGCCGGAATGTTGGCAAAAAGATCGGCGACGGAGACCATGGTTCCGGTTGGACAGCTGACTATCTCCTCACGTTCCAGCACGCCATTTTTGAAATTGAGTTGAATACCGGTATCATCGTTTTCGCGTTTGGTTTTGAGGGTAAAATCACTTACCGCACACATGCTTGCAAGCGCTTCACCGCGGAAACCGAACGTTGCCAGTTGAACCAAGTCATCAACACTCGAAATTTTGCTTGTAGTATGGGGTGCGATGCTGAGCCGTGCATCTTCTGGCGACATGCCGCAGCCGTTATCAGTAACGCCAATAAAGCTTTCTCCGCCATCTTTAATAATAATTTCGATGTAGGTTGCCTGCGCATCAAGCGCGTTTTCTACCAATTCTTTGACAACGTTGGCCGGTCGCTCAACAACTTCGCCAGCGGCAATTTTTTGTATTTCTTGTGGCGATAAAAGACGTATTTTGTTCATGTTTTTAGTATAGCAAGAAGTACTTGATTGCCTAACAAAAAACAAAGTTTTCTTTCTGTAGCTTGGCGCGAGAGGATGTGGCTGAACAAGGGTTGACGGCAAACGATTCCGATATCATCATCGGATATCAGCACATGAATATTTTTGTCTATTATGGCGCGATAAGAAGTTTGATGCTTGCGAGTGTTATGACGATAAGTACGATTGTTTTGATGTATTTTGCTGGTAAGTAATCAACAATATATTTGCCGGCCCAGGCGCCGGCCAAGGTTGTGCAGGCGACGAGGCCATAAAACCACCAGGTAAACGTATAAACGGTCTGATTGCTTGTGTAGGTTGCCAGACGCGCAAGGTCGACAAAGAGCGCGATAAATCCATTAGTTGCAATAAAGGTGCCGGGCGTCATATCATACGCGTTGAGCAAGGCGGCCCGGAGTGCGCCGCCAATACCAGTGAGACCTTCCATAAGCCCGTAAAAACCGCCGCCAATCGCCAAATAACCGATTTTTTTGATAGTAATGGTGCGATTCCAACCAACTTTGGCTACGACGTATACAAGTAATAAAAGACCAATAATGCGTGCCAATATCGCGCGATCAATGATAAAGACGAATTGTGCACCAATAATACTCAAAATAACGGCTGGTAGGCCGAAAATAAGTAAAAAACGCCATGAGGTCTGTCTGAAAAAAAGGCCAGCCTTGCCGATGTTATTGAGCAGATGAACGAAGCCGGTCAGGATCAGTGCGGTGCCGATCGGGTACCACAGAAGTAAAATGGGCAGCAAAAGAGTTGACGTTCCAAAACCGCTGACAAATCCTACAATGCTATCAACGAAAATAAGGGCAAGTATTAAGCACTCAAACATGAACGTTCTCCTTTTAAAAACAAATCAAGGCCCGCATTGCAGGCCTTGATTTTGGTAGTTCATCAATGACAAACGATCAAGCTATTTTTTTGCTGACTTTTTCTTGGGAGCTTCCATTTTTTTAGCTTCTTTTTCGACAAAGCTCGTAAGCGCTTCGGTTTTATCCGTCCCCTTGGCCGCGATAACCATGTGTGCATCAAGCATAATGGCGTTATCCGGGATCATTTTTTGTGCTTCATCGCGTAACTTTTGAATGAGTTTTGAACGTGTTTCAAAATCTTTTTTGCGTAACTCTTCGTCGTAGTGTTTGAAGCGCATTTGGAATTTTTGATCTTTAAGCGCAAGTTCTTCTTGTCTTTTCTTCAGAGCATCGGCATCAAGTGCTTTTTCTTTTTGTTTAAGCTCAGCCGCTTCTTTTTCAATCTCTTGCTTCATCGATTCAAGTTCTTTGCTGTATTTTTGATTGAGCGCGTTTAAGTCTTTGCTCATAACGCGCGCAAGACCGCTCTTGGTAGCTACTTGTTCGAGATCGACGACAAAAATTTGTGTACGTTTAGAATCTTTTTGTTTTTTCTGAGGGGTTTCTTTGATGGCGGTGGTTTCAACTTGTTCAACTTCAGTTGTTACGGCCTCTTCGGCGTATAAGAGTGGCGACAGAGATAATAAGCACCACAAAGCACAGCGTTTATTGAGCATATCTTCTTCCTTTTAGAAATAATCACGATTACAGCCACTTAGCTTAACATGCCTCTGAAAGGCGTCAAGCGGAGCCGAAACAAAAAGTAATTTTTCGCGGGCGACGGCCATTGAAAAAGTAAGGTTTTGGTGGAGGCGATGGGAGTTGAACCCATGTCCGTAATACGCTGAAATCAGGGTCCTTCATGCTTATTCTTTGATTATACCTGCACTCGTCTGCAAAGACACAGCGTGTGAATGCAGGACCGTTTGGTGTACTGTATGCATGACGAAACGATGAAACCTTGTGCATAGGTTCTACCGAGTACTACGAGTTAATCAGCTGGTAGACGCGCCAATTAACAAGACTGTTTAAGCGTTAAGCTTAAGCAATTGCAAAACGAGGTTCTGCACGTATAGTTTGACTGCTTTATTTACGAGCACACAGACGAAGCTCGGCATGCACCTTGATATCGGAATATCACGTCGAAACCAAATACGCCCCCAAAAATGTCAAAGATATGTTACTTCTTATTCGCTCTTATGCGCTATGCCCGCATCCCGTCAGGCCTAGCTCGTTATTTCTAATTGTAACGTTTGTCGGGCCCCTTGTCAAGTTAATATTTATACACGTTTTTGAGTTCTCGTGCTGTTTCGCGCCGTACATCGCGTTCTTTGATATCGCGTTTTTTATCTGCCGATTTTTTGTGTTTTGCCAGGCCAAGTTCGATTTTGGCAATGTTGCGGTCATTAAAATAAATTTTAAGGGGAATGAGCGTGATTCCCTTTTTTGATAATTCGCCCAATAGCCGCATGAGCTCGCGTTTATGGAGCAGGAGCTTTCGGCTGCGCGACATTTGTTCTTCCGTTTTTTGGTATGCGTGCGAATAGGGCGTTATTTTGGCATTAAGAAGCATGAGCTCGCCCCGATAAAATTGGGCAAAAGATCCTTGGAGCGAAACATGTTTGGCGCGCGCGGATTTTACTTCATCGCCAGTGAGAACGATGCCGGCTTCGATGCGATCGATAATTTCGTAATCAAAAAAAGCTTTTTTGTTTTCCGCTATGATTTTCATGGCACTTTTTCGGTCTTTTGCCTATTCCTCCTATTATGATACAATTTTTGGAGGATATTAGCGACTGTTGTATGATAAAGTATACGCTCTTGAGCGATTTAAGCGGGATGTTGAGCATGCATGGGCTCAGACTTTTTAAAATATTCATTATCGTGAGTCTGGTTTTCTTATCGGGTAATCTTTGTGCAGGTTTTTTTGGTGAACATGATTGCTGCGCGTGTACTGCCGTTCCGCTTGATGAAGCCGTTCATGAAACCGTTTGCTATGTGGGGGGCATCGATTTTGGCAATATGCAGAGTCCGGAGGCGAGCGAGTTTACGGTATGGTATGGAGGCAATAGTATCACGGCGCGTGACAGCGTTTTTTGTTTTAGGGAACGTAATTGCGTGACGCATCTCTATTATCTATTCGTCAATCCCAAAAACACAAAAATTATTGATGAAACGCCGCTCTCCCATCTAGCCATTTGCCCGGATGCTGCGTGTTCGCTGTATTGCCTTGACCGACAAACGACGCTCAATATGGCCAATGAAGCCATTGTTACATGGCACGTGAAGTCGGCGCGGTTAGCGCAAAAAAAGATCAATGGCGAGATTTACACGGTTGTTCCGGACCCGCAAAATACGCTTATTATTCCTCTGGAAGAATCTTTTTTTGCCAAAGATGCGCAGGGTGACATGGTGTGGAAATATCATTCACTCAAAAATAATGATTGTTCGGTTACCTTGCCGGTACCTGTGAGTATTCGAGATGAAGAAAAAGTGCAAAACGCTCTTGAAGAGGCCGCTCTTACGATGCTTGATTTACGCAGTATTCATCCGGCGTCAAAGTGCCGCTGTGCGTGTTTAGATCGTTGCAATGTGCTTCAGGCAGATTATGCCAATTCTTGAAAAAATTCTTGCTATCGAGACGTCATGCGATGAAACGGCGGCGAGCGTCTGGATAGATGGTAAGGGTATCGTTTCAAACGTTGTGTTTTCACAAATTAAATTACATGCCGTGTATGGTGGCGTCGTTCCAGAAATCGCCTCCCGAAGTCATTTGGAAAAAATTGGCTTTGTTGTGGAGTCCGCTCTTGATACGGCCGGCTGTTCGTTGTCTGATCTTACGACCATTGCAGTAACGACGCGCCCCGGATTGCCTGGATCACTGTTGGTGGGCCTATGTTGTGCTAAAGCACTTGCTGCATGCGCAAAAAAACGTATTATCGGCATTGATCATATTCAGGCCCATATTTTTTCTGCATGTATTGAAAACGATGTCCCCTATCCCCACCTCTGTTTAATGGCGTCTGGAGGGAATACGGCACTTTATATGGTGCATGGCCTGGATTCCTATCAGGTGCTTGCCAGTACCCTTGATGATGCGGCTGGCGAGGCGTTAGATAAAGTTGCCAAATTGATTGGTCTGCCATATCCAGGCGGCCCAGAAGTGGAGCGATTGGCGGCGCAGGTATCTTACAAAGATTTTTTTGCTTATCCACGCAGCATGTCCGGCTCACTGGAATTAAGTTTTTCTGGGTTAAAAACGGCGGTTTTATACGATGCGATCAAGCGTGGTTGGTATGATATCGAACGCAAACTTTTTTTGAAGGGCGACGACGCGGCGATCAAGGCGCAAATTGCCAGCTCGCTGCTTGTGTGTATCGCTGAAACTTTTACGCAGAAAGTGCGTCAGGCCCTTAAGCAGTATCCCGAAGCGCGTGCGGTGACCTTTGTTGGCGGTGTGGCGTGTAATACGTATTTAAAACAGGTACTTGAGCACTGTGCGCGTGAACAGGGGGTCACTTTTTTTGCGCCATCGCCTCAGTATGCTACTGATAATGCGGCCATGGTTGCCTATGTTGCGCAACACAAAGCGCATACCGATCAATTCGATACGCTTGCATTAGATATTGCTTTTTAACTTTCTGAAGAACCGCTTGAGCTGCCGCCGTTGCTACCGCGTTTATTGATTGCATCCAAAAATTCGGCGTTGGTCTTATGTTTACGCATTTTGTCGATAAGAAATTCCATACCTTCGATAAGGTTCATGTTGTTGAGGAATTTTTGAACAATCCACACTTTATTTAAAACATCTTCCGGCATGAGTAAATCTTCACGGCGTGTGCCAGAAACGAGCAGATCAAACGCAGGATAAATGCGGCGATTGGAGAGTTTACGGGTCATATTGATTTCCATGTTGCCCGTGCCTTTAAATTCTTCAAAGATGACTTCGTCCATACGCGAGCCGGTTTCGATCAGAGCCGTTGCGATAATGGTGAGTGAGCCGCCTTCTTCGGTGTTACGCGCAGCGCCAAAAAACCGTTTTGGGCGCTGCAAGGCGTTGGCATCGATACCCCCAGTTAACACCTTGCCCGAAGCTGGCGCTACCGTATTGTATGCTCGCGCCAGACGCGTTATAGAATCGAGTAAAATAACGACGTCTTTGCCGACTTCAACGAGACGTTTTGCTTTTTCGAGAACCATTTCAGCGACTTGGACGTGGCGATTGGCTGATTCGTCAAAGGTTGAGCTGACGACTTCAACATGCGGATTGCCTTTGATCGAACGGCGAAAATCGGCGACTTCTTCAGGCCGTTCATCAATCAATAGGATGAACAGATAGGAATCGGGGTGATTGGTTTGAATACTATGCGCAATTTCTTTGAGGAGCATGGTTTTACCGGCCTTTGGAGGTGAGACGATGAGCCCTCGCTGTCCCTTGCCGATGGGGGTAAAGAGGTCCATGATGCGCGTTGAAATTTTTTCAGGGTCATATTCAAGATTAAACTTTTTGTTTGGGTGAAGTGGCGATAATTGATCAAAATAAAGACGATCTTGTGATGGGTCTAACCCGTTAACTGCCGTGACTTTGAGCAGCGCAAAATATTTTTCGTTGTCTTTGGGTTTGCGGATGACGCCGGTTACCGTATCGCCTGTTCGCAAGTTAAAACGGCGAATTTGTGATGGCGAGACATAAATATCGTCGGGACTTGAAACATAGTCGTAACGTGCTGAGCGCAGGAAGCCAAAACCATCAGGTAAGCGTTCTAAAAAGCCCTCGACGGCGATTTCTTCTTCAGGATTTTTTTGCGCATGATCGATTTTGGCGACGAGTTCGTCTTTTTTCATGAGCGCGGCGCCGACAATGCCGTGCCTGCGCGCAAGGTGCGCGAGTTCGTTATATGACAAATGTTGCAAATCTGGCGTTTCTTTCATGCAACCCCCTTAATGGTTAAAAAACATAATATAAGCTGCTCTCGTTAGACTTTTATTCAATACGCAAGCACGCGCGGGACTCAACTACGACTGCAAAACTCTTTTTTTATAATTTATACGGAATGAGCGCTTGATTGGCCAATTTCCTTCTTGCCATGCCCACGCAGTAATAGCATAACAGGACTGGCTATGAAAATGGAAGAGTATGTGCCAACAAAAATACCAACAAACAAAGCAAGGGCTAAATTGCGCAGCGCTTCACCACCCAGAATGAGCACTGAAGATACGACCAAAAGCGTTGCAAAACTCGTGAGTAACGTTCTTTTTAAGGTTGTGTTAATGGCACGATTAACCAACTCGGTATCACTGGCTTGGCCGGCGTGTTTAAATTGCTCTCTTATACGTGAGAAGATAACAATGGTATCGTTCATCGAGTAGCCCAAAACGAGCAGCACGGCAGCAACAACGTCAACTGAAACTTCACGATTGAATAACAAAAAGAACGCGCCGATGGCGAATGCGTCATGAATGAGCGAAACAACGGCTCCAACAGCGAAAGAAAAAGTGAATCGGGCGAAGATATAGATCATCATGAGAAGGATGGCAAGCAACATAGCATAAATAGCGTTCCATATTAACGAATGGCCAATGCTTGCACTGACGTGTTCACTTTGTAAAAGCGTTACGTTGTTACCAGGAAAGCCTTTTTCGGCAAGATCTTTAATTTTTTCACCAAGGCCAACGGTTTCAACGGAGACTTCTTGAATGCGTACGCGGAAATCGTGTTTATCGAATTCTGAAACGCTCATGCCGCGCCAATCTTGTGATATAAGCAGATCGCGTAGTTGATTAGATTCTATCGGTTTTTCAAAACGTAAAATTACTTGGGTGCCACCGGTGAAATCGATACCGTAATTGAATCCGCCCCGATAAAAATAAAAACCAGCAAACGTGCTGAGGATAACCGTTAGAACTACGAATCCAATCCACTGATACTTAATAAAATCAATGTGACGCTTGGTAATATCGATCATGACTCTCCTAAACGCTCTGTATTTTTAGGGTTTTTACGACTGTACAACTGGCCATTGTCCAATAACTGAAACATATTTGCAACCTTTAGGGCCACCATGGAATTTAATGTAACCAGCTGCCATTGCAAAAAGGGTATCATCGGTCCCCCGACCAACACCTTTGCCTGGACGAACCGGTGTGCCCCTTTGGCGAACGATAATTTCGCCACCCTGAACTTTTTGTCCATCAAAAAGCTTTATGCCAAGCCGTTTGCTCTGACTCTCGCGACCGTTCGAAGTAGAACCGCCGCTTTTTGATGTCGCCATCGTTGAAATCCTTAAATGTTATTAAAAGAAAAAGACAAATAATATGGGGCGTCATTACCACGTATACTACTGCTTTTAGTATACGTTATAGCGTATAAATGTCAACGCGCACTATTTGGTTACTTCTTGCCACGTTTTACCTGAGCGTACGGTAACTTTGAGCGGGACATTCCAATCAACGACCGTTTCGAGCGTTTTCTGGACAAGTTGCTGGGTTGGTTGCAGTTCTTCGTGCGGTACGCTGATGAGTAATTCATCGTGGATTTGTAAAATGATGCGTGCGCCTAATTTTTGTGTTTTAAATTGTTCATGAAGTCTAATCATGCCCAATTTCATAATTTCAGCGGCCGTTCCCTGCGCCCACGTATTGACTGCAATACGGCATGCGGCCTCGAATAAGTTCTTATTTTTTTCTTTGATGCCTGGAACGAACCGTTTGCGCCCCCAAAGCGTTGAGGTGTAGCCGGTTTGTTTGGTTTGCTCGATAACCGCGGCCATCCAGTCGCGCACCGATGGATACTGTGCAAAATATTTATCGATATAAATTTTTGCCTGACTGGCCGGGATATTAAGCTCGCGTGCTAATCCAAACGGTGTTTGTCCGTATAAAATACTGAAGTTAATTCTTTTACCAATTTGCCGTTGTTCGTGCGTTATCTGTTCTGCGTGTACGTCAAACAACGTTGCTGCCGTTTGTGTGTGAATGTCGCGGTCGTGTTTGAACGCGTCGATCAGCGTTTGGTCTTGCGCTAAATAGGCCAAAACGCGCAATTCGATTTGCGAATAATCTGCTGATATAAACACGTGATTATCTGGCGCATAAAATGCTGAACGAACGGTAACCGGGCCGGTTTGGACCGGTATATTTTGCAGATTGGGCTCGGTGCTTGCAAGGCGGCCAGTAGCGACACTGATTTGGTTAAATGATGTGTGTATCTTGCCCGTTTCCGGCAAGATGGCCTGTGGAAGGGCGCTGACGTACGTGCTTTTCAGTTTGTGCCATTCGCGATATTTCAAAATAAGGCGTGGAACAACGTGGAGATCGGCTAGCGCTTGCAGAACTTCTTGATCGGTTGAATATCCCGTTTTTTTCTTTTTTTGTGGTGGTAATTTGAGTTGGCCAAAAAGCAGCTGTTCGAGCTGCTTGGGCGAGTTCAGATTAATGGTGCCGGGCATAGACCCAGTAAGCGCGTGAATTTCGGTATCAAGTTCGCTTAAAGCTTTGGTGAGTTCTTTGTCCATGTGGCCTAAAAGTTCGGCATTGCATGCGATGCCCTCCGTTTCCATTGCGCAAAGCACTTCAATGAGCGGGTGTTCGATTGTTTCATATAACGTTTGCAGGCTCGAATCTTTAATGTGCGGGGCAAATACGCGCCACAGTTTAAACGTTTGGTGCGCATCGGCGGCTGCGTACTGCGTTGCCAGTGTAACTGGTACGTGCGTAAACTTTGGATACTTGTTTTTTTCAACGACATCTGAAAAAGTGAGCATGCGTTCATCAAAATAGCTTTGCGAAAGTGCCTTAAGTCCAACACGCTGCCCGTCGGGAACGATCAAGCTGGCGGCCACCATGGTATCAAACGCGACGCCGCGCAGCGGTAAGCCGGCGTGTTGCAAAACGAGCTGATCAAATTTAGCGTGATGTAAAATTTTTTTGCGTTCTGAATCGGCGAACAACGGTCCTAAGATTTCTTGAACGTCTGAAAGTGACAGCTGTTCCTGCTCCGTTTTGTGCTTGAGTGGAAGATAAAAAGCTTCTCCCTCTTGCATACACAGCGAAAGACCGACGAGCGTGCTTTGAAGCGGGTGGAGCGAATCGGTTTCGGTGTCCAGGGCGATCATAGGCGCCTGAGCAAGTCTGGCAGTTAAATCTATGAGCGCTTGTCGGGTGGTGATTGGAGTAAATCGATATTTTTCGTGCAGCGGCGTAGATAACGGTCCAAACGGCGTTATAGTTTGTTGCGTATTGCCCGCAGAAAGTTCCTTGAGCAGGCTGGTAAATTGTAGTCGCTCAAAAAACGGTTGTGCCTTAATCCAATTGCTTTCGGTAAACACAATATCTTGTTCGCTTGTGTTGCTTGGAATCGTGCGCAGGGTAAATAAATCTTGGCTTAAAAAAGCGTTTGTTTTGTTGGTTTCAAGCGCAGTGCGCACGCGTTGACTGGCAACACGTGATATGTTTTCATACAGATCTTCAAGTGTTTTAAATTGCGTGACCAAATCAAGGGCATTTTTAGGGCCAATGCCTTTGACGCCAGGAATGTTATCTGAGGCATCTCCGACGAGCGCGTAGTAAAACGTAAGTTTTGATACGGGAATCTTTTTTTCTGTTTCAAACGATTCGCGTGTGACGTGTGTATCTTTGAAAGGGTCAAAAATGGTTATGCGTTCGCCCAACAGTTGGCACAAATCTTTATCTGATGTGATAACGATAACTTCGTAATCGCGTTGGGCAAATTTATGTGCCAAAGTGCCGATTAAATCATCAGCCTCAACGCCGTCGTGAGCAACTTGATGCATGCCAATGAGCTGGGTAAATTCTAAGATAAGCTTTTTTTGATCAAAAAGATCGCTGGGTGGCGCCTGACGTGTGGCTTTGTATTGGTCATACATTTCGTGGCGCACGGTTTTGCCACGGCTGTCCCACACGAGGACTACATGCTGGGGTTTAAACGACCCAATAAGTTTCTTAATCATGCGGCAAAAGCCATATACCGCATTAACCGGCTGTCCGTTAGGGGTATGCAACGGCCGCATGCTGTAATAGGCACGGTATAAAAATGATGATCCATCGATAACTAATAATTGTTTTTTCATAGTTCTAGACCGGTTTATTGAGTATTTGCTATTAGTATAGCAAATATTGGGGAAAAAGGGGAGGGGTAAAACGCGTTTGCGGGGAGCGTTCTGGCGGTTTGTGTGGAGGTTTATTTTTTGTCGGGTCGGCCAAAACATGCTACGCTGACAGGAGTAAAAAAAGAAAGGGGTTACTTATGCCCACCCACAAATATGACGCCGAATATTATCGTTATTGCCACCATCATCGCCACTCGTACACGAGTGGGCTGTTCATATTGTTAGCTGGCATTTTCTTGCTTCTCAATAGTTTTGGTGTCGTGCCATGGCAAATTTGGGACTTTATTTGGCCTTTCTGGCCGGTTGCACTTATTTTGCTCGGATTACGTATTATTTTTGGCAGGATCCCCGGCGCAGAGATTATGATGTTTTTGATTACGCTTTCAGCCTTGTGCGTGGTCATTGCATATGGTTTGGTTCATGTGAATTCTCCGCTGGTGGCCCACATGCCGCACCAATTAGTTGATTTTGTAAAAAGTTTCACCATTAATTAACGAGTATGATTATGGCACATATGATTCTTGGTTTAATCATCATTGCGGTTGGCATGAGTATTCTTATCGGCGGTTTAGCATTTAAAATTTTGTTGGCACTGCTCTTTATCGCCTTGGGCGTCAAAATTCTTATGGGTAAAAATCATTACTCTTGCTATCACCGATGCCATCGTGGGCACGAAAAAACCGTAACCATAGCGGTAGATCGTCTCAATGAGACAGCAGTATTTTGTGCGTTAAATCGCATGGTTAAATCCGAGCGGTTTGACGGTGGAAGCGTGACAACTGTTTTTGGTGGCGGGACCATTGATTTAAGCGGTGTTACCGCGGCTAGTGCTAGTATCGTCATTGATTGCACGCTCGTGTTTGGCGGCATGAAGCTTATTGTGCCACCAAGTTGGAACGTTAAGTGCCAGGGTACGTCAGCTTTTGGCGGGTGCGATAATCACGCCGAAGAGGGCGAAGGTGTCGTCGTTCTTACGCTTACGGGCACAACCGTTTTCGGCGGCATTGAAATCGTGCGCTAGTATGAATTGAGTTATCGAAGGTAATCGTATGACCATTGTTCAGGCTTTTCGATGTACCCCCGATGGTAGGTGCGGTAGACTATAACCTATGTATATTGTCGTTCGTTTGCTTAATGGTTTTCAAAAACCGCTCGCGTACCGTGTTCCAGAACTATATCATGGCACCAAGCTCATCGGGCGTATTGTTCAAGTTCCCTTGCGTAATCGGTTGGTTTATGGGCTAGTTTGCCAGCAATGTGCGCAATTAGATACTCGCATAACGTTCGAAGTTCGTGAGCTACAAAGTCTTGGCGCCGTACCCGATGACGACGGGTATACGGCTTTTATCGAACGTGTCGCGCGTCACTATGCCATCGATCGAATTACGCTTCTCAAGCGCTTACAGCATTTTTTAGATGATGATAAACCGCACGCGATAGACGAAACACTTTTCGGCGAACGGGTGTTACCCGGTCCGGTTGTTTTAACGTCCGAGCAACGATGCGTTTATGATGCTCTAGTCCCAGCTTTTGATCAGGCGCATTATGTGCCGGCTCTTATTCATGGGGTTACGGGTTCGGGCAAAACAGAGGTATATAAAAAACTTATTGCTCGTTGTTGTGAGCAATCAAAAACGGCCGTTGTTCTTTTTCCCGAGGTTTCCATGGCCGTGCAATTTGCGCGTCACTTCAAAGACACGCTAGAAGTTAATGCTCCCGTGTATAGTTTTCACTCGGCGAGCAGTAAAAAGGAAAAAGAGCAGGTGTGGGCCGCTTTGCTTGCGCAAACTCCAATCGTTTTAGTTGGCGTGCACATGCCAATTTTGTTGCCCATCGGCAATCTTGGGCTGATTATTGTCGATGAAGAGCACGAGGTGGGATACCAAGAAAAAAAACATCCAAAATTAAATACCAAAGATATTGCTCTCATGCGCGCCCAACAGTATATGATTCCGATTATTTTAGGTTCGGCTACGCCGTCAATTGCGTCACTGTATCAAGTGAAAACCGGGCGCTGGCAGCTTTTTAAATTAACTCAACGTTACACCGGGGCGTTTCCCCGTGTGCAGGTGGTTAGTTTGACTAAAGAGCGGCGCAATCGCCGCAATTTTTGGATCAGTAAAGAATTGGAACGTGAATTGGCGCTCCGGCTTGAACGTGGTGAGCAATCTATTCTTTTTATTAATCGTCGTGGACTTTGCTTTTTTGTACAGTGCGAGCAATGTGCTCATATTGTCTACTGCCCGCATTGCTCGGTAAGTTTGACGCTCCACCACGACCAGCGCTTGCATTGCCATTATTGTGGGGTACACCAACCCATGCCTGCACGTTGCCCGGCGTGCAAACACACGCACTTTTTGCGCAAGGGAATCGGTACCCAGCAGGTCGTTGGCATCGTTCAAGAACTTTTTAAACAGGCGCGCGTGGCCCGTGCCGATTTGGATGTAACGAGTAAAAAACAGTTGTGGCAACAGACGATTACCGATTTTTTAGAACGGCGCATTGATATTTTGGTCGGCACGCAAACCATTACGAAAGGGTATCATTTTCCCGGGGTAACGCTTGTTGGCATTTTGTGGGCCGATTTAAATGTTCACTTTCCCGTTTTTAACGCGGCAGAGACAACCTTACAACAGCTTACTCAGGTAGCAGGGCGTGCTGGCCGCGCATCTCAAGAGAGTGTGGTAATTGTACAAACGATGGCCGACCACCCCATTTATAGATATCTCAATGAGCGCGATTATATTAATTTTTATGTCGATGAATTGGCTCATCGGCAGGCGCTGGGATACCCACCGTGTGGACGGTTGGTTGAGCTTGAAGTGGTACACGCCGATGAACCAACGGTTATTCGCGATGCACACATATTGGCCTCGTGGCTTATGGACCGAAAATCGGCTGATATGACCGTATTGGGGCCGGCCAAACCGCTCGTTTCCAAAATTAAAAATACCCACCGACGTACCTTAAGTATTAGGGCGCCAAACTTTGCTGTGATCATGGTCATTTATGAGGCGTTGCCCCTGCGACGTTTGGCGAGCCGCGTTTATTTTACGCCGAATCCGTTAACGTAAACGTGAAGAGGTCGTGATCTGCGTACGGCTGGGTGGGGAAATTTGTGCCTGTGTCCGAGCAAGGGAGATTCTTAGGGCGGTTCAGTTGAGTGCGAATTTCTGGTATTCTGAAAATAAAAACACGAGGACGATGCGGTGATTCCCTATTTATTTTCCTGCGGTCGAATAGCTTTTAATTTGTACGGTTTCTGTATCGCCATAGGCGTTATTGTTTTTTTATGGGCCATGGAACATGATCCGAGAACGGCTCGCTATATTACGCGTGATCAGCTCACTAAACTTGCGTTGTGGAGTATTGCAATCGGTGTCATTGGGGGCAGGCTTTTTTATTACATGAATTATTATCACGAATTCGAGGCGTGGTACGAAATTTTTGATATTGCTTCTGGCTATTCGCTCTTGGGCAGCGTTTTGGCGCTTATTGCTTTTATTCCGCTGTATCTGACCTACTATCGCCTGACATGGTTACCCATTCTTGATTTAGTGGGGACCTACGCGCCCTTAATGCAGTCGATTGCTCGCATCGGATGTTTTTGCGCTGGGTGTTGCCACGGCTATCCAACGCATGTGCCTTGGGCAATTACTTATACGCATCCAGATAGCTATGCCATTTTAGGGGTTCCCTGTCACCCAACACAGCTTTACAGCAGTTTTTCGCTTCTTTTGCTCTTTCTTCTTTTACGGTTTGTGATTCGTTATATCGCTATCAAGCCGGGACAGCTTTTTGCTGCATATTTAATTGGTTCATCCGCTGAGCGTTTTTTTAATGATTTCTGGCGCGCTGAACACTATGATCAAGCGCGATTAATTTGGGGCATGCTCTCGGTTGATCAGTTGGTAGCTGCGGCGATCTTTTTAGTCGGCGTGCTTTTTTTGTGCTGGACGAGCGTGCGCCGCGTTCGTGCTGACGTTTCATGAACGTATTTAACTACGTCAAAGAGCGCGTTGCTATTGCTGACGTCGTGCGCGAGTATGTCGCGCTTAAACCGATTGGTGTCTACTTAAAGGGATCATGCCCATTTCATAGCGAGCGTACCGCATCTTTTACGGTGAGTCCGCATAAAGAAATTTTTTACTGTTTTGGCTGTCACGCGACGGGCGACGTCATTTCATTCATTGCGCAAATCGAGCGTTGCAGCCAATTGGAGGCGGCAAAATTATTGGCCGATAAATTTAACGTAGAAATTCCCGCGCAGCTTTTGGATAGTCATAAGACCGAAAATACCGATGAAAAAGCACGGTATTGGCAACTTTGTCAGGCGCTTGTGCTTTGGTGCGCTCAGCAGCTTAAAAAATCTGACGTGGCGCTTCAGTATGTGCAAACCCGTCAACTACACCCCGCAACAGTTGAAGCGTTCAAGTTGGGATATTTCCCGCCCGGTGCTGCTGCCGTACGGCAGCTATGTGCCTGGTTGCAGCCACAAGGTTTTCTGGTGCATGATCTTGCGCGGTATCACATTGTTTGCCAACGAGGCGCTGAATGGTATAGTCCTTTTGAAGACCGCATTATGTTTCCCATAGCCGACCATCTGGGGCGTTGGTGCGGGTTTGGTGGGCGTGTTTTTAAGCGTGGCGATGATCGCGCCAAGTACTATAACACCAAAGAAAACGCCTATTTTAGTAAGGGGGCGCTTCTTTTCGGGTTGGACCGCGCCAAAAAGAGCATTCAGGAGCAGGGAACGGTATTTTTGGTTGAGGGATACATGGATTGCCTGGCTATGGCGCAGGCCGGTTTTGATCATACCGTAGCCACGCTGGGAACGGCTTGTACGGCCGAGCATCTTAAGATTATTGCTCGTTATGTTGATCGGGTATATGTGCTTTACGACGGTGATCAGGCCGGTATAAAGGCCATGTTGCGGTTGACAGAATTGTGCTGGAATGCTAATTTGGATATTAAAGTAGTGTGTCTTCCAGCCGGTGATGATCCGGCATCTTTTTTAGGGGCGGGTAAATCGCTCGAGGTTTTTATTAGTCAGGCGCTTGATATTTTTACTTTTTTTATTACGCAAACAAGTGCGTCATTTGATGATTTGCCGCTGAAGAAGAAAGTTGGCGTGGCGCACGCTATTCTTGAGGTTATTGGAACGGTGGGCGATCCTTTAAAAAAAGATTTATTGTTACAGCAAGCAGCGCATGCACTGCATATTCCGCTTAATACACTACGCGTTGAAAGTAGAAAAAACGCGAGTGGGGCACCTTCCGGGGAGTTCAAATCGGTTGCCCATCAAGCTGGCCCGGCCGGTGAACTTGAAAAACAGCTTTTTTGTTTATTGGTTGAGCAGCCTGAATTGCTTGAACGTGCTGATGTGCAATTGCTTATAACCGCGTTGCCAGAGACTTTGCATGCGATTGTATTAAAGCGTGGACTGCAAGCACAACATTCGTTTGGAGATTTTGCTCTTATGTTGGGCGATGATGAGCGTCAGTTGACGTATCAGATGGTGATGGCGCATGATAAACAGCAAGAGCGAGGCGGTGACCAGTTGATTAAAGATTTTTTGCGTTATGGATGGAAAAAAATTGTACAGCAATCAAAAGAGCGCATAGCAAAAGCTCAAGAGCGTAATGATGAGCGCGAGGTGGCACTACTTCTTGGCCAATTACAAGAAGTGAAGAAGAAACTGTTGGATGGGAGTTTTTGATGGCAAAATCACCAATTAAAAGAATTGCCCAATTCTTTAAAAAGAGTAAACCGTCAAAACCGGTAAAGCGAGCTAAACCGGCGCAATCAGCACGGCCGGCAAAAAAAGAATTAAAAAAAGATGAGCTGGTTGAAAAAGTTAAGATAGCTGCTGATATTGTTGATTTGCCTAAAGATATAGAAACGCTCATTGAAATGGGGAAAAAAAGCGGCGGTATTTTGGCGTATGAGCAAGTTATCGCTTTTGGAGAAGATCACGTTTTATCGGAAAAGCAGATGAGCGATCTGATGAAACAGCTAGAACAGGCGCATATAGAGCTGGTAATGGCCGATGAGCTTGATACTGATACAACCATGGAAGGGGCTGAAGATGTCAGTACTACGCCACCTTTACATAAATTGGGGCAGTCGCTCGAAAATTCGCTTTCGCTGCATGGTGAAAAGGCAGAAATTGACGAAGATGCTGTTGCCGACGAAGACGTTGTCCGTAACGAGCCATCACAGGTTGTTGATGGCGTTAAAGCGTTTTTGCGTGACATTGGCAAAATTCCCTTACTTAACAAAAAAACTGAACAGATTATCGCCAATAAGATTGCGCAGGGCAAGCGCGAATCGATTGATGCAATCGTGCAATTTCCATTTATCGGCAAAGAATTAATATCGATTGGCGAGCGTTTACAGCGCGACGTTTTGCCGCTTAAAGATTTTATCCAGTTCACGCAGTACGACGAAGAAAATTTGCCCAATCTTGAGGAAGAAAAGAAAAAAACTCTTCAAACAATTGCCAAGATGAAGGCGTTAATCGAAAATGAAGCTGCTATTTATTACAGCTACAAAGGTAAATTAACGACGGACGCAAAAAAGAAAGAAATGTTTGATAAGGTTCGTCAGAATAAAATTGCGGTACAGGATGTTATTAAATCTATTCGTTTATCCAATAAATTTATTAGAAAAATTGGCCGACGAATTGAAAAGAATTTGCAAAAGATAGATGAAAAAGAACATCAAATTAAGCAGTGGCACCATGAACTGAAGCGTATCAGCAGCAAAAAAGCGCATGTTCATGAGGCCGAGGAGATCGACAAAAACATTCGTATGGCGACCAAGACAATCAGAAATATTGAAAGTGAGCTTGGCTTGTCAAAATCTGCGACACAAAAAGCTTTTGCACAATTCACGCGTGGACAGACAACTGATAAAGAGGCAAAAGATGATTTGGCGCGAGCCAACCTGCGTTTGGTCGTAAATATTGCCAAAAAGTATGTCAATCGTGGCCTGCATTTCTTGGACTTGATTCAAGAGGGTAATATTGGCCTCCTCAAAGCCGTCGAAAAATTTGAGTTTGAACGTGGTTATAAATTTTCTACGTATGCAACGTGGTGGATTAGACAGGCAATAACGCGTGCTATAGCGGATCAATCGCGTACTATTCGAGTACCCGTGCATATGGTAGAAACGCTTAATAAAATTAATAAAATTAAGCATACGTTTTTACAAGAGCATGGCCGCGAGCCAACGCATGCTGAATTGGCCAAAGAACTTAATCTTGATGAAAAGAAGATTAAGAACATTATCAAAATTTCAAAAGAGCCTATTTCATTGGAAACGCCGGTTGGCGAAGGTGAAGATGCCTCGATTAAAGATTTCATTGAAAGTGAGCATGATTTTTCCCCGGCTGAATCGGTGGCCAGCAACGATCTCAAAGAACGTGTGCGCGAAGTGCTCAAAAGCCTAACGCCACGCGAAGAAAAAGTGCTCAAAATGCGCTTTGGTATTGACGTTGCTTCTGAACATACTTTGGAAGAAGTGGGCAAAGATTTTTCGGTTACGCGCGAACGTATTCGTCAAATTGAAGTGAAGGCGTTGCGTAAGTTGCGGCACCCATCGCGCGCCAAGAAGTTGGCGGCATTTTTTGAAAAAGAGCGGGAGTATAGTACGGCTACCGAAGAAGAAACCGATACGCAAGAGTAATGAAGGGAGATTTGAGCATTTATGAGTTTATTAATTAATGAATTAATTGTTTTTTGCATTGCATTAATGGCTACCGCGTTGTTTTCGTATTTGGAAACAACCATTACTGCGGTTCGTTTTTTTAAAATTCGCGAGCTTGCACAATCAACGCCGCGTTATGCCCGTTTGCTTGCCATACTTGAAAAACAACCCGATCGTATTTTGATTACGATGCTCATTGCCAACAATTTGGCTAATGTGACTGCTGCAGCGCTTATTACGCGCATCATGCAACGGGTGTTTTCGTGTTTATGCCTTTCTGCGGGGCTTGGATTTTCTGTTGGTATTGCTGTGGCGACGTTGGCGATTTTGATTTTTGGTGAAATTATTCCTAAAAATTTTGCCAAAATGCATGGCGAAAAATTAATTGGTTCAACGCTTTGGCTTATTAATGTTACGTACTACGCGCTTTATCCAATCGTCAAAATGCTTTCAATGATCAGTGATTTTATTATTCATCGTACCAGCGCCAATATCGGTACCTCTAGCCAGCTGGTAACTTCGGAAAAAGAAATAAAGTTTCTGATCCAATATATCAATGAAAAAGGCCTCATGGAGCGCGAAAAAAGTGCCATGTTGCAAAATGTATTTCGCATCTGCAATACGCAAATTAAAGAAATTTTGATACCTGAGCCGGACATGGTAACCATTCGGGCTGATGCGACAGTGCAGCAGGCTATGCAGCTCTTTGTACGCTGCCAGTTTTCACGTTTGCCGGTCTATGAAGGCCGTGAAGATAACATTATTGGATTGCTCTATCAAAAGGATCTTTTTGCTTCGATGCAGCGCGAAGAATACACAAAATCGATCAGGGAGATTATACGTCCGGTATTATTTGTGCCTGAAAATATGCGCGTAAATCAAATTCTTAAAGATTTCCGTGCTGAACAATTGCACATGGCTATTGTTCTCAATGAACACGGGGCTGTTGTCGGATTGGTTACGCTCGAAGACGTTCTTGAAGAAATTGTGGGCGAAATTAAAGACGAACACGAAGTGCCGCACGATAAAATTGTTTCGCTGGAAGATAAGCATTGGCTCGTGAATGGAAACACGAGTTTAGATGAACTTGCGACGTTGCTTGGGGTCACGTTTCAAGCCGAATCGGTAACATTGGCAGGCTTTCTGACCGAGGTATTACAACACCTGCCTAAAAAGGGTGAGCGGATCGAATATAAAGACTATATTTTCCAGGTGCAAAAAGTGAGTCCGCGGCGTATCTTGCAGGTACTTATTTTCCACAAAAACAAGTTGCCTAATTGATTGGATGCCAAGCTTGTTTATAAAAATTGTTTGCTGGTTCAAATTTTTTGAATGGGCTGGTTGATTTTACTTTGTTTTACCCTATACTTGGCATGTTTGTTGATAGTTCGAAGGGTGTTACTTTATGGTTTCTCTAAATTTAAAGAGCTTGTCTATATCGTTGTTTTTTTTGTCATCGGTTGCATTTGCCATGGAAAAACAAGATCGGGACTCTGCAGCGACAAGAGAAGTTGCGGTGGGTGTTATTCCGGTAACTGAAAATAATAAAGCAGATTTGATGAATATGGTGAAGGGTCTGTATGAAGCCGAGGGTTGCGGCATATGCAAGAAGCCGGGGGCAGATGGTTTTTGGTTTTCTCCATACAGTAGATGCGCCCATACGGTATGTTTTAACCTCGTAAAAAAAGCCGAACATGATTTAGAAGAGCTGATTATCAAAATGTTTGCTGGTGATGATAATTGGGACAAAAATTGTGCCCATATAGCAGCCATCAAAGCCGTTGAAAAAGCCATGCAAGAAGTGGGGGTGCTTAGTATTAAAGATTATCTTGAAAAATACGGCGAAGAAAAATTAACACATTTGTTTAATACTGAAGGCAAAGAGGCGGTTATAACGTACTGGTGTGGAAAGAGGCGCAGATAACATTGTCGCGTAACTGATACGCTAAAGCTGTATTTAAACATGATACTCTCTCGGTTCCGGTTGAAAGACCATCCCAAGAGAGTATTTTTTGTCTAAAAATAGCAGCTAGTTTCTTTGTAAATATCTGACGCCCAGAGGCTAATTGATTTCTTTGCCGGCGACATGCCGTTCCGGCGTATCAGCTCGGTAGCTGATTGGTGCTTGATCGGATAAATCAGTAACCTGAATTTTTTGCCAGGATTTTGTCGGTGCCGGCATTTCCTCGTCTTGATCAATGATAATACACTCTTCGTATTGACGATATATGACCACATCACTTACGAGCGGTTGTGTGCTTGCTAAGAGCGCGATAATCAAAATAATGGGCTTATTCATACCTAATTCCCCCAGAATATAGACTTTTCTTAAGTATACGATGAATATCGCCTCAGACAAGGGGCTATTGTGGCAAGCTTGCAAGTTTGTCTTTCCGGTGGCGGGGTGCCGTGTTGGTAGTGCATGTTGGGGAAGTGCTTTGGATAATACAAAAGAGTTTTCCTGTTGCCATTTTACGCATTGGGCGAATCTTGATAATTGTATATTTATTTAGATAGGCTTTAATCTGTAGAATCAATTGATGGGCGCTTATTTAGAACGAGTAACATAATAAGGGGCGGGGATGAATAAATTGGGTACTTTGTTTGTCGGAAATGATCTCAGATTAACATTATTTTTTGTTTTTTTTGGGGCTTTGTCCAACCTGTTTGCCATGAGCAGCGGCGACGGAGATCGTTTGCTTGATGCTGCATATAGCGGTGATTTAGCGGGTGTGGCAAAGCTGCTTAATCAAGGCGTTGACATTAATTTTCAACGTAATGGTTTGACGGCATTGGCCTTGGCTGCGGGTCGTGGTCAGGCGCCGGTCGTCAACGAACTTGTTAGAAGAGGCGCCAACCTTGCCGAAGGAAGGCCGCTTTATCGGGCTGCACGGTATGGGCATGAAACTATTGTAAATAATCTCTTGAATGCGGGTGCCCTGCCCGATGATATTGGCGCGAAGGGTAGAACGCCGTTAATGACGGCGGCTAGTCACGGGCATTTGGCGGTAGTTCAAGCGCTTGTGGGCCGCGGCGCCAAAAAAGAGTTAAAGGATCGTAAGGGGCGTACTGCGCGCGATCTTGCGTTACGATGGCGTCGTCTTGAAATTGCTAATTTTTTGGAATCGCCTAGGCCGTAATTTTTGGGCAACTTGCACGATATCTTGCGTGTGGCTACAAACAAGAGGCGGCTCGTAAAGAGCCGCCTCTCAATGTCTATTGCAAAGATGTGTTATTTTGAAGAGAACAAGCAGGAAAATCCATCAAAGAGCGAATAGATACCTGCAATACCGACAATGATATAGGTAATTTTAGGGAATAGATCAGGCGATTTTATCATCATGCCTAACCACGTTACCAAGTTGATGTCGATAGCTCCGACTAAGCCCCAGTTGATTGCGCCTATTGCGCTGATTAATAAAGCAATCGTGCTCAGTTTGCCACAAATCATCGTTACTCTCCGCCGGTTAAAGTGTTAAACTACCAATTTTCTTCTAACACGATAATTTAAATTTTGCAAATGTAGCTTTTTTCTGGTGAGGCTACCCTTTACAATAGCCGGCGCTTTCAGTAATTTGAATAGTATAGCAGGACGGAATGCGTATGAAGAAAATAGACGAAGAATCGGTGGGGCTTCCCGTTGGCAAAGTTTTAAGGGTTACGGGGACCGTTGTTGACGTAGAATTCACGCGGGGGCATACGCCAGCCATTCTCAATTTACTCAAAATAAAAATCGATGATCAACGCAACTCAAGCGTAGAAGTTGCCCAGCAGTTGGGTGATGGCTTGGTTCGCTGCATTGCCATCGAAACCATGGAGGGTATTGCTCGAGGGGCCGAAGTAGTAGATACGGGTTCTTCTATTAAAGTTCCCGTTGGCCAGGGGGTGCTCGGGCGTATGTTTAATGTTCTTGGCCGTGCCATCGACGACCAAGGGCCCGTGAGCGCGGCCGATCATTGGTCGATTTATCGTCCTGCGCCTGAGCTGGTCCGCCAAAAGGTTGAATACGAAGTTCAGGAGACGGGTATTAAAGTTATCGACCTCATCTGCCCCTATCTTAAGGGCTCTAAAATCGGTCTTTTTGGGGGCGCCGGTGTTGGCAAGACCATTTTGGTACAAGAATTAATTCGTAATATTGCCAAAGAGCACGGTGGCGTTTCGGTGTTTAGCGGTATTGGCGAGCGCACGCGTGAGGGTAACGAGCTTTGGCTTGATATGAAAAAATCAGGCGTTTTAGAAAAAACCGCGCTTGTTTTTGGTCAAATGGGCGAAATGCCCGGCGCACGGTTACGTGTTGGATTAGCTGGCCTGACTATGGCTGAATATTTTCGTGATAATCAAAAACGTGATGTGCTCTTTTTCGTCGATAACATTTTTCGTTTGGTTCAAGCCGGATCAGAAGTTTCGGCATTGCTTGAACGTATGCCGTCGGCTGTCGGCTACCAGCCTACCCTGGCTTCAGAAATGGCCGCTTTCCAGGAACGTATTACCAATACCGTAGATGGCGCCATAACCTCGGTTCAAGCGGTTTATGTGCCGGCCGACGATATTACCGATCCGGCGCCGGCGACGACCTTTATGCATTTGGATGCCAGTACGGTTCTTTCGCGTAAATTGGTTGAACTTGGTATTTATCCAGCCGTTGATCCACTACAATCTAATTCTAAGGGGCTTGACCCCTTTGTTGTTGGCGAGCGGCACTATAAAGTAGCTCGTAAGGTTGAAATGATCTTGCAGCGATATAAAGAATTACAGGATATTATCGCCATTTTGGGCATCGATGAGCTTTCTGATGACGATAAAGAAACGGTACATCGCGCCAAACGCATCCAGAAATTTTTGACGCAGCCGCTTTTTGTCGCCGAACAATTTAGCGGTATTCCGGGTGCCTACGTTTCACGCGAACAAGCGGTTGCCGATTTTGAGCAGCTCGTGAGTGGCGCATGTGACGATATGCCCGAACAGGCGTTTTATATGGTTGGAACTCTAGACCAAGCGCGCAAGAAGGCGCAAGCCCTAAAAAAGAAATAAATCTATGATGCTACAAATTTCCAGTCCCAATGAAAAGCGTGAGGTGCGCATTGCCTGGATTGAGCTTAATACCCCTGTGGGTAACTTTATTATTCAACCCGAACACGCGCCTATGGTTGTTACGCTTACGCCGCTTTCAACCATTGCGTATCGGTTGCACAGCGGTAAAGAAGAGACGCGCAAAATAATTAACGGCGTGGCGCATATTACCCGCAATAGTATAACGTTATTATTGGCTGATTGAAGACATGAATACTGCTTTGGGAACGGTCGTTGCCGGCTCTTTGAGTGAAGGATTGACGGTTCGTATTAATCCGGGAATTGCTCTTGAACATATCAAAACCGGTAAATTTTTAACCGTTGAATGTCCACCATATAAATTTTTTTCGCTGGTTACCGATTTGAGGCTCGAGGTAACACACCCTGATATCGTGCTCTTTCCGCCGACCGAGGGTGAAACGTTGCTGCGCAATTCGCTGCTACAGCGGCATGTCTATATGACGGCGCATATCAAGCCTATGCTCATGCTTGATGCGCACGGGCGCATTGTTCCTGTTAAAACCATCCCCGGGCATTTTTCTTCAGTTTTTTCGGCTCAGGCTGCCGATATTGCGCTTATTTTTGGCGATGAACACGAAGCGAGTCGGCGATATTTTAATGTGGGGACACCGCTGGATATGCCAACGCCGGTGTGTATCGATCTTGACCGGTTAACTGAGCGGAGTAACGGCATTTTTGGCAAAACCGGAACGGGCAAAACATTCTTAACACGCGTTGTTCTTGCCGGGCTTATCAAGCAGCAAAAGGCGGTTAATCTTATTTTTGATATGCATGGTGAGTACGGTATTCAAGCGCGGCGCGAAGGTGCGGGCCAATCATTCGTTAAGGGATTAAAAAGTCTTTTTCCAGACAAAGTCGTTATTTTCTCATTGGATCCAACGTCTACGCGGCGTCGCGGGGGGGCTCCCGATGTTATTATTACGTTGCCTTACCAGGCTATTGGCGTTGAGGATATTCTTTCTCTACAAAGTGAACTTAATTTGCACTCTACTGCCTTGGAAGCTGCGCACCTAATTGCGGCGCGGTATAAAAACGACTGGTTGAGCATGCTTCTTTCCAGCGGCGATCGTCTTAAGGAATTTGCCAATGAGCTCGGGGCCCATCCGGAGTCTATTGCGGCCCTTTACCGCAAAATTAAGCGCGTTGAACGGTTACCGTTTTTTTCCTCCACACCACAGGGTTTTGAGAATGTTATTGATCAATTGATGGGATATTTGGCGCGCGGGATAAACGTGATTATCGAATTTGGCAATTATAACTCAGCTTTTTGTTACCTGCTCATTGCCAATATTATTACGCGGCGTATTCACGAAGAGTATGTGGCGCGTACCGAACGATTTTTGGGAAGCCAGCGGTTGCAAGACGAGCCACAAAAACTCATGATAACGATTGAGGAAGCCCATAAATTTTTGAATCCGCAAGCTGCAAGCCAGACAATTTTTGGCGTTATTGCGCGCGAAATGCGCAAATATTATGTTTCGTTACTCGTTGTTGACCAGCGGCCATCAGGTATTGATAGCGAAATTTTATCGCAAATTGGGACCAAAATTGTGGCCCAGCTTAACGATGAAAAAGATATCGCCGCTGTTCTCACCGGAACAAGTAATGCGGTGCATATGCGAACCGTCTTGGCGAGCTTAGATTCCAAAAAACAGGCACTTCTTTTGGGCCACGCCGTGCCGATGCCGGTTGTGGTCCAAACACGCGAATATGACGAAGCTTTTTACCAGGCCATGAACGCACATCAGGCGCTTGATACCCTGCAAGCGCAACAAGTTATCGACGAACTCTTTTAGTTGTTTTGATCTGTCGACGTCAAAATCTCAAAAATGAGGGCGGGTAGATCCCGCCCTCGTTAAAACTTTGTTAGGCCAAACTTATCTTAGGCCAGTACGTGCGCTGCGCTTGCGTGCATGATGCGGTGAATATTGGGCAATGCCATACGTGCACGCGATTTGCTTTCGCCGGTGAAAATGGGCGATTGGAACAGGCGGTCAATAAGCTGAACGTATTCTTTGCAGGTGCTCTTAAAGCTGTAATGAGCATATAATGCCGTTATTATTGCCAGGACGCCACAAATACCACCCATAACACGGCCACCCTTATCTTTGGTGATGCCAAATCCGAGCCCTAACCCGATACCATGCCAATTAAACCGTTGTTCTACCGCAGCTGTGAAGGGTGGATCGGTTATAAGTGCTGCTGCCGCGATAGTGCCTAAAATACCGGCGCCCACGTAGCCCCATCTTTTTCCGCTGCGCGATTCGCCCAAGGAATGTTCAATGATGTTCAAAGCGCCGACGAGATCGAGCTGCGCGGTGAGCCCATTTTTGCGGTATTGATTTTCAAGTTTATTGAGCGTTTTATTTGCGATTTCATTTGAATAGCGCAAGCCTATTTCAAAGCCATCTTGCAGGTTATAATAGCGGTCGCTGGTCATGCTACCGCTGTTATCGCCGCAGGTGATCGTGGTTGTTTCACGAATAAGAACCTTATCTTCTTGCATACAGTCGAGCCATTGGTAATAATTGGCGTTTACAAATGGGACGGTTAAAAGGGCTAACGAAAGTAGGGTTGTGTGCAATTTGTTCATCGGAAAACCTTTCAATATTTTTGTTTAAGTATATCACCTTACCGATCGAACACAATCGCTTTGCGTGGCGTTTTTTTCGATTAAAGTGATATTTCAATTGAATATTGGCGCCATCAAGCAAAAAGGCTCCGGATTTTCCGGAGCCTTCAAAAAATCTGGTAAGCAACCGTGTTAGATTGACCATTCGAGATTAAAGAGGGCACCCCATTCCGCTGTTGGCATTAGGGGGATGATTTGGGCCAACAAGTGTCTGGCGAAGTCTTTATCGCTTATATAGCATGCTGGCGAATTTTTAATTTGATTTAATGCTGCTGCAAGTCCATGAAAATTGCTGCATGATCTGCCGTTGTTGTTGATGCGATTGACGGTATCAGCTGATCCTTTTGCCAGAAGGCCACCAAGGACGCAAGCATATGATCCTGCAAGTAAGTTTTTGCATGGCATGGCCCATATATTGTACTTCTCAGCCAGTTCAGTGCGGCCGCGATAAAGGTAAAATAATCCTGCCCCAAAGAGCGCGGCTCCAGCGACCATTCCGGCGATTTGTGTGATGTAGAGCCTTTTCGTAGCCCGGCGGTCTTCGAGCGAATAAAGCACTTCTTTCAAAATCTGGTTAAAATTGAAGTTAATATTATTTTTTTCCAAGTTATTAAGCTGTCGCGCAATAACGTCTGGCCAATAATTTCCGATGGCTGTGACAAGAACATGGCGCTCTTCGGCTGTTGCCGGACGAACGTGCTCGGTTGCCAAAGCGTGCGCGCTGAATATGCATAGGAAAAGAGCTAGAAAATGTTTGTTCACGAGACCCCTATTCGATAAAAATGTTTGTGGCCAAAAGTCGGCCATTCTTTTGTCATTGTAGCTGGAATTGGTGAATGCGTCAATCAGTATTTAAGCCATTTTTTTAAAATAACCGCATAGCAAACTTTAACTTTTTTGGCTCAAAAGAAGTGAGGACTGCCAACGCGGCAGCCCTCACTTAAATATCGATTGATTTAAGAAAAATTATAGTTTATCGGCTAATTCTTGGAACTTTTTGGCATAACGTGTATCGAAGCCGAACGCAGCGACTTTGCCCTTGAGTTCGAGCAATTGCTTCTTAATTGCAGGCTTATCGCTGAACGTGAGTTGATTTGAATTGAGCAATAAGTCGTAACATCTGATACCGCAGCTAATGTAGATTCCTTGCAACTTGTTCCACATGTAAGTGTATAAGCCCAGTGCGCCCATGCCCAGCCAGGTTGATGCCGTGAGCTGTTTTGAAAGCTTTTCTTTATCCTGGGGAGTTATTTTTTGGTCAGCGATTTGTTTGGCCAAATCACCGATATTGGTTACGTCTATAACTCCTGTTGCGCTGGCGCAAATATTTTTGGCTACTGCATTTAGGCCAGGTGCATAGTTATTGACAACGGCAGGAAGTTGCGCGTCAAGCGCGGCTGTTTTTTGTTGAGCGTACGCAGGTAAATGGTTAAGTATGTGACGACCAAAGATCAAGAGGCCACCTGTTAAAGCCATACCTTTGACGAAACGGCAACGATTGATTTTTGAGCAGAGCGAATCATGCAGTAGGGTGGCAAATTGTTGGCCATCAGCCTTCAGTTGATCGTAGTTTTCATTCTGTTTTTCAAGCGCCTTGGTGGTTGAAATAATACGCAGCGATTCCTGAATAATGGCCGGGCTAATCGCTTGTGCTCCAAGAGTTATGGCATCGAGCGGATCGTGTTGAATAACGTCGCCTTCATAACCAAAAGGCCACCATTGAGTTGCTAACTCAACGCCAAAAAGGTCAATGATAAAAGATTTTGAGCTTATTTTGAACTTCTTTTTCAATATGCTTACTTTATCGGTGTATAGCTGCGGTTGTAATTCGTAAAAACAATCGCTGTCATACGAGATTCCGGTAGGCCATGATTGGAAGCGCGTGATACCTTTTGGTTGGTCGTAGGTGTGTGTTAATACGCTTATCGAACTGATACACAAAGCACAAAGTGCCAAATGACGCGATTGCATGAGAGCTCCTTTGAGAAAAAGATGGTACATTTTCGGAAAAAATTATACTAAAGAGCGCGTTTTTTGTAAAACTATCTTCTCTTATTTTTTTTGTTTGTTCGTTGTTGCGGTGCCTGTTGTCCGCCGACCATCAGCTGTTCCAATTCACGCTTTCTGCGCTCTACCAGTTCCTGTTGATTGAAATGCGCGGCATTGAAGTGGTAAATGCGGTATACAATTTCCCACTTTATGTTTTGCATCATTTCTTGGAACATATAAAACGCTTCACGTTTGTATTCCTGAAGTGGGTTCTTTTGTCCCATGCCGCGATAGCCAATACCCTCTTTAAGGTGATCGATATTGAGCATGTGCTGCTTCCAGGCGCGGTCTACCGTTTCTAACATAATCCAGCGCTCAGCTTCCTCGATTTGCCCTTGCTCGAATTTAGCGCGGTAGTATTCGTAATGCTTGAGTAAAAATGCCGTCAGATCGTTTTTGATTGTGTCGCTTGTGGCGGTATTAAGTTTGGCGTTGGCTAGACCGCTTGGCGGCAATTGTGTGAGATTGGCTACGGCTTGGAAGAGTGCCGTAATTTGTTCTTGGCTTACATTGCGTGATGGGCATTGCTGATTAACTAGATCATTAACGAAATCAATAATTAAATCAGAGATTAGTTGCTTAGTATTTTGGCTTTGTTCTAAAATTTCGCGGCGGTAACGATAAATTACCGTACGGTGTTGATTCATGACGTCGTCATATTCAAGCAGGTGTTTGCGAATTTCAAAATTATGCTTTTCCACCTTTTCTTGAGCGCGTTCAATTCCTTTTGATAAAAATTTTGATTCAATAGTATCATCTTCGGTCATACCGCCCAGACTCTGCATCCTTTGTTGTAGGGTTGGATTGAAGATTCTAATGAGATCATCATCAAGCGAGATATAAAAGCGGGATTCCCCTGGATCGCCTTGGCGGCCAGAGCGCCCACGCAACTGGTTATCGATACGGCGGCTTTCATGCCGTTCGGTTCCCAAAATGTACAGTCCGCCTGTGGCGCGGGATTCCGGCGTTAGTTTAATATCAGTACCGCGGCCGGCCATGTTGGTTGCGATCGTGATGCGGTTTGGATGCCCGGCGTAGGCAACAATTTCAGCTTCTCTTGCGTGTTGTTTGGCATTAAGTACTTCGTGTGGTACGCCGTTTATTTTCAGTAGTTGGCTGAGCCTTTCTGAAGCTTCAACGGCTATGGTGCCTACGAGTACCGGCTGGCCTTTTTTATAACGTTCTTTGATATCTTGAACGATTGCTTTTTCTTTCGCTTGCTTATTGAAGAAAATAAGATCCGGTTTATCGATGCGGACCATCGGTAAATGAGTTGGCACCGAGACAACATCGAGCTTATAAATACGATAAAATTCTTCCGCTTCCGTCATGGCAGTACCGGTCATGCCGGCGAGCTTTTTATAGAGCCTGAAATAATTTTGCAGGGTGATAGATGCCAGCGTTTGGCTTTCTTTTTCAACCGTAACCCCTTCTTTTGCTTCTAACGCTTGGTGAAGACCATCGCTATAACGGCGGCCCATCAGAATACGTCCCGTAAATTCATCGACAATAAGAACTTCTTCTTCTCTGACGATATAATCGACGTCACGCTTAAAGAGTGCGTGTGCCTTGGTTGCTTGCGTGATGTGATGGAGGAGTTCCAGATTGGTTGGATCGTAGAGATTGGTAATATTAAAAGCTCGTTCGACTTTATCCATGCCATGTTCTGTTAATTGCACGGATCGAGCTTTTTCATCAACTTCATAATCTTCGCCACGTTTAAAATATTTTACTACGCGGTCGGCTTGTACATACATATCGCTTTCTTGGTCCGTTGGGCCAGAAATGATCAGCGGTGTTCGCGCTTCATCGATTAAAATCGAGTCAACTTCGTCGACAATTGCGTAGTTGAGATCGCGTTGGACGTAATCGGAAAGACGGAACTTCATGTTATCGCGCAGATAGTCAAACCCAAGTTCATTATTGGTGGCGTAAAGAATATCTGATTGATACGCTTTTTTCCGCTCTTCATCATCCATTTGGTTTTGGAGAACGCCGACGCTCAGGCCGAGACTTTGATAAATCGGGGCGTTCCATTCTGCGTCACGGCGGGCCAAATAATCGTTTACGGTAACCAAATGTGCGCCTTTGCCGGAAAGTGCGTTGAGGTAAAGCGGCATGGTTGCTACCAGGGTTTTGCCTTCACCTGTCTTCATTTCAGCAATACAGCCTTGATGGAGAATGGTCGCGCCGGCAACTTGTACATCAAAGTGCCGCATGCCCAGCGTGCGCTTGGATGCTTCGCGAACAACGGCAAATGCTTCTGGCAGAATATCTTCTAATGTTGCGCCCTGAGCGAGCTTTTCCTTGAATTCGCCGGTCTTGGCAGTTAATTGATCTTGGGTAAGTGCGCTTATGGCTGGCTCGAATTCGTTAACTTTGCGGACGGTTGCGACCAGGCGTTTAAGCTTTCGCTCGTTAGCGCTGCCAAATAGTTTGGATAACACTGCAGTGATCATCGAATTCCTTAGCAATCTTTTTGGGGGAAACCTTTTTTATCATTACCAAAATGTTACGTAAGCATGTAACTACTCACGTATTAGTTTAGCCAAATTATACTTGGCTGGCGAGCTGGATTCAATGAATTGCGGCGGTATGATAAAAATTTCTCGTTGCATATGGTGCATGTGCTGGTGTTCAGATTGATTTGTTCGGCTGGAATACCAGCCTGCCGCAGTATTGTGCTGTTACATGCGACTAGATCAAAGCGATTATTTTGTACAAAAGCGTGCGCCCAACCGGGTAATTGGTTAACAAACGTTTGGTCGATCTGGTAGCAGCAGGTATGCGCACAGGGGCCGATGTAAGCGATTGCGTCGCTGGCCTGTGTGCCATAGAGATTATTCATGTGTGCAAGTGCGTTTAGTACGATGCCGCCAACGCTGCCGCGCCAGCCCGCGTGGATCATGGCGATGGCCGTGTTACGCGGATCAATGAGTGCGATTGGAGCACAATCGGCTGTGAGCACACCGATACCGATATTTGGCAGATGGGTAATGAGATAATCACTGTCGTGCACAAGGTGTGCGGTGTAGTTTTTCCGTGTTTCTTCGGTAATGGCCAGGCCCTGGTTTTTATGTACCTGATTTTGGAAAAAGAGCTGCTGGACAGGTAATGGGCATGCGAGTGGCCGCAACGTAGTTGTCCGGATGACATCGGGAATTACGGCGTGCGATGCGTTCCCAAAAAAAATAGTAGCTGTTGGTGTTTTGATCATAGTTTTATACCGTTGCGTCATACAATGGGGGTTGAATGGATGGGATTATTTGTTTAGTGACGGGGCTGTCAAAGCCCAGTTTGCCTTCAACGAGCTGATGGTAATAACTTGATGTTTCAAGCAAAACATCGCGTGTTTGAAAATCGAGCTGCGTGTCTTGAGCGAGCCGTGATAGGTCTAAAATGCCGACGGTTTTTTCAAGTGTTCTGATACGATGGGCAACGACGAGTACTACTGATGAACGAGAGAGTTCAGTGATCATTTCAGTTACGGCTTGTTCACTCATTTCGTCTAAGCTGCTGGTTGGTTCGTCAATAAGAACTATTGCTGGTCGGTAATACGTGGCGCGCAGGTAAAGATTGGCGAAGTTGAGGCGCTGGCGTTGTCCCATAGAAAGGGTAAGCCCTCCTTCGCTTATGGTAGTATCTAAGCCACGTTTTTTGCTAAAAATTTTCCATAATCCAACGCGTTGAAAAATGGCGATAAGCTCATCGTCGGTGTAAGGGGATTGATTATAGGGAAGTCCAAACGTGATATTGTATCGTGCGGTGCCCCACAGGCTACTGCTTGCCTGTTTTTGTAGTGCAATAAGCGTACGGCGTTGTTCGTCATTGATGGTATAGATATTTACGCCGTTAATTTTGACGGTTCCTTGCTGTGGCTTAAGCTGCCCCCCCAAAATCGAAAGAAGGGTTGATTTGCCCTGCCCGGAAAAACCAATCACGCCGTATAGCTTGTTTGGTTGTTCGGTGGGGACGTTGAGCAAAAGCGATTGCCCGCTGAAAATTGTGGTATAGGCGTTGTATCGAAATTTAAGCTTTTTAACCTCGATGAGTGTGTTTTGTGGGTTGGCAGAAATAGTGACGGATTCCTTTTGCGGTTCGATAACCGGGAATGTTTGTGCCCCGTAATTTTTGAGAAAAGCAAAGAGATCGCGAACTCGATCGATATTATTTGCAAGATCGTATAAAAATTGGCCGATTTTGAGGAGTTTGTCGGTACCCTCAAAAAAAGTAATGAGAAGGCTGGCCCCAAGAATAATCGAAACCGTCCCAGCGCGCATGAGCCAGAAAATATAAATTCCGTTGAGAGCGAAGGCGCTTACGTAAAATATTTTGGTTATGGTGCCAACGACAAAATAGGCGCGCCAGGCCGTTTCTTCATGGTACAACCGTTTGTTATTGACACTTTTGAGTCGTTGATCAATGTGGTCGCTGGTAAATGTAGCACGGATAAGTTCAATTTGGGCCAAGCTTTCGGTGCCCAAAGTTTTTGCTTTGTCGTCCATTTCAACGCGTATGGGTAAGGTTGCCTTGGCGGTAATAAAATATAAAACGCTAAAAAGTGTACAAAGCGTGAGCAGTGAGACAAGAGCCAGAAGACCGAGTGTGACATCGATAATCAAAAATGAGACAACGACGGTAATCAAGCCAATAATGGTTGGCAATAATTCATAGGTAGCCAGGCGCAGTACTTCTTGGTAAGCGTCAGCGGCCCGGTAAATCTTGGCTATAATTTTGCCTTTTTCGTTGGTGGCATGGTGTATGGGATCGATAGTAAGCATGCGTTGATTGGCCGCATAATAAATACTTTGCGTACATTGGAGATGCGCAATGGTTGCATAGAAATCCGATACATATTCAACGCCCAGGAGCAGGAGCCACGCACCGATAAAATACAGAAAGTAATCGAGGCGGCCTCTTTCAAAACAAAAACCGAGAAAAAGGGCCGGCGCGATTGCAAACGCCTCTCTGATGCTTTCAATAATAAAAATGATGATGAATTGTTTTTTTTGAACCGTGATGAGTTTCCACCATGGTTTATTGAAATTAACCGAAAGCAAGTTGCTATGGTGTTGCATGTTAAAAAACCGGTACAGTGCGCCATAATACCGTTTGTAAAAAGACGGACTGTGTCTAAGCATGCTGGACCGTTATGGTCAAAAATTTGTATTGCATAAAGCCTACATTACGCCAGCGTCAAAAAACGGAATAAAAAATCACCTAAAGTGACAAAAGAGACTGCGATAAGATCATTTTTGATATTTGTTGGACTATGTCCCATGAAGCGTTTTCTCCCAGTGCGCTTTGTGTATTAAGCATAAGGGGTACTCTGGGGGGTCGTCAAGTTGGAACGGCTTCAGCTTTCCAAAGAGATGTCTCCTTCGATGATTGCGCGATAATAAGCCGATTTTTTTATCAAAATTTCTGGCGGGTAAAAACGAAGCTTTTTCGTTTCTTTGCTCATTGAAATATCAAGCAGTGCATGGGCGTTTTTAATGGTATTGAGGCGGTGTGCTATGACGAATATCACTGAATGGGGTGCCAATTCATCAATCATATCACTAACGGCGCGTTCACTGACGTCATCCAAGCTGCTTGTCGGTTCGTCCATGAGAATGAGCATCGGTTTATAGTATTGGGCGCGTAGATAGAGACTCGCGAAATTAAAACGCTGGCGCTGGCCGCCGGATAGCGTGAGGCCGCCCTCCCCAATAAAGGTATCGAGCCCCTTCTTTTCGCTTAACGTTTTCCATAAACCTACGCGTTGAAGGACATTGATGAGCTCTTCATCGGTGTAGAGTGTTTTATCGGTTGGAAGGCCAAAAATAAGGTTTTCTCGTACGGTTCCGCGTAGGGTTGATGCGGTTTGATTTTGCATAGAAATAAGCGTGCGTCGTGCGTAGTCATCAATCGAGTAGACATTAATGCCATTAAGCGTTACCGTGCCCTCTTGCGGTTTGAGCTGTCCGCCCAAAATGGAAAGAAGCGTTGTTTTTCCAATACCGGACGGTCCAATAATGCCGTATAATTTATTTTTTTGCGTATGATTAACCGTGAGCAAAAGTGAGTGATCGTTAAAAATATGGGCTGTCGTATTGTACGCAAAACGCAAATTTTGTGCGGAAATAGTTAGGTTATTTTCTTTGGTCAGGGGGAGTTCAAAGCGGTGTTCGGCTTGTCCGAGTACCGGAAATGTTTGTTTGCCAAAGGTGCTTAAAAATTTAAATAAATCATCAATTTTTTCTGTTGCGCTGATACACCAATAGACACGGCGTCCAACTTTAGTTATGTCGTACGTTCCGCGAATAAACGTTATGAGGAGCGTTGTCCCAAGCAGGCTCGACATAATGCCTTTTTTGATGAGTGCGAAGATGTAAAGAGCCAAGATGAGAAAGATGCAGAAATAAAGGATGCGCATGATGGCGTTGAGCAGGTAGAAAGCGCCCCAGGTTGCTCGTTCTACGTAAATAGCATGGGTTGTTTTTTGGCGTAGAGTACGATTTGCTTCATTGCCGGCAAAGGTCGATCTGATCAGATTTATTTGTGACAAATTTTCAACTCCGGTGCTACGTACGCTATCTTCGGCCTGGATATATGGTGCGATAAATGCATTGTTATTAAAAATAAACGCTAAGACGGCGATGATGGCGAGTGATGATAGAAGACAGAATGAAAGAATTGCAAGTGCCGTGCTGTAGGGCCACAGTGCCACGACTGCTGTTGCCATACCGATAAAGGTGAACATGAGATCGTGGATACCGATATCCAAAATTTCTCGGTAGGCCGTGTTAGCGCGTTCAATTTTGGCTAAAATTTGCCCGGTTGAGCGTGTAGCGTGAAAGATTGGATCAATTTTAAGCAAGTATTGATGTGCGTAGTATTGAATGCTTTGGGTACTGATGCCGACGAGGGCAAAGTTAAAATCTGAGATATACACGAGAATGACGATAGCAAACCAGCATAAAACGTAGTAAATAAGCCAATCCACGCGTTGCGAGCTTAAAATGAGTCCGATGATGAAGGCGCTTAGGGTATCGGCTATTTTTTTGAGTGCTTGCGGAATGATAACGATTGCCAGGCGCATCTTTTGTTTTGCGAGTAATTGCCACCATGGCTTATTAAAATCAAGAGGGATGAGGCATTGATAATTTTTTAGATTACAAAGGCGATAAAAAAACTGATAGTAACGCTCATGAAGAGCGGCCAGTGAAAACACGATTAGTACTCCTTTTTCACTGATTGATTTGTGGGTAATGTAACTGATTTTGATTCATGGTTGCAAGAGATGGATGGATTTAAAAGAGAAATTGGTTGCGGGGGCTGGATTCGAACCAGCGACCTTTGGGTTATGAGCCCAACGAGCTACCAGGCTGCTCCACCCCGCGATCATTTTTTTGATTTTTGCCGGACACAAACGATGTTTATTGCTTTCTGTGCCGACGGGATTTTTGAACAAACCCTACACTACTAAGAATAGTGGTTTCTGGCAGTTTGTCAATAAGAAAACTGTGACTGTTTCGATGTTTTTGAATGATCTGTGCATTGTTCGCCCAATTTGGCATCCTGTTATAGGGTTCAGGTAGGAAGTTTTGCAAAGGAGAGGATCGGATGAAACGTATTTTCTTGGTTGGGTTATTTTTGTTCAGTGGGGAGTCTCTGGGCGGCTAATCCCGGCGATTTAGATACCAGCTTTGGCGGCGTTGGATACGTCGTAGAGCATACGGTTGCATCAGGCGATATGTACGATAGTGCGCGTAGCATTGTACAGCAAGCTGATGGGAAATTAGTTGTTGCGGGAGCTACGCAAGGATATGGCTCGGGCGCCTCGGATCTAGCCGTTGTTCGTTATCTTTCTAACGGTATGTTCGATACAACCTTTGGATACAACGATTTACCAGGAATGACCAGAATTGCGGTTGGGAAATCGTGGTCGATTGCCAATCAGGTGGTTATACAACCTGATAATAAAATTTTGCTGGTTGGGACGTGTGAAGATGATACGTATCCGTTGTACCGAAGAATTTGTTTGGTGCGCTTAGAAACTGACGGAAGATTGGATTCGAGTTTTGGGGGGGGAGATGCTGGTTATAGGACGGTTCTTTGGTGCGCTGCAACCAACCGGGCACTTGCTTCTTGGTGGGTATGCCTCTCCTGAGCAGGATCCTTCGAGTACTTCAACGCTTTTGCTCAGATACACGTCTACGGGGATTCTCGATCTAACTTTTGGAACAGGCGGTGTGGTAACTACGAGCGATTCAACCAATAATTTAGGTATTACGGGTATTTTGGGGACGGGGGCAGGTGCGAAAATTTTCTGTTGCGGCGGCGCTACTAATAAATCCGATCCGTGGTCTGGTACGGTTGATCTTTTAACATTATCTTACTTAGATCCGGTTCCTGCCGACGAACCACCAGCACCTTCTGTTGATCCTGGGCAAGAAGATCCAGACGCGTCGCCGCAACCCGGAGATGGAACGCCGGCTCCTGCCGACGAATCGCCAGCATCTTCGTCGGCACCGGCAACGCCGATAGCTGAGCAGGTGATAGCGGCCAAAAAAATAGTTGGGCAGTTGGGGTTGCAGAGGGGTGATGCGGATCTTTCTGCTCAATTTTGTGCTTTGTTGCGGCGGAAAAGCCGTGATTTTTAGCGGCTTGCGCAAACAATACGCGTTGCGTATGCGGGTATTTGTCATGTGGTTGTAATTGATGTACGTTCGGGGTGAAATCCTAAAAAAGAAAGGCTGTTATGTGGCTGATACTTTTTGCGTTATTGCTTGCAGTATGTTTCGACGCCGGTGCGTATAAAGCTGGGCATTTGGACCCCTCGTTTGGTTCGGGAAGGGGATATGTTACCACGAGAACGGGGGCGGTCGGAAATATTTTTAATGGAGCGCTTGGCATAACCGTGCAATCTGACGGTAAAATTGTCGTGGTTGGGGCAGCGCAACGAACCGGCGGCGGTTATGGTGATTGGGATATGGTCTTTGTTCGGTATCTGGCCGGCGGAAGTGTGGATCCAGATTTCGGAGATGCCGGTACACCAGGTATCAAAAAGGTCCAAGTCGGTACCGGTTGGACCATTGGTCACGAGTTGATTATTCAGTCGGATGGCAAGATTTTGGCGGTGGGGGTTTGCCAGGATACGAATGAGGAATATAAAATTTGCTTGGTGCGTCTCAATACCAATGGTGATTTGGACACCGATTTTGGTGGTGGTACGGGCTATGTAAAGCAAGCGTTGGCGGGTAATGGAGATGGGTTCGGAGCTTCGTTGGCCATTTATGATAATAAAATTATTGTCGGTGGAGCGGTTACAACTGATGGGTATTATCGTTTTGCTGTGTTACGATTTACCAGTACGGGTATCCTCGATACGACATTTAATCCGGCTCATGGAACTGTGTTGCAGCCCGGTGTCGTTTATACACCAGTCGTCGATAGGGATGCTATTGCGACTGATCTGGTCATTCAATCGGATGGGCGCATTATTTTGGCGGGAGGTGTTTCAGGGTCGGGTGGTCTGAAAGCTTATGGGCTTGTGATACGGTACACGGCAAACGGTGAACTCGATACGTCATTCAATGATACCGGACTTAAAACGCTCAACCCGGTTTCGGATAGTAATGCCTATTCATATTCGGTGTTACTGCAATCAGATGAAAAGATTATAGTTACCGGCGCCGCCGGCCTTACAGCATCTAGTTACTTGTTTGCCATGCGTCTTAAAGCCAATGGTCAGGAGGATTCGACGTTTGGTACACGCGGTGTGGCAAAAAAGCTGTTTGATGGTTCGGCCTATGAATATGACGGCGTTGGTTTGTTACAAGCTGATGGGAAGTTGGTTTTGGGCGGATATATTGCATCTGGGATGGCAACAGCCTATATCGTGCTCATGCGTTTCACGCTTGATGGGCAGCTTGATCCATCGTTTGGGACCGACGGGCTGGTAACGACAAGTGGTATTGGTTTTGGGAGTGTATTGCTTGCGCTCGAAAAACAAGCCGATGGTAAAATAGTTGCTTGCGGGGGGAATGGGCAGAACGTGGCGGTGCGGACTCCCGCGGTTCAAGCTGATGTACTCGTGTTGCGTTATCTCAATCTGCCGAGCGCGATTTCAAGTGCCGAGATAGCCCAAGCAAAAACGTTGGCGCCGCTGATTTGCCTAGGAGATAGCAATGTCGATTCAGCGGTTAATTTTTATAACACGTTTACGCAAAAGTATGATGATTTTTTGACGACGAGTAGTGTTGGCTTGGCGTGCAGATCTTGAACGCATGCAGTGTTAAGAAGGAGTAGCGATGAATATACGATTAGGGTTGCTTTTATTGTGCAGTGGAGGTTTGTGTGGTGTTACCCGGACGGTGCTGGTTCCGAGGAGCGTGTCAACCGATCCAACGCTTGAATTGGCGATGACCTATCATCACGAATTACAGCGGCAGTTGAAGGGCGATGAATTTTCGTGGAGTGTATACGCCAAACCTCTTTTTGAATCGTCGACCAAAGCGTATTTTTTGGCGCAGTATCTTTTACCTCGCTGCGGTTGTAATAACTCGTGTTTGAGTGTTCGCGAAGATGGATTGGGTAATATTGGTTCGCCATGGCTTTATTTACTCGCTCAGCCCGGCTCGCAGTTCAATTCAAGTTTATGCATGTGCCCAAGATATATCAAAGCGGGTGTGTTGCTTGATTTTAGGTTTAATTTTGATCGCTTCATTCGCGGATTGTGGTTAAGCGCTTCTGTAGCGCCTTTGGTTGCCCAAAATAGATTGTGTTTGTGCGAAAACCCGTATGGGGCGGCTGGATCTCTCAGTGGTTACTCATCGGTGATACAAGCACTGAATTCTTATGGAACGAGTACATTCTGTAATCGAAAATCAAAAGTTGGTGTTGATGACATTCAACTGAAACTTGGCTATACGTTTAATCCACACGAACGATGGGTTTTAGAAGCGTATCTTGCCGGCATTATTCCAACGAGCAATCGGCAGCGGTCATGTTATTTCTTCGAGCCGCAGGTGGGTAATGGTCGTCATAGTGGCTTGGGTGGTGGTCTCATGGGGCAGTTGATATTTCATGAAGGCGAACGCGGCTCTTTGAGCCTGTTGTACGATGCCAAGTATTTGTATTTGTTCAAACATTGCCAAACGCGCGTTTTTGATTTGTGTAATGGCGATTGGTCGCGTTATCTGCTCGGTGCGTTTCAAGAGGCACCATCCATTGGATTACCGCTGTTAAAATCGTTAACGCGTTCCTGCCAGGTTACGCCGCGTTCTCAGGCAAGTTTGTGGGCGGCTTTTCATGCACAATACCGGGCATTCCAATTAGAAGTTGGCGGTAATTTCTGGTGGCGTCAGCAAGAACTCGTTGGGCTGGGTTGCCGTGGCTTTGGAAGTAATGTGGGTATTTTTGATTTGGCAGGTGCTCTTGTAGGAACGCCAGTTTCGGCAAGTCGCGCATGTATTTATCAAACGGCTGGCGGTGATAATGTTGCGCCAAGTGATACGACGTTTACCAGCCTTGGATCCAGCGCGGTTAATGTTTGTTCGGCGACGCAACCGCAGGCATATACCGGAAAGGCGTATGCCGCACTGGGTGCTGAGGCCAACGATTGGCGTTATCCATTCCAGGCCAGCTTTGGTGGATTCTATGAATGGTCTAACAGATGCGCGGCGCTCAATATGTGGGGTGCATGGGCGAGCCTTGGGTTCCAGTTTTAGGATTACAGGCTTAAAATTGCCGAGGAAACAACGCAATACAGAAGAATGCCTAAAATATCCATGCCGGTTGCCAGAAAGGGAGCTGCGGCGAGTGCCGGATCGATGCCGATGCGCTTGAGGATAAAAGGAACGCCGCTTCCCAGCGATACCGAGGTCATAACGACTACTCCAATCGAAGCTGCAATGGCGGCACTATGCAAGCCGGTTTGGTGGCCAAGAAAAAAAACGCGAATGAACGCTGCGACTCCGAGTGCTATGGCTAAAAAGAGGGCCATAAGAAGTTCGCGTCTAAGAAATCTTCTGACATTGGTTTCGTTAAGCTCGCCGGAAGCAAATCCTTGCACCACGAGGGCCGACGTTTGCGTGCTGGTGTTTCCGCCGGTGCTTGTGAGCATGGGGATAAAGAGCATGAGGCTTCCCGCCAAAAGCTTTTCGTATTGATTCAAAATGATCGATGAAAATGATTCGATGAACATGAGTACAAAAAGAAAGCCACCACGACCTAAAAGTAATTTGAAAAAGGGGGTCTCAAAGTACGAGTGTTTGAGGCGCGGCAAAGCCGAAATGCGCAATAGATCCTCGCTGGCTTCTTCCTCTAAGATGTCGACGAGTGTCTCGGCGGTGATGGCGCCTAAAAAGTAATCGTTTTTGCCAACGACAGGTGCGCCGGTTACCTGGTAGTGGCGCATTTTACGCGCTACGTCTTGCTGCGGTTCGTTGATTTTTACGATAATTTCATTCTTTTTCATAAAAGAAGAAATGGGACTTTGGGGATTTTTAAGGACCAAATCTTGCAGGTTGATATAGCCGACGAGTTTGTTGCTGCCGTCAGTTATGTAAATGATGCGATGGAGCTCCTGCTGCGGCCTGAGGCGCTGGAGGATTTGAATGCTTCGTGCAACGGTGAGGTGTTCATTGAGGCTAACAACGTTGATATCCATGACGGCGCCGGCTGATTCGGGATCCAATTTGAGGAGGCTGATGACCTTTTCGCGGTCTTTACGGCGCAAAAGTCCGAAATATTTTTTGAGTTCGTCTTCGGTGGTGAAATCGACCAGATCGAAGATGTCGTCCATCGCCATATGTTCAAGATATTGAAGTCGTTGCTGGTCATTTGCCAGGCTGAGGGCATGGGCTTTGAACGAATTTGGCAAGTGCTCAAAAATGCTCAAGCGTTGTTCTCGGTCGAAAAGAGTGAAAAGCTGGTAAAAACGCGTTTTCCCCAGGCTTGAAAGAAATTGCGCTATATCGGCATGGTGGAGCGTTTTTAGTTTTTCTAAAACACGCTTACCCATGATCGTTGATTGATCAATTACCTCATCAAAATGTTCTTCAATGGCGGCGAAGATTTCTTGTGGAGTCATCAAAAGCTCCCCCAGCTTAAAGAATACCCGTTCAATTGTTCATCCTACTTAAAACCCCCTGCCGTGTCCAGACTTTGCTTCTTGGAATAAAAAATCGGTATTACCTAATCTATCGATTTATGGTAAAATAAAGCTAAAGTGGATCTTTAAGCAGTTTCGGGGGTAAAACGGAAGATGGTGGTAATTAAAAGGCAGGTTGAACCGGGAAGTGTGTTCGATTTTAGAATTGAGAGCGATTTCGCTGGAAGGCGGCTCGATCACTTTTTGAGTGACATTTTTACGCGCTATTCACGCAGTTTTTTAAAACGCCTTATCGTTGACGGTGGGATAACGGTTAATGCAAAAAAGGTGAAGGCCGGCATGGTTCTTAATGTTGGTGATGATGTGCATGTTTCATTCCCACGTTTACCTGATGCGGCAGAGCTGAAGGCTTTTGATGGTGAATTAGGCGTTAAAATTGTTGCCGAGCATACCGATTTTTTGATTGTGTATAAGCCCGCTGGGCTTATGGTTCATCGTCCAAATCACTATAGCGTCGATGTCACGCTCGTTGATTGGCTTTTGAGAGCTCACCAAGAGTTGGTTACGGTTGGATTTCCCGACCGTCCAGGAATCGTTCATCGCCTTGATAAAGATACGTCGGGGTTGCTCATTATTGCCCGTTCTAACTTTGCGCACATGACCTTTAGCAAAATGTTTCGCATGCGAGATATAGAAAAAACCTATTGGGCTCTGGTTAAAGGCCATCCTGACCGTTATGGGACCATCGATTTTTCCATCGGGCGTGATCCTATTCACAAACACAAAATGGCGCATCAGCCTTCCTCTGGTAAGGTGCGTAGCGCATTAACACATTATCGCGTGCTTGCGTATTATGCTGATTATTCTTTGCTTGAAGTCAAAATAGAGACGGGGCGTACCCATCAGATTCGCGTTCACTTAGCCGCTGTAGGTCATAGTATTTTGGGTGATAGCCTTTACGGTGAAACATCGAAGGTCATGCAACGTCAGGCGCTTCATGCAAAACAAATTGCGTTTGAATATGAGGGTAAGAAAATGGTTTTTGATTGGCCGGTTCCTGAAGATATGCAACGGCTTATTGATCAGCCTAAAATTTCAAGCGCATCTGAAGAAGACTTCCCAAGTCACCCTGTTCATTCTTGAATGCTTTGACGCTTACTTCATCGCTGAGATGGTAGTCTATTTCGAGTGCCGCGTCATCATCAAAGGTTAAATTTTTCTGTATTTTGGCCTTAAGTCTTTTGCCCAAATCAACTTCAACCGCGCCGCCAATATTTTGTTGTCCGCTTTGTTCGTTGATGAGCGGAGTGACGTGTATGTGTTTGAGTGGTTTGATGAGGTTGGCTAACAGTTGGTTACTTTGCGACATTTTGGCAATATTTCCCGCGATATAATGAGCGATATTATCGAGTACAAAGCCGGGTGCTGCAGCATTGAGCAATTGTTCGCTTGAGCCCGTAATGAGCAGCCCGGCAATTTGCTCTTCGCTCAATGGTGGCGTTGATTGTAAGTGTATGATGGGGTGCTCGATCGATCCTGTTAGAAGCAGATTGACCATGTGTTGATCGATCTGCGATTTTGCCTGTAAATCAATAAGAGGATCAAGGGAGTGTTCTGGCGTTGCATAGAATGCACCGCGAACAATTTTGAGCGAGCGATAAGGGAATGTGATGGCGCCCCCGTGAAGGTTTACGGAACCGTGCAAGCGTAGGTTGTTAGTAGGGCCGCGCAGTGTCAGTGCCGGGCATGCCTTGGTATGGAGTTCTGGTGTGCAAATGCGGATCGCTTTTTTAGAGACAATATGGATATCGAGGTTCAGCGGTACGGGAAAGAGCTGTTTTTTGGGTAACTTGTTGGAAAAGATGGTTTGGGTATTTGCAGCGTTATCAATGTGTGCTTTGTCAATGATGATGAGCCCTTCAAGTGTCGATGGCGCTTGGGGACGATAGGTGAGAGTGAGCCCGCCGGAGATGAGGGTGAGCGCCTGATCCCATTTGATCAAGCATTCTTGAAAGCTTATTGGGGCGTGAATGAAAAAAGAATGGTGCGTGTCGGATAAACGGCCGGTAATTTGTTGGCTGGTTAAGGTGCCCCGTTGAAAAGCGCAGGATAGATTGTTGATGGTTGCGCACTTGTTTTCCCAATCGGCCGAAAGCGTACACTGCGCATGGGTAAGCAGGTTAGAAATCTTTTTTATAATGATATTTGCATTGCAAAGGCTCATGTTGCAGGTGATTTTTTTGGGCGTTACTCTTCCTTTAATGCATATTGTTCCCGTACCGGGTGCTAGGCGCATTATCGAGTCATCAAGTACGTTGAGTGCCTGCGCATAATCAATCGTTCCGCTAAAACTACTGGTCTGGTCGCATTGTGCATTCAAGTGAAGCAACGGTTTTTGGGCCGCACCGAGCGTGGCTTCTTTTATGACTACGGTTGGAGCAATTGATCCGCGCAGTGATAATGGGTGGCTGCCGCAGTGGCCTTGCGCAGAAAAATTCTGTGCGTTACCTATTCCGACTACGTGGCAGGGTACAATTGTATGGTGCGTGGTGTTGAGGATTTCCGCGTTAATTGTTCCCTGGTTGTTGCCTTGCGCGGTTTTGATTATCTCGATGCTGAGTTTGTCTGGCTTGATTTCCCAAGCTGGTAACGAAAGGTGTCGTAGCGCGGCGTTGTTATTAATTCGTAACTGGTACTGATCTTTTTGCATATGCCACGAACAGCTGAGTGGAATGTGCTGCAAAGAACAGGATCCGCGCGTTGACATGTTTTGAGTATCAAGTGTTGCTTGAAAATTTAATGTGTCTTGATAGTTTCTGATTATGTCGTTATCCACAATAAATGGTTTAATGACCGCGCTTGAGATGGAACCATGAGCCCTTGTTTCATGTGAAATGAGATCGGTTGTTGCTTGAATATCCATTGTTTGGTCATTATTGCTGATGCCGTAGGTGGCGGTACTATTTTCAAGTGTGCCGGTAACGTGACAGGTGCCTGTTGCCGCTGGTAATGGCAATACGTTAAATGCTGCGGCTATTTCAGCGTGGTGTTGCCCGTTGCTCGTTGCCGTGCTTTTAAAATTCCCCATTTCCAGCGTTATAATTGGGTTGTTCTGAAATGCGCATAGTCCTTTGCTGAATTGTATATTGGTGTGAAAATTATTATTAATTTTTTTACTTGATACCGATCCTTCGATGACGGTGTGTAATTCTTTACCTGGACAATCAAGTTCGACGATTGCGTGTTGTACCGTAAGCGTCTTAATGATAAGCGGAATGCGGCCTTTTTTGCCCAGAAATAATTTTTTTATGTGATCAAAAATAGCGATTCTATCTTGGTCTATCGTTGTTTGGGCCGTTAAATGGTCGACAGCTATACTTGTCTTGAGTGAGTGCAGCAAAAGCAGCGAAAGCCACGAGCAGTGGAAGGAGATGGTCCCGCAACGCCAATTCCAGTCATTGGTTCCGTTGATTGGTTGGGATGGACGAGCTGAAACGTTGCTACAAACGAGCGTGAGCGGGAACACGTGAAGCTCTTCTATGCGCATGGAAAATTGGCAGTCAAAGGCATCTTGAATAATTTCGCTCAAATACTGTGCCATCCATCGGCGCGAAGATTCGTGCTGTTGTAAAATCAGGAGACTGGTAATCGTAATAACCGGTAAACTGAGGCCAATCGACCACAAAAGGGCACGGTAATTTATACGCATGATTGCCAACGGCCTTGGTTATAGTGGTACATGCGTAGATGTGATACGCCGGCAACGGCAGCGGTCAAGCCGTACATGACGCTTTGATTACGATCAACCAGATACACCGTACCCGATTGAATAATTCCAAGTGGACTGAAACTGACACGTTGGCCGACAAATGTTACGGGTGCTGTTATTTGTTTGTGCGGAATTGCCGGTGGCCCAAAAACATTTGGCAATGACCCGAATTTGACCTGGGAGTGCAGAACGTGTTTTGTGTCGGCAAAAGTATAGCTGTTACCTGCTGGGTTGAAAATAAGCGATTTTTGGCTATTTTGCGTGCGCGCATACTGCTGAGTATACCAGCAGGCGGTTTTTAGCATGGCGGCTTCGGCGGCTACGTGTTGTGACGCGTAATGCACAAGCGCGGGTAAGCATAACGTAATTACGATAAATACGAGTGCTAAAACGACGCTGAGTTCGGTAAGCGTAAAAGCGTTTTTATTATGCAGCATTGGAGGCAACGGAGAGCACTTCTTCAACGGTGGTTAATCCCTGTTTGATTTTTTCAATGCCATCATGGACCAGGAGCGTCATGCCATTTTTTTCAGCTGCGGCGCGGATAATATTGGCATCAGCGCGCTGCACCGTGAGCTGGGCAATTTCAGGGATCATTTGCATGACCTCAAAGAGCGCCAAACGTCCATGATAGCCCGTTTTATCGCATTCTGGGCAACCGACTGCCTTATAAAACGTTATACCAGCCGCTTGTTTTTCAGTGATTTGTAAACTCTTCAGAACTTCAGGCGTTGGTTTATAAGATTGCTTGCACGCTGGGCATAATTTTCTGACGAGCCGTTGAGCCATGATACAAGTAACAGATGATGAAATAAGAAATGGCTCAATACCCATATCAACCAAGCGCGTGATACTGGCGGCAGCGCTATTGGTATGCAATGTACTCAAAACAAGGTGGCCAGTTAACGAAGCCTGAATAGCAATCTGCGCTGTTTCTTGGTCGCGTGTTTCACCAATGAGAATAATATCGGGGTCCTGACGGAGAATCGATCGCAACGCTGACGCAAACGTTACACCAGCTTTTTCATTTACTTGGACCTGCGCAATGCCATTCATTTGGTATTCGACGGGGTCTTCAACCGTGACGATGCTTACTTCTGGTTTATTGAGGCGATCCAAAATCGAATATAACGTGGTTGTTTTACCAGAACCTGTCGGACCAGTTACCATAATTATGCCATTTGGCAAGGCGATACTTTGGAGCAAAATTTCATAATCGTGTTTGCTAAATCCGAGATCTTCGATTTTGACAAATCCGCGGCTTTTATCGAGCAATCGCAATACAATTTTTTCACCAAAAATTGTTGGCAATACCGACACACGAATATCGATTGCTTTATCTGCTACTTTGATTTGTATGCGGCCATCTTGCGGTTTTCTTTTCTCGGCAATATTGAGATTGGCCATAATTTTGATACGCGAAACGAGTGCCCCTTGAATACGCTTGGGCGGTGTGGTGACTTCATGAAGTACGCCATCGATGCGATAACGCACGCTTATTTCTTTTTCAAGCGGTTCGATATGAATATCAGATGCCGAGCGCTTGGCGGCCTGAAAAAGAATATGATTAACGAGCTTGATAATCGGCGCCTCTTGGGCCATGAGCAAAATGTCTTTTTCATCGACCTCGCCGAATTCAACGATTTCTTCTTCCAGTTCTTCCTTGCCAAGCTCCTCGATCATTTGTTTGGTGCCTTCGAGCGGGTAGTAACGATTAATTGCTTCGTTGATGGTTTTCGTAGTTGCTACGGCAAGGCCGGCCGGTTCGGCTAGAACGATTTTGAGTTCATCAATCGATTGATAGCGCGTTGGATCGGCAACGACAATGGTGAGTTTATCCTGTTGTTTGGCGGGCAGAATAATATTTTCTTTGAGAAAGCGGAAGGGAATTTTACTCAAGGTGTCGGGGTTAACGGCACTTTCTTCGATGCGTTCGATAAAAGGAATATTAAACATGGCGGCAAATGCTCGCGCGACGGCCTCTTCTGGGACTAATTGGTTTTTGATAATGTACGCGTTGATTGGCTGACCAGATTCGGCTGCCTTCTTTTCGATCTCAGTCAGCTGGACGGGAGTTAGCGCTTTTATAGCAACGAGTTGTTCGCTCAGCGTTTTGATCATGGGCAGCGTCCTTATTAAAACATGTATTGAGCATAGCACACTGTTTTTTGAGCAACAATGGTTTGCTCTTGGGTTAAAGCGGGCTTGGTTTGCCGGCTGAATCGGCACGTGTTACACTGCAATAGACAATCGAATTATGTTGTTAGTGTGGAGTTACGCAGTGAAAATGTGGTTGAGTAACGTATTACTTTTTACCGTTGCTGCAGCAGCGTCTTTGTTATTTACATCTTGTTCAAAACAAGAAACAAAGAAAAGTTATTTAAAGCGCGGTGAATTTTCTCAAAACGAGACGTTTCGTTTAGCGCGGCACATGACGTATGATGAACTCAAAAAAGAAGTCGAAGGGTATAAAAAGGCCAATAATTACGCCGTGGCGTTGAAATTTTTGGATCAAGCGATTAAGAAATGCGACAAGCCGGAAGAGTTGCGGCAGTTGCGGTTAGAATATGCCGACATGCTCTTCTTTGTGGGCAAATATGAAGACGCTGCCAAAGAGTATAAAGAGTATGTGCAAGTCTATCCGGCCAGCCCACGGGCCCCCTACGCTGAGTTTCAATCGATCAATGCGGTCTGCAAAGAGGTTTTATCGCCCGATCGCGATCAAACCAAAACGCAAGAAGCGCTCGATCTAGCCACTGATTTTGCCAAAAAAGCGCATCGCGTTGAATATCAACCGTACGTTGCCGGTGTCGAAACGATGGCATATCGTTGTGTTCACCGTTTGTATGAAAATGAAGTAATTAAGTTTTACTTCAGTCTCAACCACTCACAATTGAAAGCGGCTCAGGCGCATATCGATTACATCAAAGAGCGTTTCCAAAAGAAACAATTATTGCCTGAAATTGAACCGGAAATTATTGAGCTTGAATACGAACTGGCTGCAGCGCAGAATAATACCAAGAAAATGCAGGCCAAGAAGCTTCAATTGCAAAAAAAGTTTCCACATTACGTTATGCATCCGGAAAAAAAACGCGGCTACGCGGCCTGGACCTATGAGGCCTGGTGATCGCAAGCAGCTTGGCGGCAGCGGCGAAGAGCTTGTTGCTCAATGGTTAGCTGAACGTGACTTTCAAATACTTGTGCGTAATTATTTATGCCGGTACGGTGAGCTTGATATCGTTGCTCGAAAAAAAGAACTGATTGTTTTTGTTGAAGTTAAGCGGCGCTTGACTCATTACTTTAGCCTTTCTGAAGTAATAACACCGAGCAAGCAGCGCAAGATCTTACAGGCAGCAAAGTGGTTTATAGCGTCGAGCAGTGCGGGTGATTGCGCATATCGTTTCGATGTCGCTTTAATCGAAGAAGGGGAATTCGGGCCAACGATTGATTATGTTGAGCGGGCTTTTACGGCGGAGATGTATAGTGGATAAATTTCTTTCCATTCTCAAAGTGCGCACGCGCACGGGAATATTTTACGGATTTGTGTTGTTATCGGTTTTTTATGCGTTACCAGCATATTATTTCACCGCATTGCTCGCGTTGTGTCTGGGCTGGATATTAATAGTCGAATGGCCCGTGCTTTGCCAGCGCGTGAACTATTTATGGCTTTTGACGCCATTCTATCCCGTCTTGCCATTTCTGGCGCTTATGTTTCTTAATCAAACGCTGGCAGTGCACGGGTATTTGGGCATGCTGATTATTGCCACGTTTGTGCATGACACCGGGGCGTATCTGGGTGGTAACCTGTTCGGCCGCCATCTTTTGTGCCCATCGATAAGCCCGCGCAAAACATGGGAAGGATTTTTTGCCGGCATGGCCAGCTGCGGGATCGTTTTATGGCTTTTCCTGCGCAATCAACCGATTTCTTTAGTTGGTATTTTAGGACTGACCGTCGCCGTGAGCGTAATTTTGGTTTTGGGTGATTTATTCGAATCAAAGTTAAAACGCTTGGCAGGTGTTAAAGACACGGGAACTCTGCTTCCCGGTCACGGCGGCCTACTTGATAGGTTCGATAGCTTGCTCTTTATTGGGCTTGCCAGCGCTGGAGTCATACTTAGCAACTGCCTTTTGGCATTAAAATGATCTTGCGTTGGGCAAATTTAGTGCGCTCTTTATTTTATTGCCCACGCCTGCAAGTCTTTGTTCGGTTTCATTTGAAAATACAAATCTTATATAACGTTCTGCAGAAGGGCCCCAGCCGATCATCGGCGTTGCACATATTTTTGCATGTTTAAATAATTTTTCTGATGCTTGTGTACAAGATATTCCCAATGCAGCAGTATCAAGCAACATTGACCAGCCGCCATGTGGTGGGATAACGGGCAATCCTTTTAATTCATGCAACAACAGATCGCGTCGATTTTGCCAGGTTTTTATGACGTCAATAAATTCATCATTTGAATTGGTTAATGCCATGGCAACGCCTGACATGCCTATTCCGACTTGACTTACTACGTTGGATAAACTTACAAGACCAATATCGTTCATTATCGAAGAGGGTCCCACTATCCAGCCGACGCGCCAGCCAATCATTCGCAATTCTTTTGAAGCGGAACCAACGGTAATAGTGCGATCTTTCATGTCTGGGAAAGAGGCGGGGTGAATTACTTTACGATCATCATAAAGAATACGCTCCATTGCGGCATTGTAGAGTAGCCAAGCGTTAGCCTTGCAGCATACATCGACAACGGCAGCCCATTCTTCTTGATTGAGTACATGCCCTGTCGGCATAGATGGGCTCATCATGAGTACCATCTTCGTGCGTGGTGATACCGACGTTTTAAGTTTCTGTAGATCCAAACGCCATCCGTTTTCTGATGGGATAAGCGGTACGAATTTGGGGACGCCTCCTGCGATACGTACGCGATTAATGAGTCCGGCATAAATAGGATCGGTAAGAATAACTTCATCTCCTATTTCGAGCGTGGCGAGAAGACAATTAAGAATTCCTGCAAGCCCTCCGGCGCTAATGATGCACTGACTTCGCCAATCATAATCTATGCCGCTCGTCGTTGAAACATGTTTTGTTGCCGCTTTGCGTAAAGCATCTTGCCCAAAAAAAGGCAAATAACTATTATTCTCGTCCAGGCCGACTGCTTTTTTGGTTGCATCTATTGCTTGGGCGGGTGGAAGCAAATCTGTATCAAGATTTTCGAGTCGCAATATTTGCCGATCTTCAGCGGCATCCGCAAGATTACCCATACGATCAACGCCAATGCCAGGGACTTCGCTAAGCCTTGAAACACGTTTTATGTATGACATAAATCCTCTAATTTTTTATAAAAATACTGAAAATTAAGCTTTTTTTATGTCTGCTACTGTTCCATGGGTAATTTTGATCAAGTCTTGTGGGGTTAGCCTGAAGGATGCATCCGGCGCTCCCGCGGCGGCCCAAAGCTCTTCGTATTTCATCAGGTCTTCATCGATCAGAGGTTTTATATCAAACTCATAACCCACTGGTGAAACGCCGCCGATTGCAAAACCTGTGTGTTCGCGCACGAAGTCAGCGTCAGGTCTTTCTATTGCTTCGCCTATGTAGTTTGCAATTTTTTTCTCATCTACCCGGTTTACGCCACTTGCAATGACACATACCGGTTTTTGGCTCTTTTTAGTTTTAAAAATAAGCGTTTTTGCTATTTGTGCGACCGTGCAACCAATTGTGTCAGCCGCTTCCTGTGAGGTGCGTGTTGTGGTTTGAAATTGCACCACATTTAGGCCGAGGTTGTGGCTTTTCAAAATATCCTGAACGCGTTGTACCGAAGTTTTTAAATTGTTTGACATGACGAATCCTTTCCGTTAATTAAAAACCTAGGTTTATATTTTTATTGGTCTTATTCGACTTGATGCGGTGTGGGGCAGCAGTCTGTGCTGGTTTGCGTAGATGATAGTTTTTGAGCATATCTATTTCAGCGCTCGATAAAAAACGCCACTGGCCGCACGGTAACCCTCTTTTGCTCAAGCCAGCGTAGCCAACACGATCAAGTTCCGTTACATGATACTCCAGATGCGCAAAGATTCTGCGCACGACGTGTTTTTTGCCACTGTGCAGGTGAACGATTACTTGGTATCCGCGGCTACGAGCAACAATGGCGATACGATCTGGTTTGATGAATCCATCGCGCAATCTTACCCCTTTTCTCAATTTTTCCATATCAAGCGGCGTCAGCGCTTCACGCAAGGTAGCGCAATATACTTTGGCAACGCTGTAGCGTGGGTGCGAAAGGCGTAGCGCAAGATCACCATCATTGGTGATCAGGAGCAATCCAGTTGTATCGCGATCGAGGCGGCCGACCGGAAAGAGCCCCGTCTGGAGATTTTTGGGCAATAAATCAAAAACGATATGGCGCGCGTGTTCGTCGCCCTTTGACGTTATATATCCTGTTGGTTTATTGAGTAAAACATACGTGTGTTCAAGCTTTTTAACGATGCGGTCTTGGTAGCGAACAACGTCATCAGGGCCAATTTTGTGGCTGGGATCGGTTATCATGGTGCCATTAACGGTAACGGCTCCCTCTTTAATGAGCTCGGCGGCTTTGCGCCGCGAAGCAACGCCAGAGCTGGCTAAAAATTTGGTAAGGTTGGGGAGTAGATTGTTCATACAAGTTTCTTGATTAAATCAATTTGGACAACGGCTTCTTCGCTTCCCGTGACCATATTTTTTAGAACGGCCGTCTTTTTTGCTTGTTCATCAGCGCCAACGATAATAGCCCATTGCGCACCAAGCTTATTTGCCTTGCGCATTTTGCTTTTCATGGATGGTTCATCAACAAGAACATCAGTGCAAATACCATGCGCCAAGAGTTCATCGGCAATGAGCAAGGCCAAAGCGTCTTGTGCTGGCTCAACTGGGACAACGACAGCCAATTTTTGTTTGTGCGGGATTGGTAGGCGATCTTTATATGCTTGCAAGATGAGCAATAACCGTTCAATGCCGATACCCACACCAACGGAAGGCTGGTCTTGGCCGCCGCCAATTTCGTTAACCAGGTGATCATATCTTCCGCCGCCGCAAAAGCTATTTTGTGCGCCAAGGTCGGTGCTAACAAATTCAAACACTGTTTTATTGTAATAGTCCAGCCCGCGAACGAGGGTTGGCACTTCAATGAATGAGACGGATAAAAGTTCAAGTATCTTTTTAAGGGTTTGCCATTCTTTGGCTGATTCAGGTGATAAGTGCTGTATGATGGTAGGGGCGTTTTTATAGAGTGCTTGGCATTGCTCACTTTTACAATCAAAGACGCGCAAGGTGTTAGTATCTTTGCGCTCAAGACACGTTTTGCATAAGGTGCTTGCGTTTTTATTGAGAAATTCGAGAAGTGCCTTTTTGTGTCGTTCGCGATCTTCCCGTGTGCCCAGAAAGTTAAGGTGTATGGCATATGATTCGAGCTTAAATACGCCTGAGAAGAGCGAATCGAGCATTTTAATAAAGTGCGCATCTTGCGCCATCGAGCTGGCGCCAATGATTTCGATGCTAAATTGGCTGAATTGGCGGAAGCGGCCTTTTTGAGGCCGT
>JAKANL010000016.1 GCA_021823685.1 bacterium | reverse complement strand
ACAGTTCGGCTTTTTCGCCTAGGGTATACATTTCTTTTTTGACAACGTCAGTTTGCAGGCCCAGCGAACGCTTGAAGAGTTCGGTTTGTTCCAAAATGGGCGTTACGATTTCGCTAAAATTATGTTTGGCGAGATGTTTTTTTGTTTCATTGAGCATGAAATTAAGCAGTTCGGTATCGATGAAATCTTGGGTTCCAGTAACTTTGGTAATCATGGGCAATCTCACCTATTTGTTTTTATCCGTCTTCGCCTACAGCTACGGTCGGATTTCGCGCGACGCACTAGTTTCTAGGCCGGGCGCGCTCCGTTTTCATTATAGCAGAAGGGCCTCTTTTTGAGAAATCTGGCTACTTGTTCTTTGGCAACTGCGCACGACATTTTTTGAGTGTGTCGCACAGTTCTCTTGCGCCGATTGCAAGTAGGTCGTGGTATATGGCGATTTTCGGTGCATTGTCGTGCCATAGCCCGCTGCCATAAAAAAATAAAATTCTGGCAAGGTATGGTTGCGCATCAAAAAATTGTTGGCTTGTTTGGATCGCGGCTACTTCGCGTACGAACATGCGTTTGCAGCTAAGAACCGTGCGAATTTCCTCAACGGCGTACCATGGAATGACGATAGTTATGGCGGCAGGAGGGTCGATGCGTATAGATTTTTCAGTAAGTTCAACGATCGGTTTATGAGTAATTAGGCGGATGAACATACCTATTGCAAGGTAAGCCGATAATGCCGTTACCGTATAAAGCGCTGCTCGCTTAAGCGTTGCGTTACCTGATTTTCGGGTAATAATTTGCGCGATCAACAGGGATCCTATCGCCAAAACACTGAACAGGGATGCCCACACAAGAATGCTGACCGGGTCTGCGTAAATTGCGACTGGTGCAACCATATGTGTCCTTTAGAGATTGAGCGGGGTTTCTGTTTTAATTGGGCCGTTAGGTAACCCGCGAATAAATTGGTAAAGATATGGGTTGTCGGCGTCCCAGATGGTGCTTGCCGGGCCGAAAAATTTTATTTCTCCTTCGTGCAAAAGCGCGACGTAATCAGCGTATTTAAACGTTTCAACGTCGTGTGAGACAACGATACTGGTGAGGTGGAGTGTTTTTTGCATATTTTCCATGAGCTCGTGCACAATTCGCGTGGTGATGGGGTCTAGCCCCGTTGTCGGCTCGTCATATAAAATAATTTCTGGGTTATGAACGAGCGTACGCGCAAAGCCGACGCGCTTTTTCATACCGCCCGAGAGCTCGGCGGGGAATTTATAAAGTGTATCTTCGGGCAGGTTAACGAGCGCGAGTTTTTCTTTGACGATGGGAAGTACTTTGTGTGCTGGCATACCCTTTTCCAGAAGCGTGATGCCAATGTTTTGGAAAACATTAAGCGAATCCAAAAGTGCTGCAAACTGAAACACATAGCCAATTTTTTGGAAAACATGATTTAATTCCGATGAACTCAGCATGGTTATATCAGTGCCATCGATGAGTACTTGTCCCGATGTTGGTTTGATAAGTCCGATTATTTGCTTAAGAAGAACTGATTTACCTTCGCCGGAACGGCCAATAATAACGGTTGTTTTCCCCGTTGGAATGCTCAGCGTGACGCCTTTGGTTATCCAGCGCCGATTAAAACGTTTACGTACGTTAATCAGTTCGATCATGGCTTATATTCCAAATAAAATAACGGCCAAGAAATAATTGGCAATGATAATGAGAATTGAGCTCATAACGACGCTTTGTGTGGCTGATAGTCCTACTTCTCGTGCGCCACCGCTTGTGCTGAACCCTTGGTAACAGGATATGCTGGCGAGAATAAAGCCAAAAACGGCCGATTTGATAAGACCCCCGATGATATCAAATGGATCAACGTATTCTTTGATGCCGACGAGAAAATCATCAGGGGTGAGCCCCAGAAAAATGGTCGAAACAAAATAACCGCCGACAATGCCTGCCATAACCGCAAAAAGCGTTAAAAATGGCATGATGATGGTGGCGCCCAAAATACGTGGAACGACCAGATATTGGTACGGATTAATGCACAATGTGCGCAGGGCATCTATTTGTTCGCTAATGCTCATGGTGCCCAGTTCAGTGGCAATTGATGATCCGGCTCGTGCGGTAACCATCAGGCCGGTGAGTACTGGTCCCAATTCGCGCGTTAAACTGAGGGCGACGATCGACCCGAGTAAATTTTCTCCACCGAATTTTTTAAATCCTTCAAAGCTTTGGTAGGCAAGGACGGCTCCCGTCGCAGCACCCGTAATAACGCTGATGGTAAATGAGTGCACGCCGATGCGGCTCATCTGCACAAAAAGTTCATGCCATTTAAGGCGCGTATTAAATGCTGTTTTAATTGCGGCGCCCAAAAATAGGGCAAACTCGCCGAAGACATTGCATATCGCGATAAAGCGAAATCCCACCCAGTTAATTAAAGCAAGAATCACTGGCGTCCCCGTGTATATAACCGAAAAATATTAGCCATCAATTGGTATATCAGTTGGAATATTTGAACCAGGTTGGCTTGGCATGGAACGCTGCTGGAGTAATGAGGTGCCGACGCCCATTTGTTTGGTTTTCCAAATGGCCAATCCCAGAGAACCAAAAATGAGAATGGCGCCCAAGACCCACGTGGATTTTTGAAAGAAATCTTGGCCGCCGCCGCTGCCAAAAAGCATTTGATTGCCGCCACCCAGGCTACCAAGGCCAAGACTATCTTTTCCCTTTTGAACGAGAATAAGGAGAACCATGATGATAAGACTTAAAAAAAACAAAAATGAGAGGAATCCAAACAACATACATATCCTTCTTGCAAATGTGCCTTATGAAGCTATTATACCATGTTTCTGTCTTTTTGAAAAATTGCCTGCAGCGCCGGAGGTATCCTTTGGTCCCTATGCTTCAATGATGGCTCGAAATTCGGCTACTTTTGTGCATGCTTTGCCGACCAAAAATCCGTCAAGATCGGCGATAGCTTTGAGCGGCTTAACCGTTGTTGCCGTTACGCTTCCCCCATAAAGCAAGTGATAGTGTGTGTCTTGTTGGTATTCTGACAACTGCCGTTTAATGTTTTGGAGCGTATCTTGAAGATGAGAAACGGTTACAACTTTACCTGAACCGACTGCTTCCAGCGGTTCATAGGCTATCAGGAAGGGGAGCGAGTGATTTTTTTCAAGCGCTTGTGTTATCGGCTCAAGTTCTAGGCTAGTTGCCGAGCTAATACACACAATGGGCGTTATCTGGTAAGCCAAAAGTTGTGAAATCTTTTCCGCTACTTCCTGAGGCGCGGTAAAGCTACGTGTCTCGCTGTGTCCGACCAAACAGTAAGTGCACCCCAATTCTGATAAACTGTGCGCCGTTATTTGGCCGGTATAGGGCCCAGATTGGTGCGCCGAGCAATTTTGCGCACCCCAGGCGATATGTGTTGAAGCCAATTCTTGGTGTGCATAATCAAGTGAGACAAACGGCGGGCATACAACAACCGTGGAATGTTTGGCCAAGTCAGTCAACTTTTCCCGGCTTTCATCGAGCCAGCTACATGCTTGTTTAAACGATAAATACGCTTTGGTGTTGGCTACGTAAAGCACTTTTGCTTTTGTCATTACGTTACTCCTTTAACTGTTTTAGGATTCTTCTCGAGAGATGGTGCTGTTGCTTGGACTGGCAAGGGTTGGAGCGGTACTTGGGCTGGTAAGGCTCAAGACTGCGCTATCGACGAGAAGCTTTGGATTTGGCGATTCAGGTCGGTTTGTTGGTGTGCTTTTTAAAAGCGTCAGGCTGCTTCCGTGGAGGGGAAGTGAATAAAAAGTTCCGTGCAAGAGCGATTTATTAGCCGGTGATTGTGGGGTTGGGCAACCAGACTCTGGCGTAACAGAAACAACCGGTATTTCTATGGGTGCTACCTTGGGTGGTGCCGCTACAGCCGGTAGTTTTATATATGGTACACAACTTTGCGTTTCTCTTCGAGACGCGTCAGTTGGATCGAAACGCGAGATATGAACTTTTGGGCTTAGGCGTTCGTAGTCGCTTCTGAGCACTTGTGCGGCATTGAGCAACTCGGCGGGAAGTTTTTGCTGTTCAAACCACCATTTGGCTTGTTCATATTCTCGTTGGCGTCCGGTAAACCAACAGCTATATGTTGTGATGCCGTAGGAACGCAGTGTTCTCGTAAACGGTTCGACATTGCCCTTGCAATCATCAAAAAGACTGGCGCATCCTATTGACTCTGGAGCGATACCAAAATGGTTGATGAGAGCATGAGCTGCTTGGCCTTTGATACACCAGGCGCCAAAAATGATACCTTTACAGAATATTACGGTACGGCCATTAACGTTGAGTTTGAACGTTTCGTTGTGGTTTGAAAATGGGATACCAAGATCGTGCAGTTTGTCGGCGGTTGATTTTGCATACTGCCGTGCACGTGACGTGAGCCCGTATATCCGTACGTGTGGATTTTGTGCGTATCGTTCCAAAATTGTACGCGCTTGTTTATGGACCGGTACCAACTTTGTTTTGGTAATGTGGTTATAAAGGAAGAGGGCCAAAGATTGTTCGGCAATCTTTTTTGCCGCAGTATTGTCGGTTACGTGTTTTTCGCATGTTTCATTTGGGAGGGTAAGCAGATCGATTATTTTTTTGGTGGCAACGCTATAAAATGCTTCGCTGCTGTACGGATACTCCCCATGCTCTTTTGGTACTTTGACGAGCGTGTCGTCAAGATCTAGAAATAAAATAATATCTTTATCAGGATGTTGGACGAGCAGTTGTTCAATGCACGCATCATATTTCCACCAAGATTCAACCGGAATGTACCCATCCAATTGCCACAAGCGTTGTTCTTCTGAGGAGAGCGCGGGCGTACCTGCTGCCATGACCGGCGTTTCTATTCTCGTCATGGCGCTGGCTGGTTGTATACCAATAATGAGTAATAACGAAATCGAGATAAATCTTTTCATGAGTGTACCTTTTGTCCCTATGTGCTGCTTTTTTATTGTTATCGGTTATATGTGCCACTGGCCCTTGTTATGCATATGTGTGTTTATTACTGCGATAGATGTTTTTTGAACAGTTGTCCGATGATCTGAGGGTTGGCCTTGCCCTGTGTTGCCTTCATGGCCGTGCCAACGAAAAATCCGAACAAACGTTCGGTGCCTGCCTTGTATTGCGCTACTTGTTCGGGATGATCACTGATGACTCTTTTTACGATGGCTTCGAGTTCATCAATCGATCCGATTTGCGCCAGATTTTTTTCTTTTACAATGCTGCTTGGCGTTTTCCCCGAGCTGGCGATTTCAGCAAATATTTCCTGTGCAACGCTATTATTGATCGTATTATTTTCGATGAGCTGAACCAGTTCGGCCAATAACTGCGGCGTTACCTTAAGTTCGTGAAGTTCAATGTGGTGTTCTTTGAGGTAGCCCAACACGTTACGTAACACCCAGTTAATGATTGCTTTGCTTTGATGCGCATGGTAGGCGGTATCAAAATAAGCAGCGAGCGCTAAATCATCGACGAGTATCGAAGCTTCGTATGCCGAAAGGCCGACCGTTTTCATTAATCGCTGCAACCGTTGGTCGGGAAGTTCGGGCATGTGTTGCGATATATCGTTGAGCCATTGATCATCGATATATACTGGTGGAAGGTCTGGCTCGGCAAAATAGCGATAGTCAGCCGCCTCTTCTTTTGATCGCATAACCGTTGTACGTTTATTTTTTGTGTCCCACAGGCGGGTTTCTTGGAAGATCTTTTCACCATTTTCGAGCGCCTCAGTTTGCCGTTTCACTTCGTATTCAATGGCATCGTAAATAAATTTAAACGAATTAATGTTTTTGAGTTCGACTTTGGTTCCCAGCTTTTCATCATCGCATTTGCGCACAGAAATATTAGTATCGGCACGAAAAGCGCCATCTTCCATATTGCCGGAACCTATTCCTAAGTGAAGCACGATATTGCGCAACGTTTTCAAATATTCGCGTGCCTCATGAGCGTTTGCGATGTCTGGATAGCTGACAATTTCCAGGAGCGGCGTTCCCGTGCGATTAAGATCGACAAAACTTTCGTTGGTAGTTGCGCTGTGCGTATTTTTTCCTGCGTCTTCTTCGATATGGATGCGAATTAAACGAATTTTTTTGGGTTTGCCGTCCTGATCGGTTATGGTAACGTGTCCCTCATAGCAAATTGGTTTGGTATCTTGGGTGATCTGATAATTTTTGGGAAGATCTGGATAAAAATAGTGTTTGCGTGCAAATGTCGTGGTTGTGTTGATGGACGAGTTGGTTGCCAGGCCGATCTTGAGCGCGCGATTGACGACCTCCTTATTGAGGACGGGCAATACGCCAGGGTATCCAGCGCAGATTGGGCAGATATTGGTATTTGGCTGCTGGCTTATCTGATTGGAACAAGAACAAAAGATCTTGCTCTTGGTATTAAGTTGGACGTGAACTTCTATGCCAATATTAGTACAGTAAGCGCTTTGCGGAGCCATAAGGCTGCCTTTCCTTACGAAAAATATGCTGATATCACCATCTATTTTAACATAAGTGGCCAGAAGCGAAAGAGGCATGATGGACTTGCATAGTCCTTTTTACCAGCCTCTTGCGTGCACTTCACTTATTTCGTTGATTGCACTTACATCGAGGGGAAATGTCCCAAGGTGCTTTAATTCTTCCAGCGTCCTGAAATGGAATGTGTTTGGGTGTCCCGACGCGACTGTGGTGAGAGTGCCGGTTTCTCGGTTATAACGATAGGTGCCGATGGCGCAGTAATTTTTATCGAAGAATCTCAAATAATCGCCCGCCTCATTGCCGGCGCACGTACCTGACCATGATATGACGCCACAGAACGCTGGTTGCGGTTTTGGCGCGCGTGAATCGATTTTGCGTCTCATGATATCAAAGCGTTGCTGATGTTCAATTGTTTGCAACGGGTTGCCATCGTATGTATAAAAGGTTGCCTTTGTTGATCCCACCGGTATTCCACCGCTTATTCTTGAGTGGCCATCGTATACCACGTAGGATGCATGTGGCACGACCGTGTATAGTTCAGGAGTTGTGTGAGCAATTTGGGGTGCTGCACTGCAGACAAAGCCGAACAGAAGTGTTCGTTTATTCATAAAATAACCTGTTTGTGCGCTCATTAGTGCTTAATACCATAAACGATTAGGATAAGTTGATTTTAAAGATTTCGCTTAATAAGTCAATTTGTGGATTTTCGTCCGGCAATTTACCGGCTGGCGTGTTATTTGGTAATTTCGACTTTGTAATCTTCAGTAGCTATTTGTGCGTTACTGGCTATGGTAATTGTGCAGTTAAATTCTTTTTCTAACGTCAAAATAGCCTCATATTCACGGTGGGTAATATGCTCAAAGATGCTTGGTGCAACGTTAATAATGAGTGCTTTTATTTTGCCAGCCTCCAAAAGGGTGAGTTTGAGATTGTGCAAGATGGCGTTGCTTAAGGTATTTACTGATTTGGTAAAGCCACGTCCATGGCAACATTGGCAACTTTGTGTGAGCTGTTGGATAAGCGTTTTGCCCGTTCGTTTACGCGTCATTTGTACGAGGCCAAATTCAGATACTTTGAGTACGACTGATTGGTATTTATCATGCTCGCGTAGCGATTGTTCCAAAAAGTGATAGAGCTTTTGCCGATTGCTCGAAGTCGACATATCAATAAAATCGATTACGATAAGTCCGCCAATATTGCGCAGGCGGAGCTGACGAACAACTTCTTCGGCAGCCTCCAAGTTTGTTTGTAAAATCGTATCTTCAACGTTGGTCGAACCCGTGTATTTGCCCGTGTTGACATCAATAACCGTCATGGCCTCGGTTGATTCAATAATAATTGATCCGCCTGATCGTAAAATAACTTTTTTTTGTAAAGCTTCATCAATTTGTTTATCGATATTGTAACGAGCGAAAAGAAGCGGTGGTTCTTTAAAGAGTTTTATTTTATGGGAATACTCTGGCGCTATAACTTTTACAAATTTATATACTTCCTGGTGTGTTTTGGGATCGTTGGTAATAACGCTTTCGACGTCTTCATCTAAATAGTCGCGAACAATGGCTTGTGAAAGAGGTAAGTCTTCATGAATTTTTTCTTGTAATTGCGCCTTGGCGTATCGCTCTAAAATGTCGTTCCATGCCCGAACAAGATAATCTAAGTCCTGCTTAATTTCTTTTTCGCCACGGCGGTACATGGACGTGCGAATAATCGCACCCATTCCGCTGGGAAGATTATTCAGTACGACGGATTTAAGCCGTTGCCGTTCTTCGCGGTCATCAATTTTTTTTGATATGCCAATACGCGGAATATTAGGCAGTAATACCAGAAACCTGCCCGGCAGCGTGAAACATGTGGTTAATTTGGCGCCTTTTTCGTAAACCGGTTCTTTGCACACTTGAACGAGTATTGGTTCACCTTCTTGCAAAATTTTGCCAATATCTGGCGATGAGTGATATTGACGGCGTACCGGTTCGCGCTCTAACTGATCGTCTTCGCTGATTTCATCTTCAATGGCAATCGTTTCTTGCATGCGTGTGAGAGCCAATTCGCGATCGATTTCAGATATGTGTAAAAAACCGGCTTTTTCCTGACCGATATCAACAAATGCTGTTTGAATACCTGGTAAGACTTTAGTTACTAAACCCTTGTAAAAGGAACGCTCAAGCTGAATGGCGGTATGATCTGCAAAATAAATATTCTGCAGGCGGTCATCTTTGGTCACCGCTGCGCGTGTTTCCCATGGTGCGACACTTATTAAAATTTTTTTCATATTCACCCTGATTCAACTATACCGTAGTTTTTGTTTCAAAGATATATTTTAAGTGGAAAATCGCTTGAAGATGTGCTATTACTGGTGTGAATGTTGAGGGTTGTTGAGTTGTTAATGCACATATTTGTGATTCCAAGGAAAATTATGAATAAAAATGTGGCGGTGCTTATAGCCCTCAGCTTGTTGTTGTCTTGCTGCGTTCGTAAAAAAACTTCTCAAGTTCCAACAAAAAAAGAAAAGACCGGACAAGTGGCGGGCACTAAAAAAAGTGTTCATGACGAAGAAGTAGAGCCTTTTGTACTTGATGATGATGCCGATTACGACGTATTTGACCAAGCAGCGGCGGTTGAAGGCAAAAAGGGACACAGAACACCTAAATCTACCGAGCAAAAAACAGTTCCAGCGCATGGCGAATTGCAGGGGCAGAACGTTGATGACGATTCGTGGGCGTGGGAAGAACTCGATGAAGAGCAACCAACAAAGGTAGTTCAATTCCAATTTGATAGTGCCAAAATCGATGAATCGCAAATGCCAAAAGTACGCTACGACGCTGAGCTTGCCAAATATGCGTGCGAAGACGGTGCAACAATCGTTATTGAAGGGCACTCATGTTTGATTACGCGCTCTCAAATTTATAACCAAGCGCTTTCTCAACGACGCGCTGACAGTGTAAAAAAAGAATTTATCAAGTCTGGTGTGCACCGCAGATGTATCAAGAGCGTTGGACGTGGAACTTCGCAATTGCTTACGCGTGCCGAGGGTAAGGTTGCGCAAGCGCCAAACCGCCGCGTTGAAGTAAAGTTTGTCTATCCAAAAGGCGAGCATAAGCCGGTGATCAAGGCTCCAGCATATCCAGCGCGTGAGCAGCTCAGCAAAAAAGGACACGCCGAAGCCAAGCGCAAAGCGTGATCGCTACTTGCCTACGCAGAATGTTTTAAAGATGGCATTCATGCTTTCATGAGATATGCTTGTGCCGGTCAGTTCGGTAAGTGTTTCCAGGACGGTTTGCAGATGAATGGCAACGATTTCGTGTTGAAGGTTTTGCGCCATCATTGTTTGTAGTTTTTCTAGCTGGTGGTCAACCTGCGCAAGTGTTTCATGGTGCCTTTTATTAACAAGATACGGTGCATTGCCCCTGCCCAATAGCAGTTTGATTTTTTCAGCGATGGCCGTTTCAAGCGCGGTGATATTGGTTTCTGTTATCGTTGAAACAGCAACGATTGGCATGTCTTCAAACGGTTCGAACGCCGATTTTAGATCGCATTTGTTGGCAACAATAATTATTTTTTCACGATAGCGCTCGATGAGCTGAGAATAGATTGCTCTTTCTTGTGCGGTATACGTGCGCGAGCTATCAATAACCAATAATATAAGATCTGCTTGTTGCGCCTGATCGAGTGACCGCTTAATCCCCTCTTTTTCGATGATATTATTTGTTTGTCTGAGTCCAGCTGTGTCGATAAATGTTGCATAGGTATTGGCGCGATAAACGCCGGATTCAATCGCGTCTCGCGTGGTGCCGGCAATGGGAGTTACGATGGCGCGATTGTTTTTAATAAGACGATTGAAAAGCGATGATTTTCCTGCATTGACCGCGCCAATAAGAGCAATGCGAACACCGTCTCTAATATGTTTTTGCTGAGCATAATTTTCTTTAATAGTGCCAATATGTTGACGCGTGGTGCTTATGATGGTGCGAATCTGCTCATCAAAAGAAATATTTTCCTCTTCGATAAATTCAAAGCTGGCCTGGCAGAGTGCGTGTGCGTGCAGGAGTTGTTCTTCGATCGAGCCGATTATTTTCGAAAGACTTCCCTGGAGCTGCCCGAGTGATTTTTGAAGCGCTTGGCGTGTATGAGCGCTGATCAGTTCATTTACCGCCTCGGCTTGTATCAGATCAATCTTTTTATTGAGGTAAGCGCGTTTGGTAAATTCTCCTGGTTCGGCATGGCGTGCGCCACGAATTATTGCCTGTTCGATAATCGCTTGAATAATAAATGGATTATTATGGCAGGTTATTTCAACGGTATCTTGTCCCGTGAATGTGTGCGGTGCGCGCATAACCAAAAAGAGCACCTGATCGATCTGGTTGCCTGTGGTATCGACGATCCAACCATAGTGTATCGTGTGGCTTTTTGTGTGGTCCAATTTTTTTGGTGAGGGTAATTGCGCAAGAGCGTCAACAACATTGAGACACGCATCACCACTCAGGCGGATGAGAGCGAGAGCTCCGCTGCCCGATGGCGTACATTGGGAAATGATGACGTCATTATCACGCGTAGTCATTGAGGTTTTGGTTTATTCTCCGTTTGCTGAGCGGTTGACGTGGTTGCAGGTTGTTGGCTTGTTCCGGATTGAACGTTTCGTTGCGGGTGCTGTTGGTAGGGCTGATTGTAGCGTGTTTGCGTTCCGTGCGGACGGTAGGTGCGCCGGCGAGGACCTTGTTGTTGCCTGCGGCGATCGTGTCCCTGGCCTTGTGTTTGGTGAAGCGGACGGCGTTGAACGCGTTGTGGCTGCTGTGTGAGTGGTCGTTGTCCGATAGGTTGATCAAAAAAGAATGCAATTTTTGCGTTTTGCGTTGCCATGCCCAAAAAATTACGGTGTGCTTCCTGAAAAATGCGGACCGAAAAATCTTTAGGTTTGCCAGCTTTCTCCCAGGCCTGTTCAATTGCTTTCAACAAGGAGGAGGCTTCTTGAATTACTGATTTCATGTGTTTTTCAACCTTTTGCGGTTTGTGGAACCTACTACGCTTAAATAATACGCCCGAAAGAACAGAGAAAACAACTGCTTGTGTTGGGCGCCGCTGAGATACTCTTCAACTTCTTGGTTTGATTTATGGTCTGGAAGAAGATGGAGCGGGAAACGGGGGTTGAACCCGCGACCTTTGCCTTGGCAAGGCAACGCTCTACCACTGAGCTATTCCCGCAGATTTCATACTTTTAGGATATCAAAAGGCGTTCCGAAGTCAACGTCTGTGCTGCAAGATTTTGACGCGCATGGTCTCTTGGATTAGTCTGTGGCTATGATTAATTATATGAGTGGCACGATAACGCATATTGAGGGCAACGCTGTTAGCCTACTGTTTGCTACCGCGGAGATTGGTTTTGTTGTTTGGGTGCCGCGTTCTGGTATGCTTACCATCGGCAGTCGGATTACGTTGCATGGGTATCTTCATTGGAACCAAGAGCAAGGGCCAACCCTTTACGGCTTTACGCAACAAGCTGAACGTGCGCTTTTTGAATTGTTAATCAGTTGCTCCGGTATCGGGCCTAAAATGGCGCTTTTAATTATTGATCAGCTTATGCCCTCAGATATTGTCCGGGCGATTCAATCCAGTGACATTAAGGCGCTTTGCGCTTTAAAAGGGGTTGGGGCGAAAAAAGCCGAGCAAATTATTGTGCAGCTCAAAGATAAAATGGATCTCTTCGCTACGCGTTGGCAGTTAGCGGCCTCAAATCGAGTTAATTATTTTGTGCAAGCAAGCCAGGCCCTTCAGGCGCTTGATTATTCACGTCCAGAAGTCCAGCAGGCGTTGACGCATGTGCGTGAAGAAGGCATTGGCGAATCGGCGACGTTTGACCAAGTTATGCGTAAGGCGTTGGCATATTTAGCTCGCCGAACGTAGTTTGATGTGCGCGCTCGATTTTTGCAAAAATTTTTAAATTTCTTTACATGTTCAAAGATTAAGCATACATTTTTGCTGATATTAAGCTTCTTTTGCGCTAACAAAAATTTGCAACAGCGAAAGATTTTTTGTGGAAAAAAAATTAACCAAGCTTAGGCTCGCACTTCTTTGTGGTGGGCCGTCGTTGGAACGTGGTATATCGTTAAATTCTGCTCGATCAGTAATGGATCATCTTTCCTCTGAAATTATTGAAATAATCCCCATTTATTTTGATGCCAAGCGTCGGCCTTACGTAATTTCGAAGGCGCAGCTTTATAGCAACACGCCGTCGGATTTTGATTTTAAACTGCAGCAAACGGCAACGAGTCTGACACAAAAAACGTTGCTCAATACCCTCAAAAGTGTTGATATTGTTTTTCCTGCGATGCATGGACCATTTGGCGAAGATGGTACCATTCAGCGGTTTCTTGAAAAACACCATATTCCCTTCGTTGGATCTGGCTCACAGGCCTGCAAAAAAGCGTTCGACAAATTTGTTGCCAACGAGTTTATAAAAAGTCATGGGTTTTTTACGTTGCCCAGCGTGGTGCTCAAAATATACGAAACCAACCACGCCCAAATTCTTGAAAATTTTTTCCAAACGCATGCTATAACACGTGCCGTGGTAAAACCGGCAAGTGGCGGTTCCAGCATCGGCGTTTTTTCTGTTGCCAATCCAGCCGAAGCGTTAGAAAAGGCGCAACTGCTTTTTTCAAAACGTATGGATACGCGCGTTGTCGTTGAGCCTTTTGCCCAGGGCATTGAATTTACCGTTATTATTTTGGAAAATCGCTTTGGATTACCCGTTGCCTTGCCGCCGACAGAAATTGAAACTGATTATACCAAGCATCAAGTTTTTGATTTCAGAAAAAAATATTTGCCCACCGGACAAGTCATCTGGCATTGTCCCCCGCGATTTAGTGGCCGGGTGATTGAAAAAATTCAGGCGCAGGCCGAGCAAATATTTGCACTTTTTGGCATGCATGATTTTGCACGTTTTGATGGATGGGTGCTTCCGGATGGTAATATTTGGTTTTGCGACTTTAATCCTATCAGTGGCATGGAACAAAACAGTTTTCTTTTTCAGCAGGCGTCGCGTATTGCCATGACGCACACCGACATTTTAGGGCACGTTGTTCAACATGCATGTCGGCGATATGGCTTGTTTTTGTCTGAAGAAACACGTATCACACAACTCCCGCGTAAAAAAGTGCATGTGCTTATGGGGGGGGATACGTCGGAACGGCAAGTTTCTTTGATGAGCGGTACCAATGTATGGCTCAAGTTGCGCCGATCAAAAGAGTATCAGCCAACGCCATATCTTTTGGCTGCTGATGGTGCAGTCTGGCATTTGCCCTACCATCTTTGCCTTAATCACACCGTTGAAGAAATTGCGCGCAATTGCCGTAATTACCAAGAGGCCAAAAATTGTTTGGCCGAATTTGAGGAGCGAGCGCGTCTACGATTGGGTATCGTAGGCCCCAAAAATCGCGAAGAATTTTTTGAACCACAACAAATGGCACTGGAAGAATTCGTTAAACAATCGAGTTTTGTTTTTATTGCGCTTCATGGCGGTGACGGCGAAAATGGCGTTCTGCAAAAACTTCTTCATGAACATAACGTAAAATTTAATGGTCCCGATGAAGAGGCATCACGGCTGTGCATGGATAAATGGGCTACTTCGCAGGCCATTACTCAGCTGGCCATTCCGGGTGTTAGAGCCATTCCGGGAACCGTTGCGCAAACGGTTGATATGCTGAGTTTTTCCGAGGCACAATGTACGCATTTTTGGCAAAAAACGATTAAAGAACTTGGCGCACAAACATTAGTGGTCAAGCCGCGTTCGGATGGCTGCAGTTCTGGTGTGGTTCACTTGCAATCGGCGCATGATCTAAAAAAATATCTTTCGTTTGTTGCACAGGGTGTTGGCCACATTCCGAAAAATATGTTCAGCGGGCATGCCGATTTTATTGAAATGCCCTCAGTAATGCCACTAGAATTGCTTTTTGAGGCGTTTATTCAGACGGATATTTTGCGGGTGAAAGCCAATCGCTTGAAACATTATGCGCGAACGGGTTGGGTTGAGGTTACGGTTGGCATTATTGAAACTGCCGGCTTCATCACTGTTTTCAATCCCAGTATTACGGTTGCAGAAGGCGAAGTGTTATCTGTCGAAGAGAAATTTCAGGGCGGTACCGGTATTAATATCACGCCGCCACCGGCAGAAATTATGGCTCCGCGCGTGCTGCAGCGCATCAAAAGACTTATTGGTGAAGTTGCCCAGAAGCTCGGGCTACGCGGCTATTCACGCATTGATGCTTTTGTTGAAATCATGGTTGGTGACGTCCTAATCATAGAAGTAAATACGTTACCGGCGCTTACTCCATCGACTGTTTTTTATCAGCAGGCACTTGCGCAGGAACGGCCACTATTTCCGCGTGAATTGATCGAATTGTTTGTTCACAATAAAGACGAGCGCGATGCGGTGCTCCATAGCCACGGGGCCAAAATACCCATTGCTGAATGAGCGCGCGAACGCTTCTCTCTTTTTTGCTATAAAATTACTCAAAGTCTTCCAATAACATGGCCAATTCGGCGATTATAAGTGAGGGACTATCGCTGAAGGGGGGACTATGCCATTGAGAATGGGCAGACGGTTATTACCGTCATTATTTTGTGTTTTTTTTATTGTGCCATTACCTGCGATGGAAGTGGCGCCGGCTGTGCTCAAAGGAACGCCAGTTGATGGGGGCGATCCTGCGTATTATGTTCTTTTCACCCCGAGCGAAGAACCGGCCATCGTTGCCAAGATTCAAGAACTTATTTCTTCCGAGACAGCCTGTATTCAGGGCGCGCTTTTCCGTTTAGGTAGGGTTGATTTTTTAGGACTTCTCTTGCGGGCATTCAAGGCGGGTGTTGCCATCACCATTGTGCTTGATGAAAATAATTTTGAAAATTTCGACCTGAGTGCGTACCCTTTTTTGCATCCCTATAGAGGGCCAGAAGAATGTATGCATGAAAAATTTTTATTGTTTAGCTCTTCGGGTACGGCTGTATATGGATCGTGGAATGCTTCTGGCCATGAACGAAATCCAACGTGCGACGGGGTATTTTTTGATTGCACCAAAAGGGTTTTTGATGCGTTGCAATCCGAGCTGCGTGATTTGCTCAAGGCGCGGCACACCGACGTTAAATCTGATAGATCTCCGCGTGGTGATTGTGCTTTGACCGCGCGGGCGATTACTCGCCCCACCGGCTCACCCGCGCGTGTGTATCCGCACATTTTTTTTCTTCCCTTTCAACGGGGCATGCTCATTCACACCGTAAAAACCCTCATGGCCAGCGACGATGTCCGGTCTATTCAATGCGCCATGCCATGGTTTACTAATCCCGAGATTGCGACCGCCTTATATAAAGCGTCGGTACGTGGAAAGACCGTTTGTTTGGTTGTTGATCCGGATAGTTTGAGAAAAAGTAATGTTGTGTTACGGGTGCCTGGATCATTGGTATATGATGGGGATGAGCTGATGCACCATAAATTTATTATTATTATTTTCGATGATCGGAGTGATAAAAAAGACGTTGTTTTCCACGGTACTTGGAATTGTAGTTGCGAGACGAGCGTGAATCGCGACAATATGGTTGCGCACTATGCACGCTCAGTCGTGCTCAAATTTATTGCATGCATGGATGCTCTCAGGGCGCATGCGCGACGGAGTGTTACTAAAGAGGTTTTTGCCATTTCTGGGGTAGCCCAAGCATTCGAGGAAAAAAAGGTTCACCTGAGGGAACATCAGGATCGCCTGAGATGGGCATGCCGCGATATTGAAGAAGACGATTTAGCTGGGCCAATTAAAAATTTTTTAAGTGGGGTCTGCGTGTCTAAGCGCCGCGATCAAGGGGCCGTTGGTCCGATTTCCGAGCAGGCGCCCAAATAGCCTCGGTTGAAGCGCATGTTTTTTTTACAAAATTTCGTTTATGGGATACGCTATCTCAATCAGTTGTTTAACTGAAAGTAGTGGATTAATGGCGATACTTTCTGTTCAAAATGTAATCAAAGAATTTCGTCAGGGTCTGGTAGCTATGCGTGTGCTCAAGGGCATAACCCATTCGTTTGATACCGGTATTTCATATTCAATCACCGGCGTCTCCGGTTCAGGAAAATCGACGCTTATGCATCTTTTGGCCGGCATTGATTTGCCAACTTCAGGAGCCGTGCTTTACAACGGCGTCAATGTCCAGAAGTTATCTATTACCGAAAAAAAACATTTTTTAAATAAAACCGTTGGGCTTGTTTTTCAAGATCCGTACTTGATCAAAGAATTAAGTGTGGTGGAAAACGTCATGCTCAAGGCGCTTATTGCTCACGAGCCGTATGGGCCGGCGCACAAACATGCGCTTGAACTTTTGGCGGCAACCGGACTGAGTGACAAAGCTGATCATCACCCGCTATCACTTTCGGGTGGGCAGCAACAGCGTATTGCCGTTTTGCGTGCTCTTTTCAATCGGCCGCAATTTTTATTGGCCGATGAACCAACCGGGAATTTGGACAGCGAGAACGCGCGTTTGGTTATTGATTTGCTTATCAAAGAAAAAGAATTGGGGATGGGGCTTATTGTGAGTTCGCATGATTCACGCGTTGCTCAACGCATGGATGTTCAATTGCGGCTGGCAGATGGAATATTACAGTAAAACCTTTTTAATATTGGTTAACGAGTGCTATGGTACATTCAGCAAAACGATCAATCGTAAAAAAAACCATTGAAATTGGAGCCTCTACATTTTTGAGTCGCATGTTGGCTCTGGCGCGAGAAATTTTTCAAGCGCGGTTGTTGGGTGTTGGTATTATTTCTGACGCTTTTATTGCTGCTTACAAATTCCCTAATTTTTTGCGTAAAATATTTGCCGAAGGTGCGCTTACGGGGGCATTTGTGCCAACGATTGTCAGTATTGTAAAGCGCGATGGGAAAAAGAGCGCAAGCGACTTAATGACGCTTTCGTTTATTGTTTTTGAAGGCATTTTATTTTTCATCTGCTTGTTGGTTTTATGGAAACCGTATTGGGCGCTCAAAATTATGGTGTGGGGTTTTTCTGAAGATCAAATTGCCTATGCGATTCCCTTTTTGCGCATTTTAATTTTATTTATTCTTTTTGTTTCGAGCAGTGCTTTGTTGACGGGTGCTCTTCAAGCGGTTCATCATTTCTTAGTTCCGGCGCTTTCTTCCGTTGTTCTTAATATCTTTTATTTGGCTGGGTTGCTTGGATGCTTATGGTATGGTTGGTCACTTAACGTTTTATGTATGTTTATCGTGGCCGGCAGCGCAGTCTCTTTTTTGCTGCACGTTTTTGTGTATTTTAAATACCATTTTACGATTGGGTCGGTTACCCCGCAGGCGTGGTATAGTTTTAAGCATTTGATCAAAAAATTTATTCCATCGCTTTTTGGCATGAGCATCGAAGAGATTAATATGTTTATTGGCTCGACCATTGCCTCATTTTTACCCAAGGGTTCGTATACCCTGATTTACTACGGCGCACGATTTATGGGGATTCCATTGGGCGTCTTTGCCGTTGCTTTTTCTTCCATTCTCTTGCCGCATTTTACGCGTGTTGGCATGTATGCGCCACGGCGCCTGAGTTTTTATTTGCTTGAGGCTTCTAAGCTGGTCTTATGGGTTACGGTACCGGCAACGTTACTGATGTCGATGATCGGTGACAAAATTTATCTGACGCTTTTTGTTTCCGATAAGTTTCCTGTTACACGCGTACCGGAAGCGACAAGTATTTTTATCGCCTACATGCTCGGGCTTTTCTTTTATTCGCTCAATAAAATTTTGTTAAATTTATATTATTCAATGCATGATACGCGTGTTCCGATGGTAACATCGATGATATCGGTGGTCGTTGATATTTCAATGAGCTTGATGCTCGTTGGTTTTTTCCATGGAACGGGGATAGCGTTGGCCAATACGATTGCCGGTATGGCACAAACGATTGTTTTACTCTATGCGTTGCATCGTCGCCACAATTTTACGTTATATGCCCAATATTTTTTGGAATTTGCGTGGCGCTATGTGGTGCAATTGGCTCTTGTTATACCCCTTTTTTATGGCATTTATCGCGGGGTCAGCGCAGGGTTGTTTGCTGTTGCCCAGCCAGGTACCGCATTATTTTTAACCAATAAAATTGGTTTATGGCTTTGGTTGGTGCCATTGCTTGTTGGCGTCTTTGCTGTGCTTTACGCTACGCGTAGAACATTTGGCCTGCGCCTGCATTTTTTGGACTAGGAGCTTTCGTGGTTTCTGAAAAAAAGGTGTGGTGGGGTTGCGGGATATTTTTTGTCTTAGTTGGCATAGTACTTTATTTGACTGCGCCGGGAATTGGGGCTCATTTTGAAGGCGATTCATTGCGCTATCAAGCGCTTGCCAGCCAAACAGGGATGCTGAGTCAGCTTCCCTTAGAGGTTTTGGGATACCCATTTTTTTTATGGCTGCTGTATGCGCTTTTTGGCGTTCACGTGTGGATCGTCGTTTTTGCGCAGATATTACTCGGTTTAGCATGTGCCTGGATGATCTATCGAGTGACTAGGCGCTTGGTTGGGCCTTCGGCTGGCGCCATTGTCGCCATCATGTGGGCGGGCAATCTTGGCTTTATGATCTATAGCCAGCTGGTGCTCATAGAAATTATTTTGGCGCTTGCTTTGGCACTTTTTGTTGAGCGTATGGTGGCCTATTACGATGATCCGTCGGTAGTTCGAGCCGTGCTCGCCGGGGGCCTTTTGGGATTATCGGTATTGCTGCGTCCGGCAGCCCTTTTTTTTGGTCCAATATGTGCCATAGGTTTTTTGTTTTGTCATCGGGTTGCGTGGCGTGATCGGATTGTTCACGCGGTGGTTTTTGCCGGTCTTTTTTATTTACCTATTGTCATGTATATGGTTGGTGTCTGGACGTATTTTGGTATTTTTGCGCTTTGTCCGGTTATGAACGTTAATTTATTTATATTTTTTTATCCAAAGCTATTGCGGGCGTTGCAAGAAGGGGCTTTGAGCGTGCCTGTCCAGCTTGCTGCAGTAATTGATTACGATATTGCGCATGGTACCATCAGCCGATCAACGCAGTCTGCTCTTGCGCAATTAATGCTACAGTTCCCCTGGATTACGATTAAAATTTGGTTGATCAATATGCTCAAAACGTTGGGCGGGTTTTATTCCGTTGAATGGAAGCTGTATTTTGGTGGCCTAAAAATCAGTACGTCTTTTTTTGCATTATCCGGAAGTTTGGTGACGCGCATATACGGTTATATTTGTGGCGGCATGCCTCATCGTTGGTTGTGTATTCCCGGATTTTATGAGGTGTGGTATTTAAGCGTGGAGTACATAACGGCTTGTATTGGTTGTGTGTGGCTGGGTATGCAAAAAAAATGGTGGCTTATGTTCTTTGCCGCCGGCTATATAGTCTATTTTACGGCGATTACCGGGCCCGATGGCAGTGGCCGCTTTCGTATGATGCTCGAGCCGTGGTTGCTTGCGTTGGCTGTCGTGGGTATCTGGGTATTGGATAAAAAAATCTGGAGACGTTCGTGAAAAAAGTAGCCGTTATTATCGGTGCTGGCCCGGCCGGGTTGACTGTTGCGCACCAATTGCTGGTGCGCAGCGATGTTCAGCCCATAATTATTGAAAAAACCGGCGATATTGGTGGGTTATCCAAAACGGTTAACCATAACGGGAATCGCATGGATATTGGTGGGCACCGTTTTTTTTCAAAATCTGATCGCATTATGGATTATTGGCAACAGATATTGCCTGTCGCGCACCTTGGCGATGAACGTGAAGATACGATGCTTATCCGCGAACGCATTTCGCGAATTTACTTTAATCGTGCTTTTTTTGACTATCCTATCGAGCTCAACTGGGCGCTTTTGCGGAACCTGGGGGTGCTGCGATCGGCAAAAATTGGTTTGACCTATGCACGTCGCGCATGCTTTCCCATCAAGCCGGAATTAAGTTTGCAAGATTTTTATATCAATCGTTTTGGCGACGAGCTATATAATACATTTTTTAAAGCATATACCGAAAAAGTGTGGGGGATTCCCTGTAGTGCTATGAGCGCCGATTGGGGTGCACAGCGCGCCAAAGGGGTTTCGGTCATGCGTGCATTGGCGCATTTTTTCAAGACAATGGTTCAGTCGTCACACAGTATTGCTCAAAAAAGGGTTGAAACTTCACTGATTAGGCGGTTTTTATACCCAAAATACGGCCCGGGGCAATTGTGGGAGGCGGTTGCACGTACCATTGAGGTTCAGGGCGGGATTGTTATGCTCAAACACATGGTTGTCGGCTTGCAAACGAGCAGGCAGCACGTTACGCGCGTTTTGGTATGCAATGAGCAAGGCGAGCAATCGTGGGTTGAAGCTGATTATGTGTTTTCATCCATGCCGGTTAAAGATCTCGTTGCCGGTATGCAAGCCGAAATTCCTGCGGCGGTGAAAACCGCGGCGCAGCAGTTGCCCTACCGTGATTTTTTAACTGTTGGCTTACTCATCGACCGCACGTTGCCTCTTATTGATACATGGATTTATATCCAAGAGCCTGAAGTAAAGCTGGGGCGACTCCAAGTTTTCAATAATTGGAGTCCCTATATGGTTGCCGATTGTCGCTATACCTGGGTTGGATTGGAATATTTTTGTACGCAGGGCGATGACCTGTGGCAGCGCAGTGATGCCGATATGCGCGCTTTTGCCGTACGTGAATTGGCTCGTATCGGGCTGATAGATCCATCTTGGGTTGTTGATGGAACGGTATTGCGTGTTGAAAAAGCGTATCCGGGTTATTGGGGTGGCTATGAACATTTTGATGAAATACGAAAATTTACCGATGGCTATCACAATTTGTTTCTTATCGGGCGCAACGGCATGCACCGTTATAACAATATGGATCACTCGATGCTTTCGGCAATAGCTGCCGTTGATCTAGCGCTCAAAAATAGCCACGACAAAGCACCGCTATGGTGCGTGAATGCCGAAAAAGAATATCACGAATCAAGAGAACAAAGCTCGGTTCAGGGCTAGCGCGTACCGAGCCGTTTTTTGTTCATGCTCGGTATATGGTATTTCCCAACTGGCTTGCGTATGCCCCCGATGAGTTCGCGTTTACTGGGTGGTGCCAGGTGATGCGCCATAAAAGCTGCTGAACAAGAATGATCACTACCAGACTTGCTATTAATAGTTTTTTTGAGAGGTGTATACCGGTTAACTGGTGTGTCTCAAGATATTCTGCGAGCTTGTTATAACAGCTTTCTAAGTTTTCAACCAGCTGTGTAAATGGATAAGCATTACTGATCTCGTTGGCTAATTCTTGTCCGACGCCCCCCGATGTATTGAGTAATTTGATGACGTATTGTTCAAGAATAACGAGTAAAATACGGCAAATTTCACGAATGATCACGGTTTTATTCGCCGAGAAAATATCCGTTTTAATGTGTTGCCATAAGTTAAATAACGGCTTGATCGATCGCTGGTGAGCTACTTCATTGTAACAGCTGGCTATCGATGGATCGCAAAACGGTTCATCTCGAAATATCTTTAAATCTGGCGCACACAGTTTGCGCTGTTCAATGGTCAAACACATCTTGAAATATTTATCGATGCGTTGTTCTAATCCGTCGAGAATAGTTGTTTTTTCGCTTGCATGAGCTGCTGCCACAAGCCCGATTGTGAGCCAGAATATGCGCATGTTTTTACCTATCGGTTAACCAAAGAACGTTATTTTATTTTTTAACGATCGTGTCGGTTAAAATACCAAAACGGCCTTTGGCGTACGATTTGGCTGCGTTCTTAATAATCGCATCCTGCAGGTAAGCGCTCTTGCTGGTGATCAGGTCTTCTTGTTCTTTGCATTTATCAAAGTATTCAATGCCGTGGCGAATATCGTCGCGCGCTTTTTCATAGAAATCGACTGGCAGATCCGATCCAGAGATGGATAAGAAGAGGCAGAAGCGCGTGGTAAGCGTCCAGAGTAAATCATCGAGATCGTCAAGCGAGATGATTATCGATTGTTCTTGAAGTGTTGCCAATGATCGGCCAATGGCAACAAACGTTTTCCACACTTCGTCTTTATCGGTAGGGCTCCAGATAATTTTGGTTAAACAGGTTTCAATAAATCGTCCAAGGCTGTAACGCAGTTGCTCGCATGAAACTTCGCCTGCTGGTGATTGTGCGCATAGGATTTTTTCGGCTAATTGATCAAGGAATGCTTCGGGATCTTGCTTAAGAAATTCAAAATGGTTTTCCAGCTCACTACGCACAACTTGTTTGATAACGTGTTTTTTTTCAGCTTTGGTTGGTGCGATGAGATAGGTTTTGAGTAATTCAGGTAATTTTTGCAAAAATGGTGCGAGTTCGGCGGCGTTGATATACGGGGCTGCTTTAAATTTTTTATCAAAAAGTCTAAAAACAGCTTTGATGTAAGAGCGCTGCTGATTGGTTTTTATGCCGTGATTAATAAACTGTTCAAGGTGCGCAAAGGGTATTTCTGGGATGACGTCTTGGACATATTTTTCATGATTGATTGTGTGCTTGAGAAAGCAGGTTACGCTGGAATATTTGAGCGTGCCATCAGAACGCATACTCATTGGCTTGCATAAGTCTTCCACCGTAAGATCTTGGTTGCTGCGAAAGGTAATAACTTCTTCGTCGCTATTGGTGACCGTGCGGCTGATGAGATTATTTTCAATTGCTACAGGTTGCGCCTGGTTGGGATCAGCTTGTAAGTTGATTAATTGCGTGAAACATAGTAGAAAAAGAAGAGGAAAGGTTGCGGGATGTTTCATAGAGCTCCTTAGTATTACGACGGTTCCTTTTAGTTCGAGTGTACACTAAAAAATGAAGAGCTCAAGACGCCGGGCCTTTTATAACCTCAAGGAGAAGGTGCATGGCCTTATATTCGTATCAGGCGCTTTCTAAAGATGGCAAACGGGTGAAAGGGCAGCTTGACGCGCCTTCTACTCAGGCAGTTAAAGATCAGTTAATTCGTCAGGGGCTTTATCCGGTACGTGTTGAAATCGATCAAAAAGAAAAAGTTGGTTTTAGATCG
>JAKANL010000015.1 GCA_021823685.1 bacterium | reverse complement strand
TCTTCTTCGGTCAATAAATAATCCAGATAAAACATATGTTGGCTTCACCACAAATTTGGATGAACGATTTAAAAAGCATAATGGGGGCGGTTCTGTTTATACCTCTGATTTCAAGCCATGGCGGTTAGTTTCGTTTATTGGTTTTGCTGAAGAATCTAAGGCTCTAGCTTTTGAGAAGTATGTTAAATCTGGGTCGGGGTATGCTTTTGCAAAAAAACGGTTATGGTGAAATTTTCCGCAGAAGGTGCGCGCTCGCCGGAACATAAGATTAAACAAAAAAAACTTTTTAATTTAAAGAGGAAATATGGTAACTAGGTTACCTCTACAGGTGTTGGTTTTCCCATATTATTTTGATGGCAACTCATTCAAATACTGCTTATTTAAGCGGGAAGATTTGCAAGTTTGGCAAGGAATTGCCGGAGGTGTTGAAGCTGGGGAAACAATAGAGTCTGCAGCTAAGAGGGAAGCCAGAGAAGAAGCTGGTATAACAAACGGTAAAATTATGGCTTTAGATACCATATGTTCTATACCATCTATAGCTATAAAAAATGATTTTTTAGATAAAAATATTCTCATTGTTAAAGAGCATTCTTTTGGCATAGAAATTACGAGTAAAGACATTAATATTTCTGATGAACATGTGCAATATGAATGGTTTACTTATAATGATGCACAAGAAAAATTGTGTTGGGATAGTAATAAGACCGCTTTATGGGAATTAGACTATCGACTAACTCACAAAATTTAAAAACTTATTCCGGTCGTGCTTTTATGCAAAAAAGATTGATTTAAGAACCATCTTTTTAGTCTTCAGTCGTATTTTTTTGCGTAGAACCGGCAGAAATTTTGCGGAATTAAATCAAAGATAATATAATTACATGATTTACGTACGAATAAAAAGCGTCGTTTGGCGCTTCTTGGGGTTATATGAAAAATACCATCGAAGTAGAATTGAAATTTATTTTGACGCCTGAGCAAGAAGAATTGTTACTTGCGCATGCAACGTTCGTTAAAAAAATCGAATTTACTGATACATATTACGATACAACTGGTTATGGTCTCACCACGAAAGATATTTGGTTGAGAGCTCGCAACGGAAAATTTGTTCTTAAATATCCATTGGCGACGACAAGCGATGTCTTGAAACTGCAGTATAATGCGCCAAAACAAGAAATTGAAGATGAAGAGACGATTCGTAAAACGCTTTCTATTCCTCTTGGTCGCTCCTTGCGCGAGGATCTAATAAAATCTCATATCAAACCGTTATATACCTTTCGCAACATTCGCAAAAAGTATTCAAAAAATGGGTTCAATATTGATCTTGATACAGCAATTTTTGATGATTTCACGTATGAGACTTGTGAAATCGAATGTGAAGTGGGAAATGCAGCGGAAATTGATGCCGCATTAGAAAAAATTGTTGCTTTTGCAACGGCTCATGGCTTGAGTGTGAAGCCAGTGGAAGGGAGATTAATCGAATATTTGCGGCGTAAGCATCCGACCCACTACCATGCTTTGCAGCATAAAACTTCTAAGAAATGAACGGAACGTGCCACCATCAATAGCTAATTTTATGTGGTTTTTGCATAGAATGCGCTTGATTGCCGGATAAAACGCGGCGATAGCGATTCAATTTTTAAGCGGTTCACAGAGTCCGCCAAAAAGAGTAGTTTGATGCCATGATGAAAAAAGATGTGCGCATAACCAATGATATTATGATTCCTGATCATGAACTTGAAATAACTTCAAGCAGATCGGGCGGTCCGGGGGGCCAGCATGTTAACAAAACCAGCTCGCGCATAACCGTGCGTTGGAACGTGCGTCAGACACATGCGCTGACCGATGAGCTTAAGCAACGAGTTATTCACCGATTGTCGCCGCAGCTCACCAGTAGCGGCGATCTTATTGTTTCCAGTAGTTTTTCACGCAGCCAACTTCAAAATAAAGAACATGCGCTTGCACGGCTTGCCGATATCGTGCGCAGAGCTTTGTATGTTCCCAAACGGCGCATGAAAACCCGTGTGCCAAAAAGTGTTCATGAAAAACGACTGCACAATAAAGCGCGGCGAAGTGATATCAAAAAAATGCGCGGCAAATTATTTTAACAAGGTATGCTTTAATCAATTGACGATCCCACCCTCAATTTGCATCTTTGGCACGAAGCGATCCAAGGATGAGGCATGGCTATTTTTGCCGGAAAATAAAAAAATTTTAGCGCGCATAAAAAAGAGCTTGAAAGAAGATGCAACGATAGATCTTGGTTCTTTTAAAAAATATCTTAAAGAATGACGTTTTATGCCGCAATTACGCTTTTAAAAAAACGCTGGATATGAGCCGCCACAAATTTTTAAGAAGTGGCGCAGAAGAATGGATTAACAGGCTATTTTTTGTTTGATATGCATCATGAGGCCATAATAACTCGTAATTTTGGCGGCTAGGAGTTCGGCTTGTTCTTCTTTGTACATATGCGAAGTAGTATTGCGTGCATCGAGCATTTCAAGAGCCAATTCAGTTTCTGGTTCGCTCAACAAGCGCGCATTGCAGAGGGCTTTGAATGCATTGCGCGGGCTTTTGACATCAAGGGTTACCTTTTCGACTTGTTCCAGGTGCGTTTTGACGTATTTCCACAAAATGTCGATGGAATACTCAAATCGCTGAATCATCGAGTCTCGCGTTGTTCTGACGAGTTCAGCTTTGTCATGAAAAACTTCTTGGCACATGGTCGAGCACGTGTTGAGTGCGGATGCTTTTTCGTAGTGGTCTATCGCTTTGTGCAATGATACCAGCGCTTTATGTACGGCTTCTTTTTTTATCGTTATTGTTTCCATATAACCCATTCTTTGGAAATAGTTTCGTAAAACTCTCGATCGATCGCGCGTGCGTCAACGACGTCAACCATGAGCGGGATTGTCGTTTCTTCGATATCAAAACGAATATGCGCGAGAATATTGTCGGTAATTGGTGTGCCATTATCAAGCGCTAGATCGATATCGGAACCTGAGACATTCGTTTTGCGGGCGCGTGATCCGTATAAATAAATGGTGCAATCGGGCAAGTACTGCCTGATAATACGAATAATTTGCTCTTTGTACCGTGGATTAACCATGATCAGCCTGCGTCTCGTTTTTCTCAGTCTAAACCAATTGTTTTGATGTGTGAATGGCGCCACTTTTTAGCGCCCCTGTTTTTGACCTGGTCAAGATACCTATGAGACAAAAAAGGCGCATGGGGTATTACTCGTTGGCGAAAGTTGTTGATCATAGATGCGTGGGTAAAAACCGTTAAAGACCGTTACCGTTTCGGATGTGGGTAATTGGTGTGCTTCTTGCAGTTCGGCAATGGATAAGGGGAGAAGGGTGTGGATTGCTATGCGGCCGGCAAGCGTTTGCGATATTGCCTGCGAAAGTAAAAAATTTTGAGAACCGGTAAGAATATATTGGCCGGCACGCTGTTTTTCATCAACAATTCCCTGAATGTATGATAGGAGCGCCGGGATACGCTGTACTTCGTCGATAATAATGCCGGGCACGCCTGACGGTAGCGTGAGGAAGCGTTTGGGGTCTGCCTGTGCTCGGGCATGTACATCTGGATTTTCAAGAGATAGATACAGGTATTCGGCAAATACGTTTTTTGCCAGTGTTGTTTTACCCGATTGGCGTGGGCCAAGAATAGCAACAACAGGCATTTTTGCTAGCGCTTTCAAGCACTTTTGTGGCTAACGTTCGATTTATCATTTTTGTAACTTTCGTATAACGCGATCCAATAATAGGTTACCATAAATCATGTAAGTTTGGGTAGTCTTGTGCCTAAACTTACATGATAGGTTTGCCTAACCGCTGCGGTTATTGCCGAAAATACTCTTTTTGGTATACTTATGGCACGTGGGTTTGAGGTTAAACGATGTTAATCAAAGGTTATCTGTGAAGAAAAATGTACTTTTACTGTGCCTGTTTTTCCCGGGAAGTGTTTTTTGCATGCAGGATAGTTATTATGATCGGGCTGCTCGTGATGTAGCGCAAGAAGACGCAGCCGCTCGTGAAGCGCGTATACACGCGAAAGCTGAAGCTTTGCAACAACGCGATTTCGAAAATTTTGCAAATACGCTGAAAGCGATAGGTCACGGTTTTGTGGGGGTTTGTAGGGTTTTTCGGCACCCATCGCAAATCGGCCAAGGGTGGCATAATGGCGATGGCGAAGTGATGGCCGGGACAGTTTTGGTTGGCACGGGAGCATTTGTTGCTATGGCTGCCGTGGTCGCCAATCTCATTGGTTTAACACGGTCTAATGATCGCAGGTAGTTTTCAAAGCGACGAGTTTTTTTGAAGGTCTAAGAAAGAGTTGGGGGTGATCTCCAGCTCTTTCTTATGCCTTTTTAGGGTATTTTTTTGACGAAGAACGCCCCATTTGCTATAATTTAAAGTAATTAGTTAATAATAAGAGATTGTTATGTGTAAAAATTGGCTTGTTATGCTCGTTTTTGCAGGATTCTTCTCCTCAGGGCTTAACGCGAGCTGGTTCGGCGCCAGTTGTTCGGTTGATCCGGCCGATCCACTATTCGGTCGCAGCTGTGCGTCCGCGCCAAAGAATACCGGCCCTTTTGTATGGCCCTGGCCGACCACCGATCTGTTGCACAACATCTCAATTTTCAAGTGGGCCGCGGCCAATTCCAAAGAGGTTGAGCGCTTTGGTGAAGAAATCCTCACAGAATTGCCCGAGCTTGCTTTGGCTAAGCGTAAGGCGATTTACAAGTATTTTGTCGATAAGGCATTGTGTCTGAAGTGTCATCCAAAGGTTCGCGCCTGGTCGGCATGTTTAGCTTTATGCGTTGCCGATGCACGATTTGCCACTAAAAAAGTGCTCGATCGCCTTATGAGCGGTAAAAGCGAAGTGGCTGCATTCAAAGATTTGCCTTTGATTTGGCAACAGCGTGCCAAGAAGAATTATGGCGCCGTGGTGAGCAAACTCGGGTCGCAATCCAAAGAAATAAAACATTTGATAGAAGGTTAAAAGGCCGCTAGACCGCGGCCTTTTTAATTGTTTGCTTGATTAGTATGTACGCCCGTAGTTTTTTGCCATTTTTGGGTATTAGATAGACTGGTAGGCGAGGGTTGTCTTTAAGTTTTAATCGGGGGCGGTTATTATGAAAAAAGTCATATTTCTTGCAATGCTGGTGCCATATTCAGCGTACTCTTTTGATCTGCGGACGCTTTTTCATTCAAAACAGCCGGTGCCAACTCCGCGCGTTCTGACGATAAAAATAAATGATCCGATTCCGTTTGAGACGGTAGGGCAGACGTTATTTAATGCTACAAAGCGTAGCGATGTGCAAGGGGTTGTGCTTCTGATCAATAGTTACGGCGGCGATGTCGCTGAATTCTGCGTGCTTTACGACATGATTAAGAAAATGGCTTCGGTTAAACCGGTGGTTTGTTTGATTAGCGCATGCGCCTATTCGTGCGGCTACATGCTTGCAAGTGCCGCGGATTTTATTTTTGCGCATTCATTGTCTGGCGTTGGATCTATTGGCGTTTTTCGCTCAATAGAGCGCTATAAAAACGTACGCGTTAAAGACGGGCACATTGAAGCCGACTTGAAAAACGAAATCTTTTTTGCTGGCGAATGGAAGGGCGTTTCTAATCCGTATGCGCCTGAATTGACCGAGAAGCAACGGGCAGTCATGCGCAGCGAGCTCATGAAAACGTACGATGCATTTGTAACGATGGTTGCGGATAATAGGCGACTGGATAAAACGAAGGCTAAAGAGTGGGCCGAAGGCAGAACGTTTAGCGCGCCAGATGCGCTCAAGATCGGCCTTATCGATGCGGTTGGCACCATTTTTGATGCTGAAGAAAAAATGAAGCAGCTGATCAAAGAGCGTTATCAGCTGTCTGACGTTCGAGCCGTTGACATGATTTTTGAAAGCTGACTGTACTTTTTTGTCTTACATGTATCTGGACCAGGTCAATTTGATCATCGATGGCTTCTTGAGCCACTTTTAAGCGTCGTTTTATCTTTACAAAATCGACCATTTTGATATACTATAAGTGTGTTTTTTCGCTGTATTTTGTGCCTAGAAATGGCGGACGGCGGTCGAATTTGTGAGGTTATGTCATGATTTCAAGTCGAATACGCATATACACGTTTATTCTCGTCGGTTTTGGGGCTTTTTTACATGCTGCAGGGCCTGTACGCAGGCCGGCGCCAGTTAAAGTTAAGAACTACCATTTTTCTTTTGAGTTAGATAATCCATTTTTATATAACGCTCTTGCCATTGGGCCAGATAGCGGCCGACTTATTAAACCTGCGCCGCACATGCAGTATCTTTTTTGCCACGGCGTTGGCGGTAATGCGTGCAATGCTCAATACTACCAGGCCTACGGAGCGTTGCCTGCCGATGTTTATAGCTTTGATTTTTGTGATTATTGCGACGGAAAATTTGATCGTACGAAAACTGCCATGGGGCAGGCGGCTGATATTGCCGTCTTGCGTGCCCAATGCGCTCAGTTAAATACGGCTCAAACGCGGCTTGTCTTGTGCGGTGTTTCGCGCGGGGCATCAACGATTATTAACTTTGTCGGTAAAGAAAAACCAAAAAATATAGCGGCGCTTATTTTGGAATCGCCGTTTGCGCATATGGACGATGTGCTTAACAATTTTACGGGTTCTTCAATTTTGCCTACCAACTTTATTATGGGGCGTATCTACCCGGCATATAATCGTCAGGGCGAACAGCCGATTGATTATATTGAAGCGATTAATAAAAATATTCCCATCGCGCTTATTTGTTCAAAGACTGACGCTCTTGTGCCCTATACGAGCACGATGAAGCTTTACGACAGGCTGATAGCGCAGGGGCGTAAAAACGTTCAGATTCTCATTTTGCCTGAAGGTGCACATGCTAACTTGTGTGATGGCCCTGAATATCAACGGTTTGTGAAAAACTTTCTCAAGCGCTATAAACTGATTCTCGGCTAATATTCCTGGTGTTTTTCTTTAGCGGCCGAGAGCGGTGAGCAGGTCGCGGCGGTGTTCTTCTTCTTGTGCTAAAATACCTTCCAGCACGTAAATTTTGCCGAATTCACCGCAATCTTTGGCTGTCTTGATAATGTCTTTATAGAGCGCTATGGCTATATCTTCGCCTTCTAGGTCTTGTTCGAGCATCTTTTTTTCATCATCGGATACGGCCCGTTTTTCGAGATCTACCGTAGCTGTTCCGCCCAGATCAACGATCATTTTAGAAACGCTGACAGCATGCGCTAATTCTTCGTTGGCATGAACGACGAGTTCTTGTGCGATGGCGGTATATTGTGCGCCGGTAATCGTTGCAGCGTGTTGCACGTATTGAATGGTTGCAGCGTATTCCCATTCAAGGGCTTTATTGAGTTTTTTGATTAATTCTTTGGTTTCGGCCATGGGTAACTCCTTTTTAAAGGTGATGATTGGAAATATCTGTTACCATTCTACGCCAAAAGAGGCGCCGGAGTCACGCGTTTTTGTAAAAGGTGTTTGTGGCTATCGATTTGAGGCGGTGGGTTGTTTTTTGAAAAATAGCTGAAAAAGAGCTTTGGATGTTGTGTTTTTTGGTGTTTTTTTGAAAAAAATTAACTCCAGGTGGAAATTTATAAGTAAATTCTTGACTTAGCTTGTTTCAATTGATTATTATTGATAATAGGAAATGAAGTAGAAAATTGTGAGAAGGGGAAATAGGAGGAAGGAGGGATCGAAGAATGAGCGATTACGGGCCATGGTTGCTGCGTAGTCGGGTTATGGGGATGAGTAGTAAGTGAAGTTTGATATTTTAAGGAGAAAAAAATGAGAAAGCTATTATTGTTAGCCGTTTTTGGTCTCGTTTCGGCCAGCGCTTTGGCTGCTGGTGAGGATGCCGTAACGCCAGAAGAAGCTATGCCACCGGTGGATTTTTCGAAGGCTCCTACGCAATCTGCGCCTGTTGGTGCGATGAAGGGGCGTATGGCGCTGTGTAAGAATATCGGTGATTTTTTCAATAAGTATGTCATAGCCAAATACAACACCGTCTTTCTTCCAAAGTGGAACGCCAAGCATCCTGATAAACAACGTAAACCTATCGTATTGAGTGAATCTAATCAATCAATTCTTGATGCTTCGCTCAAGACAATATGCGCGACGACCGTTGCCGCCAAGGTTATGCCTATAGAGGCTGGCAAGACGGCGCAAACAAGTAAAGTTGACTTGCTTGCCTTCTGTACCGGTGGTTTCTGGGATAACCTTGCAAGTATTCCATTGCTAGCTCCTGTTATTAACTTCTTGAAGGGTTTTGGTGTAACCCAAAACTTGACCGTTATGAATGGTTGCGTCGAGTACTTTACTGCAGCCAATCTGATTTCTTCGGATGATCATGATAAATTCGCTGAATGGGTTATGATGCAATCTGGTGAGTAATTAACCAGCATGATGTTTTTTATGAAGCCGGGTGCAAGCCCGGCTTCTCTTTTGCTGTGTTTTTTGCTAATATTGGTAATACATTCAATGATTCATTGATAGTTTATGAATAATCGATAAGGATTTGCATGAAAAAGGGCATTCACCCTGAAATGAAAGACGTCACCATAATGTGTACCTGCGGGGCCGTGATGAAAACGCGTTCCACCAAGGGCGACATTAAGTCTACTCTCTGTTCACAATGCCATCCATTCTACACCGGCAAACAAAAGTTCGTCGACACCGCTGGCCGTATTGATAAATTCAAGCGCAAATACGAAAATCAAACGCCTGCGGACAAAAAGAAAAAATAACGGTCAGCCCACGGTGTGTTTGCAGCGTGAATCAAACAAATTAACTGAAAAAACAGGACGAGCGTATGGCAGATCAGCCGCTTTTTACGGGGTGGGATAAACTCCAGCAGCGTTTTGATGAACTAACTGCGCAGCTTACGGCTGGCGCTATCGATGCCAAACAGCGGCATACGCTGCAAAAAGAACATTCCTATCTTAATACGCTTCTGGGCAAATATCGCGAACTACAAACACTTGAAAAACAGTTTGCCGAAGTTACTGCCCAGCGTGATCAGACCGGAGATGCTGAGCTCAAAGCGCTTTATGACGAAGAAATAACTGATCTCAGCCAGCAAAAAACCGTGCTTAATACCCAGCTTGAAGAGCTCATGTTCCCGCCTGATGAACTTGATCGCTGCGGCGCCTATATCGAAATCCGCGCTGGTGCCGGCGGGCAAGAAGCCGCGCTCTTTGCCGGCGATTTGGCGCGTATGTACTCTAACTATGCGTTGGCCAAGGGCTGGCGTGTGGGCATTGTCGATTGCCATGAAACTGATTTAAAGGGTTATAAAGAAGTGGTGCTCGCAATCGAGGGCAAGGGCGTTTATGGTGCCTTGCGCTTTGAAGCCGGAACGCACCGCGTTCAGCGTGTGCCAAGCACAGAAGCTTCAGGCAGAATTCACACCTCTACGGCGACCGTTGCCGTTTTTCCCATTGTTACCGATGCTGAGGAGATGGCAATCAATCCAAGCGATTTGCGTATTGACGTCTTTCGCGCCGGCGGCGCTGGCGGCCAGCACGTTAATAAGACCGAATCTGCTGTGCGTATTACGCATATTCCAACCGGCGTTGTCGTTTCATGCCAAGATGATCGCTCGCAGCATAAAAATAAAGCCAAGGCACTTAAGATGCTTCAATCACGCTTGGTTGTCGCCAAGCGCGAAAAAGAAGAGGCTGAGCGTAGCGGCCAGCGCAAGCAGATGGTTGGTTCCGGTGAACGCGCCGAAAAGGTGCGCACGTATAATTTCCCTCAAAATAGAATTACCGATCACCAAGTTGAACTTACGCTGAATAAACTTGATCGAGTCTTGGAAGGCGAACTTGATGAAATTGTGCAGGCTTTGCAAGAAAAGGCACGTCAAGATCGTCGTAGCCAGCCGCTTTACATAATCTAAACGTTGGGATATATTGACCCCAGTTGTATGTGATTTACACAATCAATATATCAAAGGGTTGATATGAAGAAGGTAGTTTTAGCACTGATGTTACTCGTTTCGACGGCTGCATATTCGATGGAAACGACAAAAAAAGTAACTAAGTATCCATTTACCAACGCATGGCGCGGGACAAAATTCATTGCGGGCAAAGTTGAAGCCGCAGGAGTTGGCGCATATCGCGACACCAAAGCGTACGTGGTCGACGCATGGAAAGCCGGTTACGCAACGGCTGCAATGAAACTTGGTGTTGCTCCGTTGGCAATTTTGGCAGCAATTGGCGTGATGACTGAAAAAGAAAAAACCAACTAAGCGTTATCTACTGAAATAATTTTCCGGGAGTCTTTAAAAGCTCCCGGATTTTTTTACATTTTCTGCTTCTGTTTTTCTTCTTTTGCGATACACTTGGTGCACGACGTTGTTTTTTACAAATATTTTTTAGGGATTTTTTTGAAAAAGCTCGTTTTGCTTTTAGCGCCTTTTATCTCATGCAGTGTGCATGCCGGCATCATTCGAGATGTTTTTTTGCCCAACGGTCTGGGCCGTTCCTGCCCCCGTGTTTTTTCAGCTACGTGTGCCAATGTTTTGCGAACGCCAATTTTTAATCGACCGTGGAAATGGTTTGGTCGCGATTGTGGTGGGCGCGCGGGATTCAGAGCCTATTGGTTGAGCGAGGAAGATGTTTTAAAGCTGGAAAAATTGGTAAAAAATAGTTTTTTGCGTTACAAACGCCAAGGGAGTATTCAATGAAAAAATGTGTTTTAGTCTTAGCGTTACTTGTTTCAAGCGCCGCGCATGCGGGCAAAGTTCGTGATTTTTTTTCGAAGTTGCGTCAGCTGCGGCGCCCGCGTATTGAAAGCGTGAGCGCACTTGGTAGCATATCGGTTCAACCGGTGCTTGGACAACTACCGGTTAAAGAAACTATTTCCGATGTGTCTGGCAAAAAATCGGTTGTTGGCAATAGGTGCACGTATGATGACGTGCTTACTTTTGGGTTTACGGTTGCGGTTCTTGGCGTTACCATGCTTGCCACCACGTCCTCAAAAGCAGTTCGGTTTGGGCAATCTTGGTGAATGGCATAGATAACTTAGCGGTCTTTTGACGATAATTTTTTTACTGCTTACCGAACCTGTTTTTTTTGCGTAGACTAATCTGCGTATTAAATTTTTTTAAATACGAGGAGCGTTCATGATGATACTAGATTATCTGTTGGCATATAACCGTTATGCCTGTCTGATCGGGATTATCGCGATCTTTGGATTGACGTGGCTCTTTTCTATGGGCCGGCGCACGATCAATTGGTGGCAGGTGCTTAAAGCATTTCTTTTGCAGGTTGGTTTTGGGCTTTTGCTTTTGCGCGTTCCCTTTATTGAAAGTTCCATTTTAATGCCGGTCAGTAATGCGTTTAATCAATTGTTTCATTATGCGTGTATTGGTTCGAAGTTTCTGTTTGGTAATTTGATTGAGCCATGCGATGTCTGGGGTTCGGTTTTTGCTTTTCGCGTCTTGCCCGTTATTATTTTCTTTGCCGCACTATCGGCGATTTTATACTATTTCGGCATTATTCAGTTCGTGGTGTATTGGCTTAATCGCGCGATTCGTCCAATTCTGGGGACTTCGGGCCCTGAAACCTTGAGCACAACGGCCAACATCTTCTTAGGGCAAACGGAAGCACCACTGTTGATCAAAAACTATTTAGCTCACCTGTCACGCTCAGAAATGTTTGTGATTATGGTAAGCGGCATGGCGCATATCAGCGCTGCCATTATGGCTGTTTATGCCACGATGGGTGTGCCGATGAAACATATGCTTATAGCAGCCGTGATGGCCGTGCCGGGTTCGATCTTGATTGCCAAAATGATGCTTCCTGAAGAGAAGGGCCGCTCGGGCGATGCGTCGGTAACCTTTGAAGAACAAAAGGGGAGCTTTTTTGGTGCGCTTTTCCAAGGTACTTCTGCTGGGGTCTCGTTGGCAGTCAACGTTGGCGCGATGTTGTTGGTCTTTTTGGCGCTTTTGCCATTGATTAACGATTTGATCGGTTGGCTTGGTGTGTTACTCAATTATCCGTTGGCATATGTGGGTGTTGTTTTGCCTGTACTCTCTTTGAATTATTTGTTTGGGCTTATTTTTGCGCCATTTGCGTACCTTTTGGGTATGACGGGCAGCGAGGCAATGATGGCCGGGCAAATTTTGGGCTCCAAAGTTACGCTTAACGAATTTATTGCGCTGCAGCAGATGGTTCAGGCGCATTTCTCGGAACGCGCGCTTATTTTACTGACCTATGCGACGGCTGCTTTTGCTAATTTTTCCAGCATTGGCATCCAAGTGGGCGGTATTGGCGCATTGGTGCCGGAACGGCGTGAATGGCTGACACAACTGGGCATGAGAGCCGTACTGGCCAGCTCGTTGGTTAACTTGCTTTCAGCTTGCATCATTGGATTAATGCTTTAGCTCTATTTATTGACTACTTGAAGGTGGCAATTATGCCACCTTCTTTTTTGCCGCAAGGCTTTTTTTATGGTAACTTAAACGGGAAGTTATTATTTTTTTACACGGAGACTTATCATGAAACGTATTTTGCTTTCATCAGTTTGTCTTTTAGGTGCACCTGGTATTTCGGCTGATGCGGTTAATAACGGTCGGCAAGAAGCCGTTATGCGTATTTTAAAAGAATGGAAGGAGTGTTCGAGTAATGTTATTGCAGAAAAGAAGACACAACAAATTCCAGCGCTTTTTGAAAAGCATAAAAATACGATTTTTGCTGAGCTAAAGCAGGTACTATTATTTACGCGTGATCATTCCACGTATTTGAAGGATTCAAAAAATGCTCTGATGGCATGTGCTCAGGTGGTAAAGAGTTATCCTGCATGGAGCCGTTCAATAACGGTGGATGATTGTCTGAAAGATGCAACGGTCGCTCAGCTGGTCACCAGCGTGATGGCTATGGCGGCTTCAAACGACGAAATGCACAATGTTTTCTTCAAAAAATATGATGCACCGTTCTTGAAAGAATTTTACGCCGATTATCCATCATCAGTTGAACAAGTGCGTGCGATGGGAGCTGTTTTATGCAATCCAGTAAACCAAGTCTTGTTCATGCAAGGACCATTGCTTCCTGTCGAGCAATATTGTTGGGACATGGCCGTTAAGGGCGTTGATATTGCCGGAGCGGTCGGCGACGAAGTCATTGCGATTTTGAAAGATAATCTTGATGTTATCTGCGCGCAATTGGATGTTCTCCATGCGATGCCCGACAAGTCGCTGGATAACGCCGAGTTTGTTCGTCAACTCCTCATTTTAGGTTTTATTTCAGCTGAAGTTAGCATGAAATTCTGCAAACCAGTTGTTGCCAAAATCGTCAGCGAAAAGTCGTTTGGTGGTACGCAAAAAGTTGGCGAGTTCTTTGAGAAGGGCGATGGTGTGATTTCAAAGGCGTTCGATTTAGTGCGTAATGACGAATGGTTTGCCAATACGTGGCAAAAAACGCACAAATGCCAAGAAATTCTTGTGGCGGCTATCGATAAGTGCCGTCCGGCTGCGGCAACGACAGGTGTTCGCAATGCGTGCGGGTGCTGCGCTTCTGGCGTTGATGTACGTTCGTGTCCTGGCGATAACGCGTCTCAATGTGCGTGCTGCCGTTACGCCGATGAGTCTTGTGGTGAGACGTGCGTTGACAAAAGCCCGTGTTTAGACGAAAATAAGATATAGATCAGGTCTTTGAAGAGCCGAGGTAGCTCAGTGGTAGAGCAGAAGCCTGAAGAGCTTCGTGTCGGGAGTTCGATTCTCTCCCTCGGCACCATTTCCTGAAAAAATAGTTCGATAATTGTTAATTTACAGCAGCCCCGCATCGTGGGGCTGCTTTTTTATTACTGGCTAGAAGTGAAGGGGTAGTGGGGGCGGAGCCCCCACACCCCCGCTCGGCCAACCATCCCGTCCGTCTACGCCCTGTGTCCGCTGCACGTCCGTTCTGAGTTTGTAGTGTATAACGTGCTAACTGATAGTCTTGCTAGGCAAGCATGATGGGCATTCTTCGACAAGCTCAGAATGAGCGGAGTATACCTGTCACACCCCCGCTCGGCCAACCATCCCCGTCCGTCTACGCCCTGTGTCCGCTGCACGTCCGTTCTGAGTTTGTAGTGTATAACGTGCTAACTGATAGTCTTGCTAGGCAAGCATGATGGGCATTCTTCGACAAGCTCAGAATGAGCGGAGTGTACCTGTCACACCCCCGCTTACCCTGCCGTGTTCGGCGAAGCTCGAAGCGCGAAGACGGACCTGCCCGTCATAGCCGCTCACCCTGAGCCTGTCGAAGGGTGTTTAGCCAAGACAGGTGGAACTGTTAATCGAATTGTATTATGGTATGAAATAGTTGAGGATTGAAGTGAAAGGAATCGGTGCCATGGAGCAGGGTCCCGGCGGTAAAAGTTCGTTGGCCTGGTTTAAGTTAGCTGAATTTGTATCGCGTGGCGAGCGCGAGCGCGCGTTGAGTGTCTATCGGTTACTCATGCACACCGTTGACGATCCGGCATTTGCCAAACAGTTAGAAGGTGATTTGCTCGGTTCTTTTGAGCAACCTGGTGCTTTTGATAGTTATATGCACGCCATTGAGCTGTACCGCAAAAATAATAAAACTGCTCAAGCGATGGCAATTTGCGAACAGATCGTGCGTACGTTTCCTCAGCAAACCATTTTTTTAGATACGCTTATCGAACTCTACCAAGAGCTGCCCCATTCAACACGGATTTACTTAGCCTTTGGCAATCTGATGGAACCCCTCGTAAAAGCCCATCAAACCCATTCTCTCGTGCGAGCTTTACGGATGATATTACCCTTGGTTGCTGCCGAAGATGCGTTAAATTTGATCAATCAAAGTAGGCGTTTGGTGATACAATATGATGACGGGCGAGAACAACGCGGATTAGTTGATGAATTAAAAACCGTGATACATACGTGAGTATAATGACGACAATACACTATCGTAAAATGCTGTGGTACCTCGTTGGGTGGTTACTTTTGGGATGCGCTGTTGCGCTTCCGTTCTTTTTAAGTATCGATCGTAACGCCCAGCTCAAAAAAACCTTAATGCGTCCCGATGGTGTTATTTTGAAGGCGCTTTTTACGCCGTATGACGCCATTAAAGAAACACTTATTATGCTTATTGAGCATGAACAAGAATCGATTCAAATGATGGCGTATCTCTTAAGCGATAAGCATATCGCTCGTGCATTGCAAGATGCTGCCATAAATCACAAAATAAACGTAACGATTATTGTTGATTACCAAACAGCAACGAATGAAAAGTTTAATCATGGATTGCGAGCGTTATCGCACCATGTTAATATGCGGATTTTTCAGCCGTTACAAGATGGCATTATGCATAATAAGTTTATTATTTTTGGTTCGAACATAGATCAAAAACCCCTTGTTTGGACGGGTTCGTTTAATTACACTTCGCGGGCACAATATAAAAATATGGAAAACGTGGTGATCAGCAATGATGCTCAAGTGATTGCGCAATATCGCGATGCATTTACCAAATTATTGGCGTTCACATTGCCAAGCGAACAAGTCTTAACCTATCGTGCGATGAAGGTTTCTACGGTACTCCAGCCGGCCATTGCCGGCTAATTTTCAGCGGAAATGAGCTGGCACCTGTGCTTTTTGGTTGAGTTCTAGTATTTTTATCGTTCAACCCGAATGTTGGAGGGATATTCTGGCATTGCGCATGATGCGCTTTCGCCGTACACTAATAATGAGTTATACCGCCGGGGAGGCCCATGGAATCGTTATCAGAAAAAGCGCAGGTTTTACAAAAAAAAATACAGGATGCCATCTCGCACGCGCATACGCTTGAAGAGCTTGAGCAGGTGCGTTTGGCGTATTTGACGCGTCAGAGTGAATTAGCTCTTTTGATGGCGCAGCTAAAGACCATGACACCTGAACAAAAAAAAGAATTTGGGCCGCGATTTAACGCTTTGCGTGCTCAGGCTGAAGAACTTTATGAAAGCAAAAAGAAGCAGCTGCAACAAACACAATATCAAGCGCATGAACGTAAAAAAGAGTTTTTTGATGTGACGGCGTATCAGCCGAGGTTACGGCATGGGTCATTGCATCCCTATACGCATGTTATCGAACAAATCGAAAACGTCTTTATCTCGATGGGGTATTGCGTGGTTGATGGCCCAGAATTAGATGATGAATATACCAATTTTGAAGCGCTTAATGTGCCGGCGCATCATCCAGCGCGTGATATGCAGGATACCTTGTGGCTTGAACTGCCAAAAAAACTCATGCGTACGCAAACCTCAACACTGCAGATTCGATCGATGCAGCAGCAAAAGCCGCCCTTGGCCATTTTGGCCTGTGGTCGCGCCTACCGCTATGAGGCAACCGATGCGACGCATGATTATGTCTTTATGCAGACGGAGGGGTTGCTTGTTGATAAAAATATTTCGATGGCGAACTTATTGGCCACGACCAAAACATTTTTGGCGGCTATTTTTGATACCAAGCGTATTGAATTGCGTATTCGGCCAAGCTATTTTCCGTTTGTTGAGCCGGGTGTTGAAATTGATATGCAATGTATCTTTTGCTCGAATGGCTGTTCGGTGTGCAAGCAATCACGCTGGATTGAAATTGTTGGTGCCGGCTTGGTGCACCCTAACGTGCTTAAGGCTTGTAACGTTGACCCATCGGTCTATACCGGTTTTGCCTTTGGCTTTGGCTTGACCCGCTTGACCATGTTACGCTACGGCATTAACGATATTCGTTTGCTGCATAGCCCCGACCTGGATTTTTTAAAACAATTTTAGGTTTCTTTGGATTTGTTAGTGTGCCTTGAACGGTTTTGTGGTGCTTTTTTGCGCAAAGATCTACTTGTTGAGTTTGCTAACAATAAACGAGTTAAGACTTACTTTGTGTAGCGCGGCCTCGCGAACTAATTTTGCATGAAGGTCAGATTTGATTCTCAACCGTAAATTGCCGGAAAACGTTTTTTCTGGTCTTTCACCGCGCTCCTTGCACCAGGAAAGATAGTCGTCAACTGAGTCTTTGAATGCTTTCTCGAGGTCCTGTACCGTTGTTCCTTGGAATGTAATAACGTCTTTTAAGCCCAATATTTCGCCGTGAAATAATTTGGCCTCACTATCATAGGTAACGATGCCCAAACAATCTTTGTAACTCATCATAATTTATTTTTGCCTTAATTTTTTGTTTCGTGATCATTATAACCTTTTTTTTGATTTGTACTTGCTCTGAGTCTCGTATTCCTTTACGCTGTTTCTAATTGCGCATGGGCATGCGCATCTTTTTTATGCGTTATGGATGAACGCGGTAGTAATTGGGCAGAACATTGAAAAAGCAGCAGAGGTGAGTATGAACGTTACTAAAGTGGTTATTCCATCGGCGGGAGCGGGAACGCGTTGGGCGCCGTTAACTTACGCAGGCAATGTGCCGACGCTTATGCCCAAAGAAATGGTCCCCGTCGGTTCTCGGCCGGGAATTTCGTATGTTGTCGATGAAGCCGTGAGTTCAGGATGCTCACATGTTGTTGTTATTGCCAACGCTCATAAAAACGCCATTGCTGATTACTTTGAAAAAGTTCAATCACCGGCACAATTTGTATATATTCCGCAGATTAAACCGCTTGGGTTGGGGCATGCTGTCTTAATGGCGCAACCGGCCATTCACAACGAATATTTTGGTGTTATTTTGCCCGATGAACTTCTTTTGGGCCCAAAACCTGGCTTGGGGCAATTAATCGAAGTTGCTATGCGTGAAAAAGCGTCGGTAATTGCCGTATGTGAAGTACCGTGGGCGCAGGTTTCTTCGTATGGCGTGGTGTCGCTCAAGCAACAGCTTGCGCCAAATATTTTCGAAATTGGTGGGCTGGTTGAAAAGCCAAAACGTGAAGAAGCTCCTTCAAACTTAATGATTTCCGGGCGTTATGTGTTATCGCCAAAGATATTTGATTCGTTGCGTTCCATCAAACCGGGAGCTAAAGGTGAGTTCCAACTTACTGATGCTATTGCTGATATGTTAAGCAAGGGCGAACGCGTGCTTGCCTGCAAGGTTGAGGGAGTGCGCTACGATATTGGGACTCCGCTTGGTTGGACAAAAGCGGTGATTGGTTTATCGTTGCAAGATCCGACGTATCGCGACGAAATTATTCGTTTTATCATGAACGAATGTTCATTGCAGCCAAGCAAAAATGAGCATCTTGCCGGCATTATGCCCGCGCAAAAAGTTCCTGAAAAGCCGCTTGCGCTCTAGCGATTACTGTTGGTGCGCTTGCAAGTAAACCGGTATTCGCTGCGTGATATCACTTAACAATCCTGCGATGAGCTCAGAAAGGTATTTGATATCATGCGGGGCAGTTGAGTTTTGCATGACATTATCGATAGCCGTATAATCACCACTTTCATGCATGATTTGGTTGTATGCGATAACCAGGCCATAACTTGGTACGAGACGATCTAATCTATCAATTGCTGAGCGAATGGCCGGATGATTTGCCTTGTTATATACCAGATCGTTGAGTTGCCGCTGTAGTGTGGTTAAACGAACGCTGAAATTGTTCATGGTACTAAGAAATTGTGCTTTGGTTTGCGTTGCGAATTTGAATTTCTTTGCATTTTGATCGACATATTGCTGGAGATACGTTATTGCCAACGCCGTACTATTGATTGTGTAAATGATGAATCGTGTCAGAAGATCAATGCGGTCTGTTTGCAGGCTATACATCATGCCGCGTGAAGATTCTGCCAGAAGTGTTTGGATAGAGGTGATATTTTGTACCGACGCTGTTGTAGCTGTTTTGCGCGTTTTGCTTAAGAGATCTTGAAGGTATGTTGGATCTTGAAAAGCTTCTTCTTTTTTTGCCGATTTTTGCACGTCAGTTTTTTGGACAGTGACCGGTTTGACCGTCCCACTCGTCGATGGCGTATCAGCTATTTTTTGAGTTTTGGTTGTTGCTTTTGAGGCGTCATTTTTTTGTGAGTCTGTGGACTTGAGTGTTCCATTGTCGGCTATAAGTGAAGAAAAGCTTGCGGCAAACCAGATGAGTGCAATGATCTTTTTCATAATAATTCCCCTTTTTCATACCCATTATTCCCCAATGTAAGCGAACGTGGCTCTTTGATGCAATAGTTTGCGGGCGGTGGTACTTTTCTGGTAATATTTTATTGCTATTTAGAATTAATTGCTGGTACAATGGTAGATGATTGAAAAGGAATCATACAAAAAGGGGGGCGGTATGAAACAGGTAATCATATTAATTGGTCTGGTGTGCATCGGATGTTTCTTTTGTTCGCATGCCGTAACAGCTGAGGGTATGTATGGCTATACAGCCGATGCATACGGGATGCACACGTCTTATGGGATTTGGGTAGCCACGACGGCGGTCCTGGCCAATCATTGAAAGATGTTTTTATTGCAGATTGAATCTCGATCGATTCTGTGCCAGTTTTTGTGCCGTTGTATGCGCTATGACCGCGTCAGCATTAAGCGAGAGTGCATCGATTTTTTGTGCGATAAGCCACGCCGCAAATGGTTTATTATCCGATGGCGCCTGACCGCATATACTTATGGATTTTTTTGATTGATGGGCTCCCTGAATAGCCATCGTGATTAGTTTTTTTACTGCCGCATCATCTTCGTGAAAAAGAGAACTGAGCGTTGCTTCGTCACGATCAATGCCCAGGGTAAGCTGGGTAAGATCATTGGAGCCGATTGAAAATGCGTCAAAGTAGCGGCTGAACTCACGGATATTAAGCGCGTTTGATGGCAGTTCACACATCATGATATGTTTTAAATCGTTGCTGCGTTTGAGCCCGTGTTTGGCAAGCAGCTTGTTCATGATCTGAGCTTCTTTGATTGTTCTGACAAAGGGGATCATCACGCAAATATTGGTAAAGCCCTTAATATTTCTGGCTTGTTTAAATGCGGCGCATTCAAGCGCAAACGCCTGGCGGTAGCGCGGGTCGTAATAACGTGACGCGCCGCGTAGGCCGAGCATGGGGTTAGATTCGTGCGGTTCAAAAAATTGGCCGCCCAAAAGTTCGTGATATTCGCTGCTTTTGAAATCAGACAAGCGTACATAGATCGGTTTGGGCCAAAAAGCTGCCGCGATGACGCTTATTTCTTGCGCGAGGACATCAACAAAATAATTTTTTGGATTTTTGTACGCAGCCGTAGCTTTTTTGATCATGTTTCGTGTTTTACGATCTGTTTTTCCCGGATTGAGTAGTGCGAGTGGGTGAATACCAATGGTATCAGCGATAATAAATTCAGTGCGTGCTAAACCGACACCGGCGATCGGGAGGTTGGCAAGCGCAAAAGCACGCTGCGGCTGCGCGATATTAAGCATGAGCGGTACAGATGACTTTTTTTGTTTTTCGATTAATTGTTGCACGCCAAATGGTAAAGCACCCCGATACACATAGCCAACTTCACCCTGACTGCAATCAAGCGTAACGGTTTGTCCCGATGTGAGTGCGTTCGTTGCCGTTTGTGTACCGATAAGCGCCGGGATGCCCAGTTCGCGGCTGACAATGGCAGCGTGGCACGTGCGGCCACCCTGGTCGGTAATGAGTCCAGCCGCTTGTTTGATGAGCGGGACCCAATCGGGATTGGTCATCTTCGTTACCAGTATTGTGTGGGCCGGCAGATGGGTGTGCTGGCTTGGATGTGTAATGCGCATAACTGTGCCAGTTACGATGCGTTGTCCAATGGCCTGCCCGCTTAAAAGCTCCTGTTTTTTGGCGGTTCGTGACGATGCGGTCAGTTGGTAGTGTTCGCGCGTTTGTGTGTGTAGAGCGTGTACCGTTTCGGGACGTGCTTGGACAATATAGATTTTTTTACTGATGCCATCCTTGGCCCATTCGATATCCATGGGTGTTGGGCGGCCATTGATACGCGAGTAGTGATCCTCAATGATCATGCCCCAACGGGCAATGTGTAATATTTCGTTATCGGTTAAACAAAATATGCGGCGCTTGGATTTTGGTACCTGGCGTTGTTTTGTGCCATGGCTTGCGTAGATAATCTCAGTTTTTTTATTGCCAACGATTTTGGAAAGTATTGGTTTATGGCCGTCTCTTAGTCGTGGTTTATGAATGTAGATCGTATCAGGGGTAACGGTTCCTTTTACCACTGATTCGCCCAGGCCATACGAGGCGTTTATAAGAACAACATCAGGAAAGCCGGTTTCGGTATCAAGGGTAAAGGCAACGCCAGCACAGGCGCGATCTGATCTGACCATATGTTGGACCCCAACGCTAAGCGCGACGCTATCGTGTGGGATGCCATTAACCATGCGGTAGATGATGGCGCGTGGGGTGTAGAGCGACGCAATACAGCGCTTCCAAGCATGTAACAATTCGTGGGCGCCAACGATATTGAGAAAACTTTCATGCACGCCAGCAAATGAAAGAGTTGGCAGGTCTTCAGCAGTTGCCGATGAGCGCACCGCAACGGCGGGAGACGTACGGCCCGCATTGGTTCCGAGCGCACGGTATGCTGCCGTTATTGCATCTTGAATAGTGGTTGGTATGGGCGCCTGAGTGATATGTGCGCGGATACGGTTGCTTGCTCGGGTGATAGTTTTGATATCATCAGAATTTTTTATCGTGGTGAGCTGCTGAGTAATAAACCCTTGAAGGTGATTTGTCTGGATAAAATGGCGATACGCGTGGGTTGTGGTTGCAAAGCCATCGGGAACGGCAACGCCTTGAGCTGACAGATCACGTATCATTTGGCCAAGCGAGGCATTTTTGCCGCCAACCGAGGGCACATCAGTCATGCTTATTTTGCGAAACTGTTTTATGAGATTCATGAGATTCCTGTTTCTGGAAAAATTCTTGTTCTGTACGTCAGTATCGGGCGTTTATCTGCGTGATTGCAAGAGTATGCCGTTCTCAGGTTGTTAATCGGTACCCTTACTGATAATCTAACGTTGTCCGGCGTCGCCCGTCTTTGCCAAAATACCGCGCTCTCGTGCGGGGATGCGGGCTGGATAAGCACGTGTGTTCAAAAAAAAGGTTTGCGATGAGAAAAGCGTTATCTTCGCGTATTGTGGTAATAGGTTTGGCGCTCTTTGCCATGATTTTTGGTGGCGGCAATTTGATGTTCCCACTCTATGTTGGATTGACTTCAGGTAATCATTTTTGGTGGGCGGTATCTGGCTTTTTGCTGACGGCAGTTTTGCTTCCTTTCATTGGTTTGTTATCCATTATTCTTTTTGACGGAAATTATTGCGCGTTTTTTCAGCGCATTGGCAATCGGATGGGCCTTCTTTTGCTCTTTGTGTGTGTTATGGTTATTGGTCCGCTGATTGGTATTCCTCGTATTGTTACCCTTTCGCATACCATGCTTCAGCCATGGTTATCGGCCACGAGTATTCTGATGTTTAGCGCGGTGTATTTGTTATTGAACGTGATCGGTGCGTGGCATAAAGCGCTGCTCGTTTCGCTTTTTGCGTATATCGTTACCCCGCTGATTTTGCTGTGTTTGGGGATTATTGTTAGTCATGGTTTACTTTTACCGGGGACCATTTCGGTTACCAGCGCCTCTTCAGTAACCATTTTCACGCGCGAGGTTATGTATGGCTTTTCGACACTGGACGTATTAGCCGTGATTTTTTTTGGTGCGCTTATGTTAACGCTTTTGAAGCGAATGATGCTGCATGAGACGCGCGCGCAAGTGATGCGGTTTGCCTTTATTGCTTTTTATGGCGGTTTATTGGCTTTTGTGGTGCTTGCTATCGTGTATATTGGGCTCGCCTATGTTGGGCATAAGCATGGCAGCTGCGTAAGTTTTGCTCATGCAGGCGATCTTTTCCGAGAAGTTGCTGGGCGGCTATTGGGCCGGAGCGGATGCGTGGTAATTCCTTTGACTGTTTTTGCGGTGTGCTACACCACCTCGGTAGCGCTTTTGGTGGTAACGGCGCAATACCTTCAAGAGACTTTTTTTGATAACAGAATCGGCTATCGCCTCTCTCTGGTTATCGCTGGTGCGCTTTCATTTGTGCCGTGCTATCTGGGGTTATCACGAATACTTGATCTTACGGCCGGCCCAGTAGCCAGCGTTTTGTATCCTACCGTAATTGCGCTCATGTTATGTAACGTAGCGTACAAAATTTATGGAATACGATCGGTTAAAATGCCGGTGTTATTAACTTTTTTGATTTCAAGTGCACTGTATGCGTATCAGCTTGTCGCGCAGTGGGGAATTATGGACGCCCCCGGCAGATTCTTGTAAATAAAATTTCAGGTATTTCCACAATGTGTCGACTGCCAACTCGAAACATTTTACCGTCGAATTTCGTTCTTTGCGGTATTCTTTTTCTGCGTGACTGGCTGATTTCAAAAACGATTCGAGATCATCCAAAGCTTCTTTAAAATTTGCGATAGCTTGTTTTGTAGTGCGGTACCGCAGTTCCAAATTATCCACTGGCTCGTCATGTAACATAAAAATACGCCCAATTTTATTTTTATGGGTTTAAGCTAACAGCTTTGTTTCCTGCCAGCACATTTACGTTTTTTTCTCGTTTTTGTTTTAAAAGTCTTGTCTTGGTTGAATAACGCGATTGGATTTGGTTTATCGGCCGATCGTGCGTAATGTGTTTTTCAAAAACATATCACGCACGACTTTCAGTAAATAATGTTCAGGACGTTTTTATCGAGCATGTTGGTAACAAAAACGAGTTAATGGTTGGTTTCCATGAAATCGACCCGTTCCCGATGGGGGTAAATGGTACCAGATTACTCTTTTTTGAGCAGCGTATAAAAAGCTTCTTGTGGGACAGTTACCGTACCAATTTGTTTCATTTTCTTCTTACCCTTCTTTTGTTTTTCTAAAAGCTTCATTTTTCGGGTAATATCGCCGCCATAAAGCGGTGCGGTAACGTCTTTGCGCAGGGCTTTAATGGTTTCACGGGCAATAACGCGTGAGCCAATGGCAGCTTGTACGGCAACTTCAAATTGTTGGCGTGGAATCACTTTTCTCAGGCGTTCAACGAGCTGCTTGCCAACGTGATACGATTTTTCGCGGTGTACGATGCACGAAAGTGCGTCAACTTGTTTGCCGTTTAAAAGAATATCCATTTTGACGACGTCTGACGGTACATACACTGGGCCTTCGTAATCAAAGCTGGCGTATCCAGAGGTAATAGATTTGAGCTGGTCATAAAAGTCGGTGGCAATTTCATTGAGCGGCAGATCGTATTTGAAGATAACGCGATCTTCATCCAAGTAGACCATATCGGTCTTTTTACCTAATTTTTCATCGCATAATGACATCACGCCACCAACGTATTGGTTGGGGACGATAATAGTGGCATGCATGATTGGCTCCTGAATTTCGACGATAAAGTTTGGTTCGGGAAATTCAGAGGGGTTTTCAATATCAACCAGTTCGCCGTTAGTAAGTTTTACTTTATATAACACGCTTGGCGCTGTGACGATAACAGCCATATCGTATTCTTGCTCGAGCCGTTGTTTGAATACATCCATATGCAGGAGCCCCAGAAATCCGCAGCGGTAGCCAATGCCCAGGGCGGCCGACGTTTTTTTCTCAACACCAACGGAGGCGTCGTTAAGCGTGAGTTTTTCGATTGCATCTTTTAAATTTTCAAATTCGCTCGTTTCAACGGGGTAAATTCCGGCAAAGACCATGGGTTTAGCTGGCTTAAAACCGGGAAAGGGGGCGACTGGATTTTTGGATTGAAAAATAGTATCGCCAACGCGTGCATCTCGTACCGTTTTCATACCGGTGATGATGTAGCCTACCTGCCCGGCATAAAGGCCTTCTTGCGGTGTGGCGTCCGGGTACATGATTCCCAGTTCCAAAATTTCATATTTTTTGCCTGCTTGTGCCAATTCAATATGGTCGCGTGGTTTGAGTATGCCGTCTTGTACATAGACCAAGCACACGACACCGCGATATGAATCAAACCATGAATCAAAAAGTAATGCCTTGAGCGGTTTTTCCAGATTGGCTTTTGGTGCCGGTATGCGTTCGACAACCGCTTTTAAAATATCCGCGACGCCAATACCGCTTTTGGCCGACACAAATAAAATTTCTTCAAGCATAAAGTCGAAAAGTTTATTAAGCTCATGGGCAACTTTTTCCGGCTGTGCGTTGGGTAAATCAATTTTGTTGATGACGGGGATAATGGTTAAATCTTGCTCAAAGGCCAGATAAAAATTGGCCATCGTTTGCGCTTGGACGCCCTGGACGGCATCAACGAGCAAAATCGCTCCCTGGCAGGCGTGCAGTGACCGCGAAACTTCGTAGCTGAAGTCGACGTGCCCGGGAGTGTCGATCAAATTGAGCAAATAGGGAGAATTGTTATGCGTATAGAGCATCGAAGCCGTTTGAGCTTTGACGGTGATGCCCCGTTCGCGTTCAACTTGTAATTTATCTAAAAATTGTTCATGTTTTTCGCGGTCTGATAGGGTTCCGGTGAGCTCCAAAAGCCGGTCTGAAAGCGTCGATTTGCCGTGATCGATATGGGCGATAATCGAAAAATTCCTGATTTTGTCAGGGGTAAATGACTTCATGTTTATTTGCTTTTCCATAATACCAATATACGCTACAGCGCGTTTTTTGTCCATGATTTACCTCCGGCCGGATGCTGGTGGTTGGGCAGCCAGGTGTGGGCGAGCCATTTTAGCTGGGGTTGCGCTTTAGAAATCCCCCCTTTTGTAGTATACTATTCGTATGGGGGTTTTTACGTTTTTAGGGAAAATGATCGTGAAAAGACTCATAAAAAAGCTGACTATATTTTTGGGCTATATCTTATGCGCATCAGTTTGCGCGGGAAGTGGTCTTCTCGGGTTTGCGCCGAGCCAAAAAGTTTTGCCACGCGATTGCATTACAGCGAGTACGCGCGATTATCCTGACATTTATGCGTTGTCTGTTTCGTTGGCTCGCGCCGCCGGCACAGCTACACCTATCATTTGTGTTGTAAATAACCAATGTGTGTTTGATTGTCTGTCATTTGATGCTCGTTGGAAATGTTCAAAAATAGTGGATGGTTGTGTGTGCATTTTTTTAAATCGAGAGTGGCTTGCTATTCTTTCCCCCAACGAACTTGCCTGTCTGCTCGCATACAATATCATTTCTTTTTTACCGCGTCCGGAAGATCCCTTGGAGCGGCGGCTTGCAATTCCCTTCGTTCTTATCATGAGTGCCGCGGCGCTCTATAGCGGTCATCTTGCTGATCGGGCCGGGTTAGCGCTTGGTTGGTCAGAGATTGCACAAATTGGTGCCGCATGGACAGGCGTATTTGGGCTTTATGGCGCTGCTCTTTTTTGGTTGCGGCAGCGGGCAGAGCGATCGCTTGACCAGCAGGTTGATGTATTGACTGGTATACATGAATGGCCGACGGTGCTTAAAAAAATTAAAAATTTTAAATCATGTTCGGGTGCCACACGTTGATTTGAGCTGGTGTTTTTTGTCAGTTTGACTCGCGTTGGTCCATTTTTGCCAAGCCGACATTGCTTGTGTACGTTAGATATGAGACTTTTCGTTTTAAAACAAAGGGGTTTGGTGTGTCACGAAGACTTATTATTGCGGCTGTTGCTATCGGTTTAATTGGTCTTTTTTATCTCTTTTTTGGTGGTGATTGTATTACGTTGCATGGACTTAAAGTATGTGCCAATAATTTGCGTGGGTATGTCCAGTTGCATTATTTGGTTGCTGTAATAGCGTTCTGTGCTTTTTATATCACGTCTATTGCTCTTTCGATGCCATGGGCTGCCGTGATGACGCTTGCCGGGGGCTATCTTTTTGGCATGATCAGTATCGTTTATGTGGTTTTTAGCGGCACTATTGGCGCCACCATTGCTTTTTTACTTGCGCGCTATGTTCTTGGCGATTACATGCAAAAAAGATGGGGGCGATATGTCTCGGTGTTCAATAATGAAATAGACGAACATGGCGGTATGTATTTATTTGTGATTCGGCTTATTCCCGTGATTCCTTTTTGCGCGGTTAACGCGTTGGCCGGTCTTACGACGATTACCTGGCGCGTATATTTTATCAGTACCATTTTCGGCATGATCCCGCCGACGGCAATATTTACCTACGCGGGTACACGCTTGGCACACCTTTCATGCGTGTGGGATATTTTTTCCTGGCAGGTAGTTCTTTCCCTTTTTGTCTTGATGGCCTTGGGCTTGCTCGTTTTATTCATTAAGCGTCGTTGGTTCTTGCGTTAGCGCGGTGCCATTTTACGCGTACACTCTTGCTCAGAACATCGATCAGCGCTATACTCAACCTGAGGGTGCATCTACACGGGTAATTGATTGGGTTGAAGTAAAAATCCCCGGATTGCCAGTGTCGGTGGGGCCCAATGAATGTGATATCGAATAAAAAGGGTGAGAAGTGAAACGGTGCACGGTGTTGCAGTAGATACGTGTACCGCAATTGATAAAAAATCGAAAGTTACCATACATGGAAACACCGCCGACGACATCGGAACAAAAATCGCTTATTTCTGTTCTTCCCGTTCAACTCGAAGATGAACTGAAGAAATCGTTTCTAGACTATGCGATGTCAGTTATCGTCAGCCGTGCATTGCCCGACATTCGTGATGGCCTTAAACCGGTTCATCGTAGAATTTTATACACCATGTATAATCTCGGGTTTACCTATAATAAGCCGTACCATAAATCTGTTCGCGTAGTTGGTGACGTTCTTGGTAAATATCACCCCCATGGTGATGCCGCCGTATACCAGACCATGGTTGGCATGGTGCAAGAATTTGCCAAGCGTTATCCGCTTCTTGATGGGCAAGGCAACTGGGGCTCGGTTGATGGTGACGCAGCGGCTGCTATGCGTTATACCGAAGTGCGCATGACCAAAATTTCGCAAGAATTACTTGCGGATCTTGACAAAAACACGGTTCATTTTGTACCAAACTTTGATGAATCGACGACTGAGCCAACAATTTTACCAAGTAAAGTTCCACACTTACTTGTCAATGGATCTTCCGGTATTGCTGTTGGCATGGCAACATCGATTCCGCCGCATAATTTGGGTGAAGTAATTGATGCGTGCTTGGCGCTTATAAAAGATCCAAATATTCCCGATGAAGATTTATTTAAATTAGTTCCAGCGCCCGATTTTCCTACCGGAGGTGTTATTTGTGGACGCGCCGGCGTGGTGCGGGCCTATAAAACGGGGCACGGCAATGTGGTGGTACGTGGTGTGGTCGACGTTGAAGAAAATAAAAAAGGCTCGTCGCTGGTTATCAAAGAACTGCCGTACCAGGTTAATAAGGCTGAGCTGACCATAAAAATAGCTGATTTGGTTAAAACAAAAACGGTTGAAGGTATTACCAATATTCGCGATGAGTCAAACAAGCGGGGTATGCGGCTGGTTATCGAATTGCGTAAGGGTGAAGTGCCGTCGGTTGTGCTTAATCAATTATATAAGCATACCGCGCTGCAGTCTTCGATTTCGATTCTTATGCTCGGTTTGCTTGATAATCAACCGCTTATTTTTTCGTTGCGCGATTTGTTACGGCATTTTCTTTTGTACCGCGAAGAAGTGGTCTATCGCCGTACTGTTTTCGACCTGGAAAAGGCGCGAGCACGCGAACATATTTTGGCCGGTTTTATTATTGCATTGCGTGATATTGACGAAGTCGTTCAGCTGATTAAAAAATCTTCCGATGCTGACGAAGCTATTGCGCTTTTAAATAAGCGGTTCCTGCTTTCTGCTGAACAGGGCAAAGCGATTTTAGAAATGCGTCTGCAGCGGTTGACCGGGCTTGAACAAGAAAAAATTCGCCAAGAAATGGCCGAGCTTGTCAAAGAGATCGCGCGGTTACAGGCGATCTTAAACGATAAGGCTGTTTTGCAAGAGGAAATCATTCGTGAATTGCAAGAGATAAAAGATGGCTATGCCGATACGCGTCGTTCAGTTATTTCAGCGCCGATCGATATTTTGACTGAAGCTGATTTAATTCCCGATGAAAGCGTTGTGGTTACGTTAACGCAAAAGGGATACATCAAGCGCGTGCCGCTTACGACGTATGGGGTGCAGCATCGCGGCGGTAAGGGTAAATTTGGTATCGCGGCTCTTGATGATGCCGAAGACGTTATGCAGGACGTATTTGTCACGCGTAATCATGACGAACTGCTTTTCTTTACCAACCTTGGACGCGTGTACAATATGCAGGTGTTTGAAGTTCCTGAGGCATCGCGTATCGCCAAAGGCCGTGCCGTTGTTAAT
>JAKANL010000001.1 GCA_021823685.1 bacterium | reverse complement strand
CTTGTGGGGGCGGAAGCCCCCACAAGCCCTTATTTTTATTAAAAAAATTAGCTTTTTTTGATGAGCGATCCGCCTTCTTGGACAACACCTTTATAACTTACTTTACCATCGTCCGTGCGAATAATAATAAGCGTATCCTTCTTTGGCGCAAAGTTTCCGCCATACTCATCCATACATTTATTCGCAGCATTCCCACCGCTCGTGGCCTTATATTTTGCAAGCGCCTTCTTCTCAGCCTTTTCCAAAAGATAATCCCCAACCAGCGCGTTAAGCGGCGCATCGCTCTCAAAATTCCTGACGCATAGGTATTCACTCGTCGCCAAACAAGCGCCAACGCCACTCACGAGCAAACTTAACAGCAGATACTTATTCATCTCTCTCCTTTGTTTTTTGCAAAACTACTTTTCCATCACTCGCTTATTCAGCGTAACATTTTATCAATTCAAATTGCAATAATAAAAGTCGGTTGTGTATATGCGGCACAAAAAACTACCGCAAAACGGGGAAGAGGGGGGCTTGTGGGGGGCCGAAGGCCCCCCACTCCCCTTCTATTTCGTGGAGATCAACAACAAAAAATTAACGCGGAAAGGCCGATAAAAATTTCAGCTCACCGATCCCAAGTCGCTACCAGGAACGCGCAAGTTCGATAAGCAGCCGAACACCAACGCCCGTTGCTTCATCGGCGCGCTGATATGATATCGCTGGAATATCAATTGACGTACCAGCGATATCCAAGTGCACCCACGGCGTTTGATCAACAAAGTGCGACAAAAAAACCGCCGCCGTTGTTGCTCCAGCCTTACCCTTGAGTGTGCTTGTATTCATGAGATCAGAGATCGTTCCATTCATCGTATCTTGATAATCTATCGTGAGAGGAAGCCGCCACACGGCATCGCCGGAACGATCTGCAGCGCCGCTTACACGTTCAGCAAGGTCCTCTTGGCGCGTAAACATGCCGCTAAAATACGGCCCCAATGCACGCTCGCACGCACCCGTAAGCGTTGCCACATCAATCATAAAATCTGGTTTGTAATTTTTAACCGTGTACGCAAGTGCATCACCCAAAACAAGGCGCCCCTCGGCATCAGTATTGCGAATTTCAACCGTCTTGCCGTTATACATGCGCACAATATCATCGGGCTTGCTTGCCGTGCCGCTTGGCATATTTTCTGCTAACGGAATCGCAGCAACGATGTTAACCGCCGGCTTAATGTGCGCAATCGCTTTCATTGCCGCCAATACGGCAGCCGCTCCGGCCATATCGCCCTTCATGGTAAGCATACCATCAGAGGGCTTAAGACTTAACCCGCCGGAATCATACGTAACGCCCTTACCCACAAATGCGAGCGTCGGCGCTTTTTTATTTTTGGTTACATACTGCAAAAGAACAAAACGATATTCATGTGCCGAACCCTGCCCGACGGCTACCAAGCCGCCCATGCCCAATTCTTTAATCTTTTCAGCGTTGAAGACCGTACATTGCAAGCCATACTCTTTGGCCATTTGCTTTGCCTGCGCCGCAAAATCATCGGGACGAAATACGTTTGCAGGCAGATTGACCAACTCACGCGCATCATTGACGGCACTGCCAATCATCAAACCATCATTCAAGCCACGCTCAACTTTCTTCGCATCATGATCATCAAGCACAAGAGCCACGCTGATGTCACGGTTGTTATCATCAGAACTTTTAAACGTGTTAAACGAATATGCCGCCATGGCGCCAATAACGGCTGTTTGCTGCGCAAGATATTGGCTCGTTACCCCAAATAGAGCGGCCTCTGGCAATGCCACGGCAAGCTTTGCACATCGCAGCGCCTGCGCATGGCGTACCATCGCGCCACACGCTCGCCGATACGCTTCGATATCACATTTTTTATTTGTGGGTTTCCCTAAGCCAAGGAGCATGAGATTGCGTAAGGTATCGTCAGCGCTGTAGGGAACGCTTAAAAACGTCCCTCGCTTGCCCGTAAAACGTTGGGCGGTAATCATTGCTGGCAATGCAGAAAATATTTTTGTAAACACTTCAACCTGCGCCGGTTTAAAATCTTCCGGAACAAAGAGCGCATATAAATCGGCTTGTTCGCCCATCAATTTTTTCTTTGTGCATTGAAAAGATATGGCCATGAATACCTTTCAAACTTCAGCGGTTACCCCAAGATCTTCCACTTGATAGGTTAACATGCGGTACGGCATGGCGCAATTATGCAAAAAAAAGGGCGCATATGTGTTCTTCAAACGTTTTTTTATTGGCTGGATTAGCTGCCCATACGCCTCAATATTTCATAAAGACTATCCATGCCAGCACCTTTACCACCTATTTCAAGAGGAACCTTCGTTGTACCCAATCGCACTTCAATAAAGCTCAGCGCTGCTTGCAATTTTCGGGCATCTTCTTTTTGCGCAGCCGTTGCTTGCGGAGCATATTCTATGAGATTCGCCCAAGAAGACATGTTTACAATATCGTTCACCACTTCACTACGATACCGCGACAATTCTCGCGCCATTTTTGTGGGATTCCCTTCAAAATCTTCACCAGGCAAGCCTGGAACAGAAGCGGCCATCACCACACCAGTCAACGCAAGCAATGCAAGCGCGAGCATACGTATTTTCATAAAATCTCCTTTTTAAAAAGTTCAATTCCACAGTAACCCCAACAGGCAGTAAAAGTACATCGTTTGAAAAAAGACGGGGGCCATCAGGCCCCCCATAAAATCCAACAGGTAAACAATAGTTTAGCACGAGCGGCACCCACGCCAGCCGCCATAATATCCGCCCCAATATGGTCCATCGTAGTAAGGACCCCAACCACCCCATCCCCAATACGGACCACCGTAAAAAACGGGCGCTGAAGCGGCTGCCTGTGCCAATTCCTGCCGCTTTTTATCTATTTCTTTAATGATCGCTTCGATGTCGCTTCCAAAATGTTTTTCAACAAAGGCAACGATTGCGGGTTCGTCAAGCAATTCATCTTTTAAAAAATTACCAACCAGAACAGCGGGTTTTTTATCGATCATAAACGGCTTACCATTTCTAAAAAGATGGATCTCAGGCATCGAATGCACACCGTATCTTTTGGCAAGTTCTTCCAGATTTTTATGCCCAATATCAACCATCAGAAAAGCCGTCTGGCTCACACCGAAACGCGCTTGCTTGAACGTGGCAATCTGTTCTTTGACGAGCGAACGAAGCTCTTTGGCGCGCCGCTTGACCTGTTCACGTTCATCCTTATCGAGCCCTTCGAGCTGCACCTTTTTACCCAATTGAGCATCATAAAAAAGAACGACGCTCAAATTAAGCTGACGCCCAGGCCGAGACTTAATCTTGGCATAAAAATCACCCACCGATTGCACCCGAAACAACGGGCTCCCATTAGCATGCACCAGACCGATAATAGAAGTTGTCAAAAGAGCAATGACGCCCCATAAAATTTTCATACACCCTCCATTTCCCATTTCACTTGCTCACTACCATGATATCAAAAAATGTTTTCAGATTGCAATTATTTATTTTTGTCGGCATCTTTTGGCGGATAAAGTAACATCAAAAGCTCGGGCGAAATGGGATGGGTATATAACTTATCATGCATGCGCAATAATTCACTGCGCGGCATTTCCATCATAACACGCGCTTGCGGCTCGGTTAGATATTTTTTATTTAAAACACGCTCAATAAAGTGAGAAACTACGTGTTGGTATAATTCGGGGTTGTTAAAGACCGAACCGTAATGGCGAACCCCTTTGGTTATCCACAAACGTTTATACCCAGCAGCATTGGCATAAATACCCGCAACCGCATCCACGGGCACTCGATCATCGGCATAACACGCAATAAAAAGTACCGGCACGGTAATCGAACGAACCGATTCTATCGGCTTAATTGGCATTGGCGTTGTCGGCACCCGCGAGGCATCCATACCGGCAAAGACGCGCAACAAGAAAAAGAGTATAGGCTGAACGTAGGGATGAAATGCGTATTTTTGCAAAAACTCTTTGCCTGGCATTTGAAACGTATAATCAAAAAATGGTACTTGAATACGCCCTAACACGCGGTCCAATCCACGTCTGATAATATTATCGCTTGAATCAAACGGACAATCTAAAATAAGCGCATCAAAAAGTTTGGGATCACGCGCTTGCGCTTCAATGGTCGTAGCCGCACCCATCGAAAAACCATACCCAATAAGCGGCAATTCTTTCGTTTCGGGGCGCGTTTTTAAAAAATCAACCGCTGCAAAAACGTCATAAACTTCGTTATAACCGAACGTACTTGCCTGCCCCTCAACATCTTCGCCGTGCGCCCGGAAATCAAACAAAAATAAATTATATTTGGTAAAGAGCAATCGCAACCCGCCCATGTCGGTTTTCCCGGAAGTGTAGCCATGCATAATCACAATAGTAGCTTTCGCTCCCGGGCGCGTGACTAATATCCCATGACGAGCAATCTGTTCATTAGAACGTTCATCGTTCAATACGTAAAATGTTACCGCTTCTTCTTTTGACCGCACCCGCCAACGCTCAAATTGTTCTACCTCGCCCTCCCACGCGTCATCGTCGGGAGCCGGCATAGGGGCGCGCGAAACAAATGGAGAAACCTGTGACGCCGGCATTACCGTAAATTGAACGGTCCAGCGCCGCAACAATGTCGCCGCTACCAAAAAAATAGGTATGGCAATGAGCACTAACCAAAATTTTTTCCCCGACATGATCTACCCTTCAATTTACACAAAAAGCCAATAGGATGGCCGATGGACTACGGCGCCATACGATTATTTTTTAGTATAGCGATTAACCGCAAAAACATTCAACCAACTCTCATAAAATCTTGCCCTTACGCCATTACGCTGTCTAATCTAGATAAAGATCAAAAACCCGCAGGGGAAATTATGAATATATCCAAAAAACATGTGTTATCGGGACTCTTGATATTTCTCGGAAGTAATACAGATTTATGGGGCGCGCCGAGGGTTATTGACACAAACTTTGGTCAATATGCCGCTACCGCTGGCTTTCCGTGCACCGTCATGGCCTTACAGGGGGCACAAGATATATTAGCCTTAAATCCGACAGCCCTCGAATCCACGCTCAACAAAAATTTCCTTGAAAAAATCATCCGCGACGCAGCAACCCTCTATAACGCAAACCTTCCGCTTCGCCGCGAAATCGCAGAACGCGAAACAGCGCGCGATATCGCGCATCCTGTCACGCCGGAAGGCGTCCTTTTGCAATGTGAAGACGTCGCTGGCCTATTTAACCATCTGCAAAGAGTTGGCGAGTATGGGATCTCTCTGATAGACGGCGGTGAGCCTGAGGGGGAGGGAGGATTCAATAAAAGCGTTTTTGTTAAAAAATTAAAAGAAATATCAAATAATGCCGCTGCGCCCATATGCGGCATCTTTACCCATGGCGTTGAGTCTCAATTAATCTGTTATTTGCAAAACAACCGATGGCTTTTTATGGATTCACACCGACCTTCTAATAGTGATGAGCCAGGTGCGCACCTCATCTTTTTTCATTCCGATGAAGAATTTGAAGCATGGAAAAATGGCTCACGCTTATTTGCTGAAAATGCAGCCGCTCGTAAAGCCGAAAATGTAGCGGCAAATCAGGCAACGTTTGTCGTTTACACCTTTGCGTACCGCTTTGATCTCATTCCCCCCGCAGGCAACCACCCTTATGAAACCAACCATATGTATAGTGTCGAAGACATAGGAGAAATGCCCATTCAACGTTATTTGAATGAGCATGCCAACGAACCAATCATTCGGGTCGGCCTGGCAAAAACCGAACCGAATGCATATAACCTCTACGATGCAGATGGCTTGACCAATGCAATCAAAAGACACAAGACGTTTAACAACATGCTCGATAATAGGCCGATAGAAGAAATCAGATATTATTACTTTGATCGCCCATCAAATCAGTTTAGGCTCGACCCGCAATACAGTTTTCGGGTGCTCCTTGAACTCTTATACGCGCAACCTCCCACGGGTGAAGATTTTATCACTGATGGCAACTCCAATTATGATGCACGAGTTATTCCCGAAGATTTGCCAAAAACGATTGTCACGATCGATAACATCAATCACGCAACAGCTGATCCAGACCCATTTGATACGCCGGAAATAATCGCATTAAGAGCGAGAGAGAATTTTTATGATATCAGCACAAATATTTCATGGCTCAATAATGCGCAACTCGCAACGCTCAGACAAGAATATCGCGACGCCTTCGCGTGGCTCTCGGGTACCAGCCAGGCCGCTCATTTTGGCACGATTACTCACCTCATAACACACCTCAATAATCCCGCAGGCGTCGCAGCCTTTCGCACATTTGTTACGCAACAAGCTCACGCTGCGCCAGTCCCCGAACCCCAGCCTGCCCCCGCTCCAATTCCAGCTCCTGAACCAGCCCCTCGTCCCGCTCCCACACCAGCGCCACGGCCAGCTCCCGCCCCGGCGCCAGCACCTGCTCCGGCTCCCATACCGATTCCACTTCCCGTCGATGCCGGCATGGTAAAACACGCGCATCCCGAATTTCAAAACTTCTTCACTTCACGTCCGCACATCGAGTCGCGCGGATGGCTCAGCGACCAGTTTGTATATTCAACCGTTACCATCGGACAATATGGCACGGGCTACGTCATGAGAGAACGTCTGGCAACCATTGAATATCGCGCCGATCAACTACCGCCAAACATAACACGCTATATTCATGAAACGGTTGGTGCTGCCGATTCTATTGAATTCGAAGCTGCGATCTGGAATTATCAAAATATCGCCACCAACAATCTTATTTTCCACGGACTTGTTGATCGTTTAAGCAATAGAATCAAAAGAACCGATGAACACGGCAACCTGCTGCGCTACGCGCAACCGGAATTCAATCCGGCATTCGATCGCGATGGCAGCCCGCTGGCGCGCACGCAAAACGGTGGTTATTTCGGAACCCCTGCAAAAGTTTTTGCCGCTGGCATTTTTGATGCGCGCGGCATAACAACGGCCGGTTTGGATAATGCCATAGCAACCGGTTCATTGCGTGGAATCGAAATCAGCTATCACGACGCAGGCTCGCCGCTTGTGCCGGGAGCAATCTCGCCAAATAACGCACGTTTTGCCATTGAACACGGACGAGGGCTTGCAACCTTCTGGTCAATTGGCATATATCGCCCAAACCTTGATAACCCCCCAAGGCCAGGCAACCCGCGTGTATTGGCAACGTTTAACATCATCGCCAATACGCAAGCAATCAGTAATGAGCTCACGCAAGCTGCAACGAACGCAGCAACGTTTGATCAATTCTTGGCTCATCTCACCGGTGTGACCGAAAACCTGCTGAACAACCCGCCTACCACAGATGACGGAGCAACGTTGGTTGAGGCAATTGCGATTATGCAAGATCCCCATACTGCGCATGTCCCTATGCCACCAGCAACATATTTGGTGCCCGCAGCGCAGGAAGCAAGCGAAGCAGCCCGCCTAGCAGCTGAACAAAAAGCCAAAGAAGAAAAGGCCGGTCTCGAACGAGAACGCAAAAGCAAAGAATATGCCGCGCATACTATTTACCGATTTCAGCTCCCAGGTAGGCCTGATTACTTTACTCCCGATCCCAACGACATATTCGATATCAGTAGCGGTGCAGGTGTCAATCTTACTGAGTATGTCAACGACCCCGAACACGCTAATGCCCCCATACATGTCGCCCTGGCACAAACGAGACCCGAAGGAGTCATGGCATATTACGGCCAATTACAACCCGAGGGAACCCGACACCAGCTATACGATGCCAATGGCATTATAAATAGCATCAAGGGGCACATAAATTTGAGAGATCCATTGACCCGTCAGCCGGTTACGCAGCTGACTTTTTACACATTCTCAGGACCTACCAATCAATTCGATCTCGATCCGGCCTACAGCTACCAACAGCTGCTCCAGCTACTTACGGCTTTAATTCCGGAGGCGGAACACGATAGGTCTATTGACGACTTCCCGTGGTTTGGGCAAGAACTTGTAAGAAAATATGAAGAATTTCTTTTCCGATGGCTCATTAACGGCCCTTATCCAGAAGCGCAGCTTGCGCATGATGCGGTAAATGACATACGTACCGGAAATTTTGGCGCATTCCAAAAATATGCCAAAGAAGAAAAGGAAAGAAAAGAAGCAGCACAAGAAGAAAGCGCGCGCGCCGCTAAAGAGTACAGAGGCTCAGCAGAGGCGGCAGAACAAGTAAGAGCGCGCGAAGAGCGCGAACGCAAAATCCAAGAAGAAGCCGCCAAAGTAGCCGCCGCAGAAAAGGCCAAGGCCGAACGGGAACGTATAAGCAAAACCGCGCAAGAAGCCGAAAAAAGAAGACAGGAAGAGCGCGAACACGCGCGTAAAACCAGAGAGGAAGCTGAAAAATGGGTCGCTGAGCAGCGAGTGCGCCAAGCTGAAGCGGAGCGTCTGAGGCGCGAACAAGCTGAAGCCGCAGCGCGCGCTTCAGCACCTGCTCCAGCCCCTACACCAGCACCACAACCAATGCCAGTTCCGGTCCCCGCTCCTGCACCCGCACCGGCTCTAACTCCGGTACCAGCTCCAACGCCTCTCCCAACGCCAGTTCCAGTCGCAGTTCCTGTGCCGACACCAGCTCCCCGACCAACACCCGCGCCTACCCCTGCCCCAGCTCCGGCTCCAGCACCTCGACTAACGCCGGCTCCTCCTCCAGTGCCCGCCCCAGTTCCACAACCTGCTCCAGTCCCAGTTTCAGCGCCAGCTCCAACGCCGATGGTCAAAGCGGTCGCTGCCGCTGTAGCAAAAAAGAAAGCCGAAGACGCTAAGAAAAAAGCGCTTGCCGATCTGATTAAGAAGACAAATACGGCTATCGCCAAGCTCACCAAAGAGATCAAAGCCCTCGATACGCAGCTACGCAAAACAAAACGGGCACAAAAGGCACAACGTACCAAGCTGCAAAATACGCGCAAAGCTAAACAAGCCGAGCTCGATAAACAACGCAAAATTCTTGCCAACGCAAAGAAGGGTATTTTACCAGCGCCTGTAAAAAAACCAGATCCAAGGGCAATCGCACAAGCCAACGCCAAGAAAGCCGAAGCGGCGATTAAAAAACTCACCGATGATATCAAAAAACTCGACGGGCAACTCAAAAAAACCAAAGGGGCACAAAAAATCAAGCTGCAAAAAGATAAAACTAATAAACAAAACGAGCTAAAAAAACAACGAAATATTCTGGCACAAGCGCGCAAGGTACTGGCACCAGCCAAGCCCGCTCCAAAGCCAGCGCCAAAACCCGCCCCGAAAAAACCAGCACCGGCCAAGCCAAAACCGGGTATTATTAAGGTAAGATAAAAAAACAAAATACGTTGAAGTAACCACAAGAAGAGGGTGCATGCACCCTCTTCTTGTAAATTTATCGCTGAGCACGCGCGCGTTTTACCATTTCGCGCATTTCAGCCTTATTCATAATGGCATGATAACGCGCCGTAATCGTGCCGCCATGTACCACCAAAAAGCACGGAATATGTTCGATGCCCAGGAAAGCTTCAAGTTCAGGAACAAGCGCCGTATTAAGTTTATAAAAAGAGGCGCTATCGCTCATCTCAGCAGCGATAGCTTCATAGATAGGCAGCATGTGCATGCATGATGGACAATGTTTGGCATAACAATCGATAATAACGGGCTTGTCAGCCTTTTTAGTTACACGCAAGTACTCCTTTTTTGAAGTAAGCTCGGGCAATCCATGCCGTTGCGCTGGCACAGCTCCGGGCCGATAAAGCGTTACCCCCCACGCTGATGCTCGATCCTGGCTCCAGCCTAAATCCACCAAAAAGCGTGATGCCTCGATAGCGGCTTTAATGCCATCTCCTGAGGCAACACCAGCTTGGCGATATATGGGGTCAGTTACATCGCCGGCAGCAAAAATACCGGCAATACTGGTTTCTTGCCCACGGCCAGAAAGAACCACATACCCCTGGCGATCGGTAACCAATTGTTTGGCAAAAAGCTTCGTACGCGGTTCATGCCCAATCGCCAAAAAGACGCCGCTGGCAGGCACGACGCGCACATCGCCCTTCAGCGCGTCTCGTACGGCAACGCCGCTTACCCACGATCCATCGCCGAGCATTTTCTGCACCTGACAATTAAGCTGCACAGTAATTTTTTTGACGGCCCGTATACGCGCTTGCATAACCGCCGACGCGCGCAACGCACCGCGCCGCACAAGCATGGTAATCGACGAAGCATAAGATGCCAACTGAAGGGCTTCTTCGCAGGCCGTATCGCCCCCGCCAATAACGACAACTGCTTTATTTTTGTAGTAGGGCGCATCACAAAGAGCGCACGTCGTAATTCCCTTACCCCAATACTGCCGTTCCCCTTCAACGGCGAGCACACGCGGCGCCGAACCCGTTGCAATAATAACCGTTAAGGCCCGGATTTCCAGGCCATCCTCGGTTACTAACGCGAAAGGCCATTGTGAAAAATCAACGCGTGTGATTGATTCAGAAACGAGCTGCGCGCCCAGTTGCGCGACATACGAACGCAAATTACTCATGATATCGGGCCCCAACGCTCGCGGTACGCCGGGCCAATTTTCGACCAACCCAGTCTCGGTCAATTGCCCGCCGGGTTTAGGCCCCTGGAAAATAACGGTATCGTAACCCAAGCGCGCCGCGTATAGACCGGCGCTTAAACCGGCTGGCCCAGAGCCAATAATAGCCACACTGACAACATTGGAAAGTCCGGAGAGCCGATCCAGCGATAGCCGTTGATGGCGATACACACGCCAAAAAACCCAGCCGCCAACCACCATAACAAAGGCGAGTACCCCGATCCCCCATGCCCAACGTTTAACCATTATCCATACCCTTAATTTTCACTTCCAATAGGTTGCATTGATCCATCCCTGTTAGTTTATAGCGCACGGCCTACCTTGGCAAAAAATCTTTTTTTCGCTATACTTCATATTGGGGATTTAAATTTTTAAAATATTCGGAATAGAAAGATTTTTATGTTGCCAAAAAAATGGTGGTTCTTGTGCAGCCTTCTTTTGCTCTCGTTACCTGACGCCAGTAACATAGTATTAAGTGCTGAAAATGCCGTACCGGTTTGCGTTCAAGCCAATAATGATCAAATCGAATTTCTGATGAGCTCAGTCCGCAAGCAATTTGGCCTTCTCAAATACACGCTTGAAAGCTTTATCGATGATATTACGAGCGGAACTATCACACTCAAAAACGGTAAAAAGGTTATTGAAGAAGTGCAAAAGCTGCGCGAGTTAGTTGAAACTGTTTTAAACGACAACTATCTAACGCCCGATCTCACGACCATCGCAACATTAGAGCAAACACTACGCCTCATAATCGATAACCTTTCTGCAGGAATTTCAAATGGCTTTGTCGATTGGCAGGCACATATACCACAGACACGTAGCGCGCCAAACGCCATACCTGGCGAAATTATCCAAACCTTTGTCGCCAACGAACAACAACTCAACGTCACAGGCACGCAACTACAAACGCTCGGCCTTGGCAAAATGAGAAGAGCCTATCGTGCCTTTAACCATTTCATTGAACGCCACCCAGCAACGAAAACTATCACCAAGTACAGCGCTGTCGCTGCCGGACTCGCCCTCATCTTTTTATGGTATATCAAGTCACCGCATCTTAACGAACAGGGATATGCCGTCGATCCAAAGGGTAGTTTTTTAGAAAAAAAAGATCTCGCGTGGTATACCTATGTCGCCCAATTTATCAACTCTATGCCCATGAATAAATTAGGCGTCATTCCCTGGCTCGTATTTGGTGAACAAATTCGGCAGACAATCACCACAGGCATCGAAAAAACCGGTACCGCGCTCCACGCCATTCACTGCCGCATGCTCGGGGTAAAAGTTCCTTCAGACGTCCACATGGAATACCCAACGCGCGGCTTTGAAGATATTCGCGGCAACATGAACAATAAACGCGAAGCAATGAAAATCATTGAATATGTTGCCAACTACGAACGCTTTGCGCAAAAAAATATCGCGTTCCAGCGCGGCGTACTTCTCTTGGGCAAAACTCGTTCAGGAAAGACATTTTTTGCTGAAAAAGTATGCGGTGAAATCAATAAACGCCGCAAAGGACTCGGACTACCACCGTGCCCATTTATTCAAGTCGACGCCGGGAATATGCGTGCATTACGCAACAACATCGGCCTCAGTGCATACTTATACCTAGCGCGCGAAAAAGCTCCATGCGTACTTTTCATCGACGAAATACATAATCTTTTGCAAAACGATAAAAATGTTCTTAACGAGTTACTCACCGGCATGAGCGGCGCATTTAATGACGCCGAAAAACCGGTTATTATCATTGCTGCAACTAATCAACCTGAAAAACTTGATAACGCGCTCCGTCAGAAGGGCCGCTTTGGCATCGAACTCACCTTTGATTATCCACATTTCCAAGACCGCAAAGAACATCTCAAAGCCGTTCTCCAATCAGCCCTTTTAAAAATAGACGATCAATACCTGACGGCACTCGCCCATGAAACCGACAGCTACTCTTTTGAAGATCTCAATGAGATGATTGCCCATATCAAACAAGAGGCAAACATTGATAAAAAGCCGGTCACTATACAGCTTTTAGAAGAAGCGCTCGACAAAGTCATTCGCAAAATCCAAGAACCGGATGCGCCTCTCAACGCACAGGTAAAAAAAATTGCTGCCGTTCACATAGCAAGCCAACTCGTTGCCACTGCGCGCTTGAGCGACAAGATCATTACCAAGGCAACATTACTCCCCGTCCAAATCCGCACCAACAACGAAATTGCTACGCAACAAGGCAGCGTCTTTAGCTATACGATCCATGACAACGGCCATTGGTTCGATCCCGAAATGCTCGTCGTACACTGCAAAGAACTGCTTGCCGGACATGCCGGCGAACAGATGATCTACGGCGCAAGTGCCTATAGTTACAAAGCCGAAGCAGAAGAAGCGCTCACTATTTGCAAACAATTAAGCTTTCAGGGCCTGGGAAAAAATCAGCTGTCCAATAAACTCCACGATAAACTCTTATCGCGCGCTCTCGACTTGAAAATGCAATATGAGGTTGCCGTCAAAGAGTTACTTACGCGTGAAAAAGAAGCTGTTTTGGCAATTGCTGGCGTGTTGGAAGAAAAAATAACGCTTTCGCAAAGCGAGATCACGGCTTTGCTGAAGAAATATCTTGATCGATCGCCAAAAGCCGCTCTTGGTAACGGCCAGCCTGAAACGTCGCCAAAAGCCATTGCTGCATAATAGCACGCACGCAATCAACTGAAAGGTAATCAGCGGGCACGCAGATAAAATTGGCGTTGTCTTCCTCTTTTGCCCGGCGAGCAACTTCAGGACACCACACCAAAGCGGCATATACTCCACGAAAACGGTTGGCTGCTACGGCCATACCAACCCCCGTACCACACAGTAAGATACCGCCCTCAACGGTGCCGGAAAGCAATTCACGCACCGCATGCCGCGCAAATATCGGATAATCCGTCCGCTGGTCCCCTGAACAGCCCACATCAAGCCAGGCAACTTCAATATTCTCGTAGGTTGTTTGCGCCAAAATGGCCTGTTTGAGATCAAAACCATGATGATCACAGGCAATAACCAAGCGCTTCATGCCACTCCTTCGTTTTTTAGATCATTGATCGCCAATACCATCAAATAATACTATAATGGCACTCAGAGAAAGGACAATATTATGCGCATGTTTCCCTTGTTATTTGCCTGGCGCGCCATGCGCGCAGGAACACACGAACAATCAATCGCTCCCATGATGCTCATTTGTTTTATGGGCACGGCACTGGGAGCTTTTAGTCTGGCGCTTGTCGTCAGCATCATGCAGGGTTTTGAAAAAACGACCACGCAGGCCCTTCAAAACGTTCACCCGCCGGTGCTCATGCGTGCCGCCGACCAACCACTTAACTATCCCAAAATTCGGGCCGTCCTTGAAAAAGAATTTCCCGAAGTTATCGCAAGCGCACCGACATGCGAACAATACGTCATGGTTAAAGATCAAGATCGCCAGGGACTGGGAACCGTACTTCTTTTAAAGGGAATCGACCCACATTTGGAATCACGCGTTACCACGCTGGAAAAAACCATTCGCACACCAACAGCGCAACAGCTCGGGAGCATTCTTTCCGGCAACCGCATAATTATTGGTAAAAAATTAGCCGAACAGCTCGAACTCACTATCGGCGATAGTCTGACGATCATGTATGTTCCTGATAGCACCGGTTCGCGTTTAGCATTTGAGGAAGGAACCGTTATTGTCGGTGGTATTATGCAGACGGGCATCGAGGAAGTTGATTCGTCAGTGGCCTACGCCCACAAAGATTTTTTTAATGAATTATTTACGCAGCGAGGCGTATGTGACATTGGCCTGAGAATCAAATCAGGCACCCCTGAAGCACCGCTCATTAAAAAACTCGCCGAGCGGTTTAAGCTCGAAGTTGTTTCGTGGCGCGATCTCTACCCCGCACTGGTTTGGGCACTCAAGCTCGAAAAATATGCCACGTTTGCCATCATTGCCTTAATCAGCTTGGTCGCAAGCATGAATATTATCTCGCTGCTTTTTATGCATATCACACAAAAAAGACGTGACATTGCCATTTTGATTGCATCGGGCATAACAACGAAAACTATCCGCAACATTTTTTTATGGATTGGACTGCTCATCGGCACTATCGGCACCATCTGCGGGTTGGCCATTGCTCTTGGGGCAGGGCTCTTTTTGAAATATTGTTCGTGTATTCAGCTCCCTGATGTCTACTACACCAGCAGTCTTCCTATTGAATTAAGCCCATGGGTTTTTTTAGCCGTTTTTATAACCGATGTACTCATAACTCTCGTCGCCACCCTCATTCCGTTGCGTAACATTTCCCGCATTAATTGTGCCGATGTACTTCGTTTTGAGGGATAAAAAGTTGACAGAAATCAAAATTGTTGCCATCAATGATATTGATGTTTGTCAAAAAACATTAGAAGAGTTTGTGTGTAATAACCCGTTGAGGAGCAGTACATGAAAAGAGTATTACTGTTAGTTGTTTGTGTCGGTATTTTAGCAATGGTTCCAGCGTGTCAAAAACTTGCCTGTAAAAAGCAAGAAGCACAACAAGAAGTACCTATGCATATGCCAGCACCAGCACCCGTTGAAGCCCCAGCCGGAGCACCTGAGGCCCCAGTTCAACAGTAACGATTTTCAAAAGAATTAAGTCCGCGCGTAAATACGCGCGGACTTTTTCTTAATAGGGGTACGAGTGGATTCAATTTTTGCGCACATCAAAGTGCCACTTTTTTTTGTGCTGTGTCTATGCGCACATTCCGGGTGCCGGCGAAGAATTCCCTGGTTTAAGACATATCACACCACACAACTTTGCCACACCCCAAAACTTCAGGAACTACCCATCGTAGTCATCGTACCTTCGTACAATAATCGCGATTGGTATCGCTATAATCTAGATTCGATTATTCGTCAAAAATATCACAATTTTCGCGTGTATTATTACGATGACCATTCGCCAGACGGCACGGGAAATCTCGTCGAAACCTACGTAAAAAAACAGCACATCACGAATATTACACTTATTAAAAACAAACAGCGCCGCGGGGCTCTGGCCAACATTTGGCATGGTATTTCAGCGTGCGTCCCCCATGAACTGGTCGTTAATCTTGATGGTGACGATTGGTTGGCCAACGACCACGTTCTTGCAGACATAAACCACCGCTACCAAACGAACGATATCTGGCTAACATACGGCCAATTTATCAATTGGCCCACCGGCGAGCGCGGCTGGTGCAAACCAATTCCGCCAGCGGTTATTGCACACAACATGTTTCGCCAACATGGCTTTTGGTTTGCCCAATTACGCACGTATTACGCATGGTTAGCGCAAAAAATTAATCCACACGATTTGCTTGATCCAAAAACAGAATCTTTTTACACCGTCGCCGGTGACGCCGCACTCATGTTTGCCATGGTCGAAATGGCCGGAACACACATACAATACATCGATGATATTCTCTACATTCGCAACGTTGCAACGCCCATCAACGATTTTAAATGCCATCATGATCAACAAATCGCAACGGCGCAGCAGATTCGTCAACAACCCGCCTACCGTGCGCTACCGGTGGCCGGCATACCGCGCAGCAATAAGCCATTGTCCACGGCACGCACGTCTGCTAGACTGACCATATGAATACACCGCCATATCATATTCGTTCACGACTCCGTGATGTAAGACTCGATAACCACCAGGTTATTTTACGCGTTGATTGCAATGTCCCTCTTGATCACGCAACAATTCTTGATGATTACCGACTGACACAGCTCCAAGAAACACTCGATTACCTAAAAAAAGAGCAAGCGCAGGTACTCTTGATCGGCCACCTGGGGCGTCCGCACGGCCGCGACCGCAATCTTTCACTACAACCAGTCGTTGATTGGTTTACAGCGCATGGATACGACGCGGTTCTCGCCGACGGCATACCAGGTGCACGCGCGCTGCTCAAAAAGCACCCGTTGGTTGTTCTAGAAAATATCCGTTTTTGGCCAGAAGAATTAACTAACGATAAAAATTTTGCGCAGCAGCTCAAAGAGCTGGCCCCATTTTACATCAACGATGCTTTCGGCACGCTTCATCGCACCGATACGTCACTCCTTGCACTCGCCAATGCTTATGCGCCCGAAGAACGCACGATTGGCTTTTTGGTAGAGCGTGAATTAAGCATGCTTAACCAATTAATAGAAAAGCCGAAACACCCCTACGTGGTGTTTATCGGCGGCAGCAAGCTAACAACCAAACTGCCGCTTATCTCAGAACTGATAAAAAAAGCCGATATGATCGCTCTCTTGCCCGCCATTGCCAATACGATTGCCCAATATCAAGGGCTCTCAATCGGCACATCACTAGTCGATACACAAGCGACCCAATCAGTCGCCGTCCTGCTTGAACAAGCCAGGAAACTCCATAAAGAAATAATTATTCCGGAAGATTACCTGGTATCACTGGGTAATTTTACCGGGCCCTTTACGTACGTTGGCGCACACGAGGTACAAGAAAACCACATGATTATCAGCATCGGCCCACGAACGCTCGAGCGTTACCAGCATCTTATCGCTACCGCGCAAACGATTTTCATCAATGGCATCGCCGGCGACGCGCGTTACCCGGAAACACTTAACGAAATGCGCACACTCTTGCAAACCCTTTGCCCATCGCGCGCCTTTCGCGTGGTAGGCGGGGGTGACTCAGTTGGTATCATACATCAGTTAAAACTCATGCATTGCGCCGATTGGTGTTCGACCGGCGGTGGAGCCACGCTGCAATACCTGAGCGGGCAGCCACTGCCAGCACTCGCGCCATTCGTTGCTCCATAAGCTTACAACTTTTTAAAAACAAGCCCACGCCACGGGTGGTTAATCGTGGCCTGAAATTCCAGCCTCGGACATGCCCAAGTAATCACGACATTTATCTTTGGGCAGGCACCCGTAATTGGCGTCGCCTAAACGACACACAAATTCGCCCTCGCGCACACAGGGTTCGAGTTTTGATTCATCCAGGACGGCCCGTTCAACCATAGATTCACCCTGATCAACGATATTGGCTGTTATTGGCATACTACGCTCAACAAGTGACTGCTGGTTTTGTGAAATAACAAAAAAACCAAGCCCCAGCGTAAAACCTACAACACTACCCAATGCTATCAATCGTTTCATCATTCCCCCTTCACATACCCCTTATTACAAAAATACGCCATTGACCGCATCTAAAGCAACAAAAAAAGAGGCCGGCTTTCCACCGACCTCTTCATGGCTGTAAGATTTTTATGCCTCGTCAACAACTTTATGTTGTTTCTTTTCGCGTCGTGCTTTGACTTTATGTTCTTTTTTTACACGCTCTTTCTTTACGCGTTCTTTCTTCACGTGCGTCTTGTGCGGTTCCGCTTTTTTGTCATTTTTATGGCAACCGGCAAAACCGACAGCAAAACCCGCCAACACCAAGAACCATACCATACGTTTCATCATATCCCTTTCTTTCTTTTGGTACGATTAAACTTCTACTAACTCGCCTTACGTGCGTTCGGTACCTGCTTATGTCTATTACGCGTTCTCATGCCTTGTGGATGCGGCGTATATCCGCGCGTTAATTTCTCAAACTGCGCGTTACGACGTTCCAAATCTTTTTCCCGAGCTCGCAAACGCATTCTTTGTGGTTTCATGACCCCCTCATCGTTTTTAATAAATGGCGCAAAAACCGAGCAAATACAAACTATTCATAAAATGTTGATCAAACACTTCGTCCTGCAAATCAGCTTTTTCGTACACAATAAGCCCATGATTATAATGTTTCAAATCCCAGGTACACCACGATGGATGTGCAAATCCCAACTGGGGGGCAATATGTTGTTGAACATGTTGAGATAACGCATCATCGGAAGCCAAATGATCGAACATCAATGAACGAACTTTTTGATTAAACAAAGAATTTTTCATGAACTGTGCAAAGGCCTGTGGATCGTCCCACACATGATCGAGTGCGTTATATGCTTCTTCGCGGCAAAAACCGGCAACTCCTTTAACGCACTTAAAATCAGGATTTTCAACAAAATATGCGGCTCGAATAATATTAAAACAATGTTCGTTGCATATATCATGCAGAATAAATTCGGGAACATTTTCTCGTTCATGCACCGACATGATTTTGCGAGGTAGGCTGCTCAAACAGCCAAGCACACGACGCTGCCGTTCAAAAGTTTCATTACTTTTCATGAGACCTACACTCCTCCCTTTTCCCACACTCACCATACACAATCAGCTGGTGGTCTAACTCCCGCTGTCGGGGGTAGCGTATCAAACAGCCATCTTGAAAAGCAACATTCAATTGTAGACTTGTCTAAGCGCAAGTTCCATTGCTAAAATTACGGGAAGTTGCTCGATGTAAAAAAGGATGTTATGAAGCACACCGTACCGCTCTTTGTGTTTATTATAAGCCAAAGTATATTTACCACCGCGCAGCGGAGTCCGCACCGACCGCACGATCCGCACTTGCCAAGCATCATCGTATGGAGTAGCGATAACCCCCACGATCGGCAACGATTAATCGACGGCCACCTCAAACCAACCCCCATTTTACAGTCTTTTCGCCACAAGCACTTTGAAAAACACCTCGTTCCTGACACCGGTATCGCCTATGGGGATAAACAGATCACGAAAGAAAAAATCAATGCGCTTATTGAACATTTTTTGGACGAAATTAAGCAAAAAAAGCATGCCTACCGCGATTTCATCATCCTCAAAGAAAGCGGCTTTATTCGGCAAAAAAAATGTGGTCTTATTATTCTCAAGTTTAAAGACTACCCATTCGTTTTTAAATTTTTTATTGAAAACCCAAAAAGCTTTATCAATCCATACGACAAGGGCTTTGAAATGTGCAACGTCTTTGTTGCGGGTGGATCATTTCGTCATGCACTTGGCTTCACGCGCATAAAAACGCTCTCCTGCCTCAAAAAACGTATCGCTCGGGATGAACACTGGCGTAACCGCGTCAGCCTGCCAAGAAAGTGGTTCTGGTTGCCCAAAGACCCCGCATGGCTCCATATTCAAACGCACAACCTGGGACCACGGACAACCGATCATGCCGTCATGCCGGCCATTTACGGTGTTATTGCCGATGAACTCCACGAAGACAAAGAAAAAGAAACCGATTATGCCGAACTCATGAATCTTTCAAAGTTTTCTGAACACCGCATAGACCCACATGCAAAAAATTTTTTTATCGAAAAGGGAACGGGTAAAATTGCGCTTATCGACACCGAATTATTTCCCATCATTATGGGATACACGGAAAAAATCGATGGGCGCGATTCACATGTTGCTTGGTATCTACAATTGGCCGGGAAATATCTCAAATCTAAAGTTGGATCGTACAAATGGGAACGTTATGAAAAGTGGCGTTCAACGAAAAATTATTATTGGTCGCCTAAGAGCGAATCTGCTGCTCCATTTTGCACAAAAGTGCATTGAGCGGCTCGTTGTTGAGCACTAACTGCTGAACCTTAATAATCGCATGTGCCACGGTGGTGTGATCACTGCGTCGTAAAAAAGCGCCGATTTCTTGCAATGATTTATCCGTCACGCGCTTCATGAGGTACATGGCCACATGGCGCGATAAGGCAATATCGCGATTACGCGAACTTGAACGTAAATCTGCCAACGTATAGCCATATTGTTTGGCCACAACGCCAGCTACCGCTTCCAGGGTAATGGTCTTTTTTTCATTGGTGAGTATCGGCCTGACCAACACCTTGCGGACCAGTTCAAAAGTTAATGACTGCTGCGTTAGTGACGCAAAAGCACACACGCGAATAAGAGCGCCCTCGAGCTCGCGAATATTATGCGGTGCCTGCTGCGCCAAAAATTCAGCAACTTCGTCGGTAATCTCCTGCCCACTTAAGACCGCCTTGCGCTTAACGATAGCTATTTTTTCTTCAATGGTAGGCGTTTGCACATCAGTCACCAAACCCCATTCAAGCCGCGAACGCAGCCGCTGCGCAATACCTTGAAGATCACGCGGATACAAATCGCTTGAGCAGACAATTTGCTTGGATGATTCATACAGCGTATTAAAAATATGGAAAAATGCTTCCTGCGTCTGATCTTTATGCGCCATAAACTGAATATCATCAATAAGCAAAACGTCGATTTTTTTATATTTATCTTTGAAAACGTCAATTTTATTAAATCGAATAGCATGAATAAATTCGTTAACAAAGCGGTCGGCTGGCTGGTAAAGTACCATTAATTTTTTAAAACGATGCCTGATTTCGTTGCCAATGGCATGCAAAAGATGCGTCTTGCCCAACCCGGATGAACCGTACACAAATAAAGGATTGTAAACTAACCCTGGCCTTTCGGTCACAGCCAATGCTGCTGCATATGATAACGAATTACTCGGCCCAACGACAAACGTGTTAAATTGGTAGGTCGCATGAATCTGCGGACTATGCCGTACCACGCTCGTTGCGGTAAGATCTTGCTCGGTGGTCACCAAGCGCGCAGGAATGATCGCCGCCTCAGCAACGGGCTGGCTATCAACAAAAACAACGCTTACATTATTGACGCCTAACAACCGCGTCAGATGTGTATAAAAAAGCATCATGTAGTGCGTGCTTACCCAATCTTTAACAAAGGCATTGGGCGCGCGCAGGTATACCACCTGCTGGCGAGCATCCCAGCGTATGAGCTCAATGGCCTTAAGCCACGTCTCAACAACGCGGACACCGACTTCGTGCTGTGCAATAGATAAAAAATCAGACCATATGTGATTTGTCACCAGACCCGTACCCTTACTTTTTTGGCGCACAATTGCACTTTAACTATCCCCTATTTAAGATAGTAGGAACTCAGAAAAAATAAAAGTCGGTACCCAAAGGAAACGTAACGTTATGAAGCGAAATCTTTTACTTCTCGTTCTATTGGCAGGGTGTGCCACAAACCGCATGAAAAAGAAACAAACGGCACAAATTTTATTTAAACAAGCATCGCTGGAAGCAAAAGATGGCGATGTCAACTCGTTACATAAAGCGCTCAATAGTATCGATAAATCTTTGGCCGAGTACGTAACCACCAATAGCCTGGCATTGAAAGCGACTATTTTGCTCCAGCTCAACGAACTACAAGCCAGCAATGCTATTTTTGAGCAAATTGTTCCCAACAAAGCCGTTCCTAAAGCCAAGCGTGCAGACATGCAAAATAATTGGGCAACGGCCCTTTATCGTTTGGGCAAAACTGAGCAAGCCAAACGCCTGTGGATCGGCTTATCTCAAAATCCGCATTACATAAGCCCCGAACTGGCATTTTTTAATCTCGGCTATGCCGAACTCAATGAAGCAGGGCAAGCGTCATACCAACAGCAACCCACGGTCATGCAAGAACACCTCCACGCTGCCGCGCAATATTTCACCAGCGCCATTGGTGTTTCGCGTGAATTTATTGATGCACATTTTTATCTCGGGCGGGCGCTTGTGGCGCTCAATCAACCAGAACAAGCACGCGAACACTTTTTGACCATTTTAACCATTAATCCTGATCATGAACCAGCGCAAAAAATGCTCAATGCTATCGGCCAATCGTCCCGGCAACAAACGAATCAAGCGCCTGACACAAACGTTGCACGATAGTTACGATACTTGCTGGCTGCACAATCCAAGCCGCATCATGCTGATTACTCAAATATCCCAGTTCAATGAGAACTGCAGGCATTTCTGTGCCGTACGTCACCTGCGCCACAGCCCGCTTGATGGCAATGTCACCGACAGCATTGCCGCCCAAGACCGTTCCGTGCAACGCCGTGCGCATATGCTCGGCCAGGGTTCGACTCTCGTCGTGCGTGTAAAAAATTTGGATACCCCGCATTTCGCTGTTGGTTGGTGAAAAATTATGGTGCAACGAGATAAACACGTCGGCTTCGGCCATATTCGCTTTGCTCGTACGCTTATCTAAATCAACGCCCTGGTCATGCGTGCGCGTCATCAAAACTTGATAGCCCTTTTCTTTCAAACAATCTCTTAAAGCTTTGGCATAGCGCAAAGTGCTCGTTTTTTCCGTTACACGATTGGCCTGGGCACCCGTTTGTAACCCGCCATGACCAGCGTCAATAAAGACCGTAAACGTTCCTGGTACCCGCGCAGGCGTTACCAAACGTTGAAGCGTTAATGCTAACATGGGCATACCGCGGATATTGCGCGTCTGGTCAAGCGATAGCGCGATATTTTTTGGATCATAAGTGATCGTATAACGAAGGTGCCCATGCGTAAGCTGTACCCGTATCGAAAAATAATCATCAAAATGTTTCGCCAATGCTTTTGTGCGCACGGTGGAATCGTCAAAAATAATATCGTTAAGCGTGAGCTGCGTTATATGAAGATTGTCGCGCACGGTATCAGTTCGTTGCATGCGGAAAGCATCTGAAAAATACCACACAAGCCGATCCCGCTGCTTGCCATGATGAAAAAAGACGTCAGTAATGGCTGATTGGGCAGATAGTGCACCAACCATAGTTATAAAAGATAAACCCCACACACAAAACATTTTATTCATGGGCCCCCTTATGTTTTTATGCTACAAGCATAGCGCACCACAAGCCTTCAAATACAGAGTTGAACTCTTGTATGCACGTCTGCGCGCTGTCTATGCTTGAATAAAGCATATGTTTGAAAAGGGGTTTTTCAATGAAATTGATACCATATATCTTCCTGAGCGGACTCTGCTCTCTGCCACTTCACGCATTCAAACTCGGCATAGAGGCGCTGCCACCAACATTGGAAAAATATCGCACGCTCCGCATTGGCTTAGTAACCAATCAAAGCGGTTGTTTGCAGGACAAAAAACGTACTATCGATCTCCTGAGAGAAAAAAACTATAACCTCGTTGCACTTTTTGCACCTGAACATGGTCTTGATGGAACCATAATGGCCGAAAAAAGTGTGCACGATTCAATCGATGCGCAGAGCGGCCTGCCCGTCATCAGTCTCTATCAGGGAGGCGATCGAACCTTTCCCATCACTAAAGAACGGCTTGATACGATCGATGTTATTTTTTTCGACATCCAAGATTCAGGCATGCGGCACTATACGTATATATCAACGCTCTATCACCTCTTAGAACAAGACAAGCCTATTGTTGTTTTCGATCGCCCAAATCCGCTGGGAGATATCATGGAAGGTCCACTCGTCGATAGCACGCATCATTCGTTTATTTCTATCGCCCCGATCCCCCTTCGTCACGCCATGACCATTGGCGAATTAGCGCTTTTTTTCAACTCGCTGGTAGAAAAACCATCTCCCGACCTAACTATTGTACGCATGAAAGAATTTCGTCGTTCAGAGCAGCTCAAACAGCTCATTACGCCGCTCTCGCCGCGCATACCGCGCTTGGCTTCGTGCTTTGGATACAGTTTCTTAGGGCTCTTTGAAGAAATAGCTGAAGCATTCAAAGCGGGCGATACGCAAAAACCATTTCAATATCTCATGCTTGATGCTGCCAGCGGCGTTACCCCCCAGCACTGGAACCAGGTACAAAAAATACTCCACGCATACCATGTATCAAGCACACCGACAACACGCAACGAACATGGCATCACCTACACCGGGCTTCACATTGAAATTCCGACCATTGCAAAGGTTTCTTCGTTTAACGCACTTGTTGATCTGTTGTCATATTTACATGCGCACAACGTGCATCTTACGTTTAAACCGGCGTTTGAGACAGCGATGGGAACCGATGGTGTATGCCGTTTTATGCATGGCGATTGCGACCGCGCAACACTGGCGCTTACGATCAACGAAGATCTCAAAAAATTTTATGAAAAAGCAAAACCATATTTTTTATATAAACCATGGCCGCGTATAATCACGCTCTACGAAAAAGATTATTCCTCACGCCAATCGGCAACATAAGCAAGCCGTGGCGATGCCGGATTTTCCCACGCAGCAAGAAAATTTTTTAGTGGATAACACGTCGGCACACGGTTATTTTGCGGTTGCGCTGGATCCAGACAACGCACACATTTATGAACATTATCCCAGCCAACGACGACCATCAGATGCCCATCATGGTACGTATGACCCTGCGGCATACCAGGTAGGCGCTGCCTCCCGCGCAAACGAACACTGACCACAACGGGAAGCCCTTTGCGCAAGTACGCATACAACTGTTCAAAAGAATTGAGCCGTACCACCGAAAAATAGGCACGCCCAGCAACGCGGCTAAAGGCATGAGCAACATTAAATGGCCAACTTCCGTACTGCGCAAGCCCATAATCATAAACGCCATCAGCAAATTGTTCGGGGTTTTCTTGATGGTCATTAAGATATGAAACCACCATACACAGCGATGTCGGCGAACAGATACGGTGGCGATCGGCATGATCAAGGCGCATTTGAGAAATAAGCGGTATCCCCTTGATGTCGATCGACGGCGCATTAATGTGACGATTAACTTCTGAGGTAAAACGATAAAAATCGGCTGCCGCTACCGAAATACGGTAGAGCAACGCAAGCGAAGCACCCCCATGCGCTTGAACGGCAACACGACACGCGTCAGCCAAATGATGTGACGGCATATCTAAGCGCACATTATTAAAGGTCGGCCCAAAAAGAGGCTCTGTATGGAACGATCGTTGCACGCCAGCTCCCCATTCTGCCGCATGCATCCAATCACTCCACCGCCCCGTCGCCTGGTCACGAACCTGTATGGAAAAACTTAAATAGCCATGATGCGGACGAAGAGCATTCCACGAAAGTAACATTTGCGTTACAGGAAAGCGAAATTCTTTAATAAACACATTTTTTGATCGGGTTTGAAGCTGGGCACGTTCAGCATTGGAAAGATTGTGATAGTAAAGACGTGACCACTGCGCAATATCGGCCGCTAACCGACCAACCGATGCACCAGTAACGAGCATACCCATTATCAAAAAACGCGCCGATAGTGCTTTGTTCATCACGCACCCCCTATCCCTTAACCTCCTCAGATTACCACACGCTGAATGCCAAACTCAAAGCTTTTTCAAAAATTTGCCAAGTATAACATAAAAGACTGGCTTTTTAGGCCTTTTGACCAAAGACTGTTCCGTTAAAAAGAGCTCTTTGGATACACTTAGACAAAGCACAAACCATCAAGGGGGTATTTCATGAAGAAGTTTTTTGTACTGATGGCGATTGGTCCGTACGTGATTGGTCTGAAAGCTGACCAACATGCTGTTTGTTCTGTTCCCGTGGCTGATCTTATCGGCGAACCGTTGAGCGCACATCATATCAAACACAATCCGGCACATTACTACCAAACATTCCCCATCAATGGCGACCCCGTTGTCGTCAATCGCATCAGCCAATTATTATTCAATGAAATCGTTACCATCGTTGATCAGCCTGAACCGCACCACGAAGACGAGGTCTGCGTGCGCCTTACGCAACACTATTACTGCACGCTTTTTGATTCAACGCCACGAAATACCTATTGGATGTTGAAAAAAAATCTTATCCCGCTTGGTCAGCTCAAGAGTAACCAACTACCCACGCCAATCGATTACCGAACGCCATCAGACCATGCTGCCGTAATCACCCTCAGCCAACCATGGTTTGACAAAGTCACACACCAACGTTACGCCGCAGGCACACGATTTAGACTTTGTCCCGATCAAAAGAAATATTCTTCGTATTACACCGTGTATCGTTTCACTGACCAGAAAAAATCCGCAGTAACACGTATCCCTAAACGCATCGCCCTGCAAACGGGAAATTTAACCGCCGACGAACATATTGCACTTTTTGTGCGCTTATTAAAAGAATATGCACATCCCGATGTTGGGTATATCCCGTACGCATGGGGCGGTATGAGCGCGACGGATTTCTACACCTCCGACTATCAGGAAAAGACCGTTAAAACAAAAAATAATCAGTACGCGTATATCTCGGTTAAAAAACCGCACGAAGGCCCGCACAGCGGCTTTGATTGCTCTTCTCTGATTATGCGTTTGGCGCAGATAGCCGGATTGCCCTTTTATTATCGTAATACGCTCGCCATTAATAACGTGTTACGTCCACTCAAAAACGGTGAACGCATTGAACCGGGCGATATTATTTCTATTCGCGGGCACGTGATGGTGATTGTTGATCCGCATCGAAATCGTATTGTTGAGGCGCGCACACAAACCCATGGGTATGGCCGAGTTCATGAACTGCCCATTAAAAAAATATTTGCGCAAACGCACACCATGCATGATGTACTCCAAGCACATTTCACTAAAAACCCGGTTGATCGGCTTGATGCCAAGGGAAACGTTATCGCCCAACTTCCGGTAACAATATTAAAATTACGCTCGATATACGAAAAAAATAATAACGGGCTCCCCGCGCAAGCGTAAAAACCCCGTACTCCGTGCGTCCGCTATATTCCACGCATCCTGACCTCATACTTCCGTGCATCCTGCGTGCCCGCCATAGCCCACATGGGCGACGGCCGGGAGCGTGTCGAAGAATGTTGGGGGTTTAGTGGGGGCTACGCCCCCCATGTATCTTTTACTTTTAGTATTACACAACCCATTCAAGCGCAAAACGTCCGTGAGGAAATGTCTCATCACCATACGTCACCGCATTGGCGATAAGATCACGTACCTGTTTCAAACGCGCAAGGCGTAACGCACCAAGCACATATACATTTACTTTAAGCACCTGATTGGCAGTTAGACGGCGAGACCCCGGAACCATCGTCGCGATCCAGGCGGGCATACGTGAATGATCAAGATTCTTGAATTCAATGGCACGTGCGTCAGTACGAGCGCATATTTCACGAAAACCTCTTTCGCCAAGCTCACGCAAAAACGCATTTACCACGGCTTCGCGCGAATTGTGTGGCGGCTCAAACCCAAGAACATCGCTCACAATAAATTTCTCACTCAGCCATCCGGCATAACATTCAAAAAGTGGTGCACCAAAAACAACGTCGCAACACACGTTAACTTTGCTCAATGCGCTACCCGTGCTCAAATAGCATACACTATCCATGGCCGCATTAACTTCGTTCATCTCACCATCGATAACATCAAGCAAAATATGTTGCGTGCGTTTCTGGATTTCAACGCTATTTTCATGGACTCTGAATTCTACACGTACTTCATTACGATTGGCATCGCGTACAAGCGCACCGCGAGCATCAAAAACACGGTGTCCGCCAACACGCGCATTAAGTGCTTTCAGCGCATTAACGGTATTTTCTGGAGTAAACCGCGGATAATCTTCCAGCGCCCATAAATATATTTTATCTGGGGGATTATTCGAACGCAGCCACGGAGCATCCAGCGACCTGGCTAACGCATTCATTTTAAATTTATCCGGAATAAACCACTTATACGCAGCGAAAACTACAAGCCCCCCTAAAATCGTCTTTTTGGGCATTGCTCGCCACACACGAGAAAAAATGCCTGTAGAAACTGCAGAATCAACGGCAGGAACACCCGAAACAACAGCCTGCGTCGAAGGTGACATGTACGTACAGTTTTCTTCGGCAGCTGCAAGTACCTCAGCAATTCCTGAATCAACGCTACTCATGCCATGCGCTGATACAGCCAAAAACATTACCGCCATCATTAATTTTTTTGAAAAATTAACCATAGAAGCCTCCATTTTGATCATATTTTAAGTATAGCAGAAAAGCATAAAATTGCAATCTGAAATTGCGCCAGAGAAAAAGCTCTCAATCGACACATGCGCACAAATAACACCGTCCTGCACCGTGATCGTTCCTAGACGAAGAACTGATCAAGAAAACGGCGTCGTAACCAACGCCCTGGTTTCTTCAAGAAGCTTATTTTACGACCACGTTATATCTAGGCCAAAAGCTTTTTGGAAAGCTTCAAAGGCATCCTCACGTACCCACACAAAAATCCGATCACAATATCCATACGTGTAGTCCATTTTTGCTTCAAGCGGGTAAGAAAAACACTGCACGTCTTTTCCCATGCCCAATTTACTCACCAAAATTCGTATAGCCTTAGCCTCCTCGATAAGCGTACTATTTTTCACAAAGCGAAGGCACTCCGGCGCGGGTCCAAAGAGTAAATTGACCGAACACGCCTGCCGCCCCGCAAACACCCAATCACTTTTGAGTCTTTGCATAACTCGCGCATAAGCCGATTGTAATTGATCAAGGGAACACGGCTTAAATGCATTATCGGCCGCCAATCGCAATTCACACCGCAACTTTTTTATATCGAACCGCTTCACGCACAATGATGGAAAATAATCACGACATTCCACGCGCCAATTTTGTAGCCCAAAGGCCTCTTCGGCATTTTCTGCCATAAAGCTGCACAGATCCCCATCAACTACGCTAACACTGAATAAAGGATCTTTAGTCTGCGCGGCCAATTGCCGCATAAACGCAGCACAAAGTCCGGAAACTTGATCAATGTGCGTTATTTTCAGCGCAGATGTAACCGCCACGCCATCGCTTTCTGGAGCGATGCTTTCAGGCGTCGCCGACCCCGCCAAGCCAGGTACCGAATTACTCGCTTGATCCATAGCCAGCATTGTTTGCGTAACGAGCACCGCTATAACGAACATTTTTGTTAATTGGTTCATAAAAATCCCTAAGAAAAGAGTGCGCCCGACCCAGCCGTCGCCCCGGCTTCCAGCCTTCGCTAAAGCTACGGCGGACAGGATGGCGGGTACGGTCACAGCCTAGCGCTCTCTCGCAGTCCTGCGAAAAGAGTGCGCCCGACAGGGATCGAACCTGCGGCCTACAGATTAGGAATCTGTCGCTCTATCCAACTGAGCTACGGGCGCATCACGCAATCATATAAGATTATATTACCAAAGAATTCGACCGCTGACGAAAAGTTGGAAAAGACTGGCAGGCTTAAAAACATTATCACGGACACTGATAAGGAATCAGTAGAGTGCGCCAGCCCGTCGTAGCTTAGCATTTCTTCGAAGACATACCTGCGTAAGCGAAAACTGGTGCGCCCGGCAGGAATCGAACCTGCAACCTACGGATTCGAAGTCCGGCGCTCTATCCAATTGAGCTACGGGCGCAGCGTTACTTTTCAAGTATACTATGAACATGCAAAAAGTTACAATGCGGTTATGCGTGTGCACCCGCATTTTCAAGCGCTTCGACCATTTCCAAACACCCGCGCTGTTTGGCTAATCGTAATGCCTGGTTGCGTTGTTGCCGACCAACCAACGGCGCTAACCATGCAACAATCTCACACGCGTCCGGATTGTGCATGATAACACGCGTAAGGAAATCTTTGATGCGGAACAATCGTGCACCGCGCGATACGAGCAGTCGAACAATGCGCTTTGGGCTATGTTCAAGCGCCCATGCAAGCGCCTTAAGATGCGGACGAGCACCATATACCAAAAGCCACAAGATCGTGTCATAGTCGCCGGCTTGCACGGCAAAAAAGAGCGCGTCCGCCCCGCCATGTGACGAATAGGTACGGTTAATATTCAGCCGATTAAGCCCAACAAAATATGTACCCAAAAATTCCGGCGTCAGCGTTTTATGTTGTATATGCACTAACAATTCGCGATAAACACTATCAACAGGTACCCGCTGACGCAATAACTGAGCGGTATTCGCACAGGCAAACGTTCGTTCAAGCGTCGTCGCCTGTCCAAGCTCCTTACAAGCGCCAGACAGTGCATAATTGCGCGCTTCCGGAGATCCATGCCCTAGCAAAATTGCTGCAATTTTCCAATGACAATTTTCAACGGCATAATCAAGCGCGGTTTTGCCCAGTTCATCGCGAAACTCAACATGTGCGCCCATCTCAAGCAACTGGACCAACTCGCGATCGTCAATAACATGCAAGAGCATATTATCCAAACATTCATCAACACGCGCACGGGTCAACCCGAAACAATTGTCACCATCGTACTGATTGCCAAATTTAATTGGTTTAAAAATGCGTAATAAATAGTAAAAAACCGGATACAGCTCGGGAGCACGGCGACACAGCGGAACCGTCAGTTGCGCACCGGCAATCATGAGCTGCTGCATAAGTAAAACATACGAACGGTGCGCGGCAAATTCAAGCGGGGTTAACCCATTGGTCATCGTATGCACATTGGCGCCCGCGGCTATTAAATAATCAATTGCTTGCGGCATATCTTGCTCAATGGCCAATCCAAGCGGTGTAAGCCCACGTTCAATGGGTGTGTTAAGTTGATCATGAGTAAATTGCTGTTTATCAAGCCACGCCAGTGTAAGCGAACCACTTTTAATATGATCAGCCAGCGCCTTATTTGTTTCGATATCGTTGGCCTGTGTATTTATGGCAATGCCCAACGCAAGAACGATTAAAATTTTTGTACGCATACCCAATCCTTTCAATTTCTGCCCCCAGCGTACGCGTGGCGGTTCGCGAAAGTAAAGAAAATCCCCCGGGCTCATGCCGAGCCGCACCGGCTCATTCTAAGCCACCACACCCCGCTCATTCTGCCTGCCCGCCGAAGCTTCACGCGAAGGCTGGGAGCTTGTCGAAGAATGTCGTGTTTGACTGGTGTGGAAAGAATGGGAAACGCCCTTCGACCGGCTCAGATGGGCCGCGGCCGTTCGTAGCCTAGTTCAACACCAATGACATACCTGCGTAGGCGAAGACAGATAAACTCCCGCCGTCGCCAAGCGCACCCTTCGATAAACTCAGGGTGAGCGGAAGGCGGTAGAATTCAATCACGCACAAAATAGGCCAAAAATTCTTGGTTGCCTGTTGCCCCCAAAATGGGCGAGGGAGTAACGCCTTTATACGTAAAGCCAAGAGACTGGATACCAGACGTTACTTTTTCAATCACCGCTTCATGAACAGCAGGATCGATAATCAGACCGCCAGCACGTACCTCATGCCGCTCAGCTTCAAATTGCGGCTTAATGAGCACAACCAATTGTGCGTGTCTTTTCATCAAAGTAAGAATGTTGGGCAAGACTTTGAGCACCGAAATAAATGATAAATCGAGCGTTACCAGATCAACGAGTTCAGGCAGCTGGCGTAGATAACGAATGTTCGTACGTTCAATAACCGTTACGCGCTCGTCACTGCGTATTTTTTCGTGTACCAGCCCGTAACCAACGTCAGCGCCGTACACATGCTTGGCTCCCCGTTGCAATAAACAGTCAGTGAAGCCACCCGTTGAAAGTCCTGCATCAAGGGCTATCAGCCCGTGCACATCGATGGCAAAATGCACCAGCGCATGCTCGAGCTTATAGCCAGCGCGGCTCACAAAGCGATCGGCTGACTCATCAACCACAATATGCGCATCTTCAACAACCAACGCACCAGCTTTGGTCGCAACGGCACCTTCAACCGTTACCCTGCCTTGCATAATCAGGCTAGCAATTTTAGTGCGGCTGAGATGGGGCAAACGAGAATGGACCAATAAGTCGAGTCTTTTTTTGTTCATGATCATACGCCGTTGGCATTAAACTAATAATACTTTGCGATATAGGATAACGGTAAATCTGTGACAGCCGTGGTTCATCGAGTAATACTTGTGCCAGCGAAAATACGGCAACATTGCCGTCATCACACCGCACATGCACAAACCCGGTTTTTACACTTTTTTGCAACGCGATACGTACATCGTCAAGATCATGGATTTTTACCCCGTTAAGCTCTTTCAAGCGCCGCCCCGGATAAATGACACGCGCTCGTTGCGCACAGGAATCAGGGATAACATGCGTTACCACAATAGCAGGCTTGTAGTGATTTTTAGGATGACCGTAGCTAATCAACGAAGGAACCCGCTCCAGCAACAACGGAAGATGATTGCTGGCTAACTCCATCAACACCAATCCGCCTATCACTTCGTATTCAATGTCTTCATATTCGGGGTATTTCATACGCACGGGCGGCAAACTGTCATCGTTAAAGGTAACGTGCAAATCGACGCGTTTCCCCCCACGATACAACACAACGCTTACCGGAGCACCGGTCTTTAAGTAAAAGGCGTAATTTTCCAGCGGAATTTTCTCTTCTGACCAATCAACTTTGAGCTCACCATATGAATTAATGGCATGCCCGTTAATTTCACAAAGCATATCACCCTTCTTGACGCCGGCGCGGTCAAAAACACTGCCTTTGAAAACACTGGATATGTAGACCCCTCCGGTGTGTGCGTTGCCCAAATATTGCGCCATCGCCGGGCTTGATTGGTTGTAGACGATACCCAAAAGTGGCTTGCGCACAATTTTTGACGTCGTGTGTCCACGTTCAAACAGGTCGTCCAATACCAGTTTAAGCTCATTGGCCGGTATAATGTACCCGACATTTTGTGCACCAACAACACCAGCCGTGTTAATCCCAATAACATATCCCGCCAAATTGAGCGATGGCCCACCAGAACTGCCAGGATTAATCGCTGCATCAATCTGAATATACTGGCGATGATCCATATTTTCACGTCCGCTCACCACGCCAACGGTGCTCTTAATCCCCTCTTGGCCAAGCGGGTAGCCAAGCGCCATAATTTCATCACCACGATTGACCGTGTTTGAGTCACCTAACCTCAAGTACGAAAGCTTCCCAAATTCTTTGCGCATCATGGCCAAGCCATCATCGCTCACTTTCATCAACGCAATATCGCGATCAAAGCACACGCCAACAACGCTCACATCAAGCCGCTCTTTGCCTAATCCAGGCACCTGAATCGCAAATGCTTTTCCCTGCGAAACCACATGCGCATTGGTAATAAAATGGCCGCGATCATTAATGAAAAAACCGCTTCCGGCAACTTCACCCTGCTCAGGCGTTGCATAGGGTTCAAGCCAATTAAACTGTGCCGCCTGCACAATCACCTGCACAACGGTATTTTTGACTTTTTGTTGCATGCGCGCCCATGGACGAGCTCGATCAATAATTACACTGCATGGACCACACTGGGCCGTTTTGGATTGGCAAAGCTCGGAAGTTTTAAGATTGCCCAAAAGCGCTTCTAACGCCTGCTGATGCACGTAAAAGACATAAAGCCCCACACCCACAGCAATAAGACAAAAACATAAAAAACCAAGAACAATACGATAAATCCACGCTTCTTTATTATTCATGCACTACTTTCTCTAACCAAAAAATCGATTACATCGCATAGTTTACCCGATTAGATCATGATTGTCATGCACAAAATCAGCTAAACAGTATCATCTAATACGCACAAGCGTAGCGCCAGCGAAGGCTGGAAGCCGAGAGGTTCTTCGACGGTCCTCCGCAGGAGGATAGAGCGCCCACGAGGCGTAGACAGGGTTGGCAAAAACGCGTTTTTAGCGTATAATGAGGGTATCAGAGAGCTTTTTGAATCTAAAGATCCAAAGCAAAAAGGATGCCCGTGGTTACCCTGGAAAAAATAAGCGCACTGTGCAAACGTTGCGGTTTTGTATACCCATCGTCGGAAATCTATGGCGGCCTCAATGGCGTCTATGATTTTGGGCCACTGGGAAGCCTCATGAAAACCAATATCAGAAATTTTTGGAAAAAGAGCCTTAATGCAACCGAACGAGACGTCGTCTTTTTTGAGGGGTCAATTCTCGGTGGTCCAGCCGTCTGGAAAGCGTCAGGGCATATCGATAATTTCCACGATCCGATGGTCGATTGCATGAACTGTAAAAAGCGTTATCGAGCCGACGAATTAAGTTTAGATGAACCGTGCCCTTCGTGCGGCAAAAAAGAGTGGACGGCCCCCCGCGAATTTAACCTCATGTTCAAAACACAGGTTGGCGCCGTCAGCGATGAGTCATCCATAGCGTATTTACGACCAGAAACCGCACAATCGATTTTTATTAACGTAAAAAACGTTATGTCATCCAATCGCGTTAAAATCCCTTTTGGTATCGCACAAGTTGGCAAAGCATTTCGTAACGAAATTACGCCAAAACAATTTTTGTTCAGAACGCGCGAATTTGAGCAAATGGAGATGGAGTGGCTCTGCAAGCCAGAAGAAGCCTGCGATGCGTTTCAATACTGGCTCGATCAACGCCAAGCATTTTACAAGGCGCTCGGCTTTAATATGGTCAATATCCGCTTCCGCGCGCATGAAAAAACAGAATTGGCGCACTATTCCAAGGGCTGCACGGACGTTGAATACCAGTTCCCGTTTGGCTGGAAGGAGCTTGAAGGCATCGCCAACCGCGGTGACTTTGATTTAACGCAGCATGCAACGCAATCTAAAAAAGATTTAAAGGTTTTCGACGAGGAAACGCAGATATCCTATACCCCGCATGTCGTTGAATGTTCGGTGGGTAGCGATCGTCTCATGCTCGCGCTTTTGTGCGACGCCTACAACGAAGAAAAAGTTGATGACGATGTGCGCGTAGTTTTAAAATTACATCCAGCCATTGCGCCCGTAACCGCCGCACTTTTACCACTGAGCAAGCAATTATCTAAGCCCATGCTCAAGCTCTATTTTGAACTCAAGAAAAAGGGTTATGCGGTACAATTTGATCAGACCGGCTCGATTGGCAAGCGCTATCGCCGCCAAGATGAAATTGGCACGCCGTTCTGCTTTACCTATGATTTTGAAAGCCAGGCAAGCAATACGGTAACCGTGCGTTACCGCGATAGTATGCAGCAAGAACGCGTTGCGCTCGAGCGCATCGAAGAAATAATCAAAAACGCAGCAGTAATATAACAATCTGGCATGGAGGTTTTATGATGCAGCGCATGTATCGAGCGTTAACTGGACACACCAATCACCGGTGGGCGTTCCCGCTCTTTTTGGTCGCCGTTTTCGTTGAGGCCGTTATTTTTATGCCGGCAGGTACGCTTCTCACCATTTTTTGTCTGGAACAACCAAAAAAATCGCTCCGCTATGCCCTTGGCGCCACAATCGCTTCAGTGCTGGGCGGTATTTTGGCCTATTGGCTCGGTTCACTACTCCTTTGTTATATCGGCACATCGTTTATCAACCATCTTTCACCTCATGGCACACTCAGTCGGCTCATGTGCTTATATCAAGAACACGGCGGCTGCGCAATCTTTATCGCAAGTTTAACCCCGTTCCCTTACAAATTACTCACCCTAAGCGCGGGGTTCTGCCACATCGCATTTCTTCCCTTTGTTCTGAGCGCAATTATGGGCCGCTCGATTCGTTTTTTTGGCATAGCGCTTTTTGCCAACCGCTTTGGCGCTCAGGTCCAACAGCTCCTGCGCGGGTATTTTAACTACATCGCCGCCGCCCTCACCGCGATTTTCATCGCCAGTTGCTATATCCTGCACTAAAAAACACACGCTTTTACAGCCCTAATCTTGATAGTTTCTAAAAAACCAGGCATTCGCGCCTGTTGTTGCACTCCGCAGCCGCTCGTTTAAACATTCATCTTGAACTCGCAGGCGAGAGGGTGCCATGCAGGCGCAGGGTTTCCAAAGGCCCTCCTTTGGCGCCGAGATTGGAAAGAGCCAGGCGGCAGGCTCTTTCCACCCGCCCGGTTAGGGCCAAGGGACCTTTCATCACCAGCTGCTATCTTCTCCACTAACACAAAAATGTTTACACAAACCCTTGCAAGTAGTAGTAGTAGTAGCGTATACTTTAAATTGATAGTTTAACTTCTTCTAAAATAAAAGGAGGAATCATGAAGAAGGTCTTGTTAGTTTTACTTGCCGGAAGTTTCGCGGCGGTAAATGCGGTAGTAGTACCAAAGCCTGACGGAAGTTCCGCGGCGGTACGTGCGCTACTAATAAAAAACTGCGAGAAAAACACACCTTACGAAGATAATAGCGGCCCCGGTTACGAAACCATCTACCAGTTCAAAATGAAGGAGGGACAAGAGTGTTCATTGGGGGCGCTGTCTGACAAAATTGAGCGCTGTCTAGTCCAAACTGGTTTCTCGCGGTATAGTACAGAGAATAAAATAATCCAAGCGGGTGTTAATGAGAACGTAACAGCTAGATCGAAAGGAACAACCGTGGGCGTATGTTTCGATAAACAAACGGACCGCTGTCGACCCCAACAATTTGTCTGGAGAATGACAGTTTCCTAATTCATTTAAGGATCAAAAAGAAAAAGGGGCGACTGTTTTCGCCCCTTTTTTGCGCCCTCACCCCATTTATCGTCGGCTACCATGACTTACGTAAAACCATTGAAATGTGCAACGGCCGTAACTTAGACTTCATGAGAGTTTAAAACCAAAGGAAATCGTATGAAAAAACTCTTATTAACACTCACCGCACTGATAACGCTTGGTAGCTCCCCGTCTATTTTTGCTACCATAATTAGTAATAAAACAGAACTACCAATACATATCGAGTGGTCATCCTGGAAAGACGGCATTAACCATACCTTTAGCAAAGTAATTAATCATGGAGAAGAGATCAAAATCTCCCCCAACGCATCGGTCACCATGATCGGCCCCGCCGATGAAAATGCCGATTCACTCAACGTGTATCTTATTTCGCTCAAACCAGGGCGCATCGAACTCGTTGGCATGAAAACTTCAGGAACCGAAAAAGAATAAATTTCCCGAAAGCCATTCGAAATTTTCTAATGGCCACATCAACTGATCAATGTATGGCCCCTCTCGGCCGCATCATCAAAAAATTTCAATGCCGCAATATCTGCCTACTTATGGGCCGCTCAATCCGCTTTTTTGGTATAGCACTGCTTGCCCGCCGCTACGGCCAGAACTTCCAACAGATACTCAGTGGTTACTTCAATTACATCGCCGCTGTCCTCACCGCCATTTTCTTCATCAGCTGCTGCTTTTTACGCTAACGCAAAAATATTTTACCTAAACCCTTGCAAGTAGTAGTAGTAGTAGTAGTATAAACTGTAAATTAACAGTTTAACTTCTTCTCAAATAAAAGGAGGAATCATGAAGAAGCTCGTGTTAGTTTTACTTGCCGGAAGTTTCGCGGCGGTAAATGCGGTACCATTTTGCAGCGAGAATACGCCTTTTGAGGACGGGCAATATTACCAATTCAAAATGAACAAGGGAAGCACCTGCTCATTGGCGTCGTTGTCGGCAAAAATTAGCCACTGTCGTGTTCCAGGCGAAGATGTCTTATATGCAACACGCAACAACACGCTAACGGTAGATGGTCAAAATGTAACTGCTCTCGAAAAAGGGAAAACCGAGGGTGTATGCTTCGAATCACCTAATGGCGAACGTCCGCACTTTTGGCGAATGACCGTCAACTAATCCAGTTAAGTATCAAGTAATCTGCCACCGACCCTGTCGGTGGTAGATTACTTTGTGAGCTGCCATTTTAGTTAAAAAGTCACAATAGAAGCTCCTTTTTAATCCAAAACAAAAAAATTCACGAATGCCGCAATATCTGCCTATACTAGGCACAACAGGTGATGAAGCCCATGTGGAGTAAAAATATGCACGCCAAGAAAGTTTCCACGCCTATGCGGCACCGCCTCATCTATGTCGTAATCATGCTATGGATAATCAATACGCAAGCAACATTTGAAAAACTCTATTTTGCCACGTCAGCAGACAGTGAGTTTTATCCTTGCCTGCTTGTCATGATTAATTCGATTTATAAACACCATGCTAACACGCCGTGGGAAATCACCGTTTATGACCTCGGGCTTACGCCGGAACAGCGAACGGAAATCACAACGCTCCCCAATGTTCACGTCGATACCCTTGAGCAAGTAAACCCCTCTATGCTCACGCCATTTCCCGTCCGCCAAAATGGCCGAACGGCGCGCGGCTACTACAGTTGGAAACCGGTTGCGCTCAAAATGGCGCTCGATAAATACCCCTATTGTATGTATATCGACGCCGGACTCGAGTTACAAGCGCCGCTCAGCTACCCGTTTGCCTGCATTGAGCGCGACGGCTACTTTTTCGCCGCCTGTTCTGAAAGCCACCCGATAATGATCATGTCACCGCCCAAAATTATGGAGCTCTTCAAAGATGAATTTGAAAAATACGGGCAAGAAACGGGCATATCGGCCGGCTATCAAGGAGTAAGTGGCCACATTTATAAATCGTATGTACTACCGATCTACCAGCTGGCAAAAAATATAGAATATTTCCAAAGTGATCCGGGCTGCCCGGGCGGATTTGACTACAGCCGTAACGACCAACCGCTCTTCAGCATCCTGGTCAGAAAACTTGGATTCAAAGTACACTCAGTCCACTACTTCACCTGGCTCACCAAACGCACACACGGCAAAAAAGATCTTGCAACACTATGCGAAATAGCGAAAAAAGAACTAGCAACCCACGGCTTTATACCGACGCCACCACCCCCACAGCCAGAAAAAACAACCATTGAAGAAAAAGACGACAAAAAAGGCACCCCGGACGAGCAAGACAAAACAAGCGGAAAAACTGTGCAAAAGAAAAAAGAACCGGTTACAACGCCAGCAAAACCTGAACCAAAAAATTCGCCTGTTGCACAAGTCATAAAGAAGCTCCGCGTGAAAAAAACCGCCCACTTTGCCCAAATAAAAAACAGGGCTGCTGGCCGAAGCCACGGGCAATCAAAAATCCATCCACAGATACGTGCAACAAAACGAAGTTTTAAATAACGCCTCTCATATAGCACAACAGCAATTTTGAGCCGGACCTAGCGTCTGCAACCGGGATTAGGTTATAAGCTTTAATCGTCGCGCTTTTTCATTGCTGGAACGGCAACTAATTATTTGAAACCTTGCCATAAACAATTATCTAAAAGCAAAGCCTCAATCTCCCGCTATAACTTGTTAAGCTGCCGCACCAAACAACAATTAAACAATTTTTTCATAAAACATATTGTTTCTCTCATCTCACTTATGATATGTTTTCATAGAATGTTATAGATAGGGGGTGCTTTATCAAAAGACAGATCACTTCTGAAAAAGTCTTCATTGCCGTTTTTTTGACCGGCCACATCTTCGCTCAAAATCTATCATTCAAAAAAGAAAATTATTTTATCAGCAAGGATTATATCTCTAGAGATCAATACCATCATTTCGATGATAGACCATGTACAGATGAATGTCAGGATGAGGTATATTTTGCCGCATATATGTTTGCTAAACTGCATGATCTCAAACATATTACTGATATCGGTTGCGGATCTGGTTATAAATTACTCAAATACTTTAGCTCGTACGAAACAGTTGGTTATGAAATAGAGCCAACGCTCACTTTTTTAAAAAACAAATATCCAAATCGGCGGTGGCAAACTAGCAAATTAAGCGAAACGCCACCAGAATTTAACACAGATTTAATAATATGCTCCGACGTTATAGAACACTTAGTAGACCCTGATGAATTACTCAATTTTATAAATCGGCTAAACTTTAAATATTTAATTATTTCTACCCCCGACAGACCGAAATTGCTAACGGTCCAGAAAACTAACCAAAGCCAAACTGGCCCACCGGTAAACCCAGCACACACGCGAGAATGGAGTTTTTGTGAATTCAAACGATATATAAACTGCTACTTTAAAATCATCTCTCACTACAATGACAAGCGAGAATTTTGGGGACAGACCGTCATAGCAACAAAAAAATAGTTTTACAACCAAAATTCGGCTTACATACTATCTTTCAAGCGCTAGATTGCCACGATTGTGTTTTGAGATTCAGTCAAAGGGGCAAATCATTCAACTTCCAAAGAGCCAGGCTTTTATCGCTATCCTGACCTTCCCGTTCTGTGCATCCCTCATTTATTATGTATAGCGGCTTTGGAAAGCAGAACGGCGCTACCTCGAAATTCAGTCGTCTCCAACCGCCAACGCCAGTATCTATATTGGTCGTCCGGCTTGGATTTGTCGTTATAAGCAAAAACGTCGAACCGCTTGATTTCAAATTTTTTAACGCAAGTTTTATGTCTTTAAAGGGCATATGAACAAACAAATCGCGACACATGATAAGATCAACCCGTGGAATACTGCTCGTTATAATATTCATAACGACAAAAGACACATTATTTTTTTTGTAAAGTTTATTATTTTTTTCGATGAGATCTGAAATAATATCTCCCCCTACATATGACTTTAAAATTGAGAGATCGATGCATTTCATCCAATTAAAATCTCCGCAGGGCAAATCAAGCATCGTCTCAACATTAAATAACTTAAGTAATTTCGGAACTTCGATTTTTATGATTTTGGTCTGTTCTGAATCTGACCCGACCCCAGAAACAGATTCTTTCCCTCCCCACCAATTATTTTGATAAATAATCTGAAAAATTGAATATCCGCCTTCGGGACTACCAACGCCGCTACATTTGAAAAATATAAAAAAAACAAAAACTAAAGGACTGAACCATTTTTCCCTCATCATTCGAAACTCCTTAAATATTTGATTTTTTCAGATAACAGTAATTGCGCTTTGATCAGCCGCACCATATCTTATATATTTTTTAAAGGTTGACCACACATTGCATCGAGAATTATAAATCGTACATTGAGGGTAAGATGATGAACCCGGAGCAGCCTCAACCAATGTTGGAACACCTTTGTTGAAAGAAATTATTCCATATTTTCCGAGATCTGCCTGTTTTCCTTGATATATTTTATAATTTAGTGTGTTAACAAAATAACTAAATAAAACCAAATCATGTCTCCCCCATCCCAAGCCGCTACCAGCACTACCATCATCAATAAATAAATCGAAATGATCTCTCGCCATGTGATACATAGGAATAACATATTGATCGGCCAACTCTCTAGAAATTCCCTGAAACCCTGCAAGTATCATACGATGCGTTTGCAACCAATTATCACTCAAACCAAAAAATTGTTTTACCGGCTTGGTGGTAAATGCATCAAAAGTTACATCGGTATCAATAAAAAAAGAGCCCTTCTCCTTAATATAACCGAACAGATTTTTTACTGAATTTAGAATGAGGGTTCCTGCATCCACATACAAAAAATATGGATATCGTTCTAGCTCTTGCTTGATAACCACAGGCTTCCAGGCAAACCACCCTATAACATGCTTAGACCGTCCGGAATAAAAGCTCCTTAACAAATCGGGATGTACGCGCTCAATTTCATAGACCTGTACCTTTTTTATTTTTTTTAATGTTGAAACCTCTTCTTTTGAAAGCCCCAAATTATACACCGAAACTTCACCCAAATCGTCATAATGCAATCGATGTATCGATCCAATTAAACAAAGCAGCGGACCATAATATCGTGAATCAGCCGCTGTACAAAAAACAAGTGAATCAGATGTTATAAATGAATTTCTATGCATCTTTCCAGCCCTGGCACAATGCATAACACCTGTGGCTAAAAACACAAAAAGACAACACCAAACTCTCACGACCACGCCTTTCATCTTTTTAAACCCCAATTACCTTTCTATACATGGGGGATTGGTTTTACCAATCCCCCATGCAAAAAGCGTTTCTATGGAGCCTGTAACCCCCCAATTCTTCCCTTAACAATCGAAGTTTCTTAATTTCTTCACGAACATCAGAATCCCAAATGCCTAGATCATAAGGCCCTAAAATGGTCGTTATAAAGGTATCAACCCAATTTTCAAGCGAAAAAAGATGGGCCTTAGTCGATTTCAAGAACAGATCGATATTTTTAATATAACGCATATACTCATCCTTTCCCATATTTTTAATATATGCGTAAAGCTTCTCCTCTGATCCAAAATCAGCGTAATCGATAAAGCATCCTTTTGGAATATATTTGGTAATGTTTGGAGCCCCATAATAGATTGGCACACACCCGGCCATCATGCCCTCAAAAATCTTCTCGCTAATATAACCCGACCAACGACAATTTTCATAGCACACCGCGAACTTAAAATTCCTGTACCCTTCGCATTTTTTGGTAATCGCCCCGCGATAACACCTATAGCGGCACCCCTCTAATCCACGGCCATACAACCCAAATTCATTGGGATCAGCAACCCCATCCACATATTCAATAAATCGCCTACGCAAAGAGGTCAATTCGGCCGGGTGAACGCTATAGGGTATCGAAGCCACCATTGCAACCAACCGTTTTTTTTCAAAGGGCACCGAATCATCCCTTTTCATATCGCAAATCATCCACCGCGTGTCATTATAAAATTTAAAAAAATGCTTACAATCCAACAATTCGTCATCCCATGTTAAAACCTTCCCGAAGCGCTGTTGTAAAGAGCTATTAAAATTATTTACAAATGGTTTAATTGGGGGTTCCCACAAAATAACGCTCAGCTTGCTTTTGGGTACCCGCAAAGCTCGATTTAACAAAAAAGGCTTCCCAAATTTATCGACGGAAATATTGTAAAAAACAAAAGCCTGCGCGACATCTCTATGTTCAACATTATCTGGATCAAACGTGGTAAAGAATTTATAACCCAATTTCGTCAACGTATTTTTCAACATAACGTGCTGTACCATAAAACCATCCCAGTTGACAACTTGAGATTTTTCAGCAAATGCGCTGAAAAATATGTCGGAATCTAATGCACCACAATGCCCAAATGGAACCAGATAGATTATCGGCTCCGAACCTAGGCAAAAAAAAGATAAAACAATCGTCAACCTAACCATTAACCACCTACATCCTTTAACCATAAACAACCTCGTAAAATAAAACACGGACCCCATCGAAGGACAAAACCAACTAATCTTTTTTGGACGCCCTATGACATGTTCCATGCCACAAATGCATGACATAACTCTCTGGCCGCTCAAAAATGCTCGGACTTTGGCGCCGCTCACTCAATCCCATAGGATAAAAGTAAGTAGTTGGCAAGGCTATATTACGATAATTACCGGTACCATAAGCCATGTAAAAAGCACGCGTAATGAGAACTGGCCCTGAAGCATAAATATGAGGCGAAATTTCGCTACGGATTATTTTTTCTTGTGCCTTCATTGTTGGGAAATAATCGATAGCATATTTTAAAATTGGATGACCTGGCACACAGGCAATAAAAGCGTTATTCAGGCCAATAAAAGCACCATCTACGGGATGAATGCCCACATAAAAATCAAACGCTTTGTTAAAATCGTCAAGTGGCTTATAACAAATAAAATCCATATCCGCATATACGCCGCCAAATTTATATAAAATCTCATATCTCCAGATATCTGAACGCTCACCATACGTCTTTGCAGCAAAAAATAGTTCCTTATTTACAAAATCAAATTTCTTCAAATCATCATCAGTCCACAATTTATGCTGCCAGCCAGGATGATTATCGAGAAAAGTTTTACGCAATTCCAGTAAATTCGCTGGAATTTTACTTCCCGATCCCATCCATATTTGATGCAAAATTTTGGGGATACGCACTTTATTTTCACTGCTTTGCGCAACTTTCATCCCATCTTCGTATTGTTTTTTAAGAAAGTCATAATATCCAGACGCACTGCCAGCTTCTGGATAAATAAAACGAGCAACATTTGCAAACGAACCAACACTCGCCTTAAATTCGCCATGCCAACGTGCAGTAAAGCGCATCGATTCCTCAAAAGGTACCTGCTTAATATTCGGCACAATCGGCGAGATTACGCACAATATGGCACAAGCCCTGCAAATTATTCCAACCATAAAAACCCTTCCCACAAAAACCAACGGCAACTTAACTCAATAAGCAAACCCATGTCGCACAAAAATATCATCAATTACCAAGCGCTCAACGAATAAAAATCCTTTATTCTTCAAAAAGTTTCTGATCAATTCAATATTGCGCATATTTTCAACGACAATCACATTTATCGTAATCTTCGAAAAATCAATACCACTCAAAATTTCTAACTCAGAGCCTTCGGTATCCAGGCTAAGCACATCTATTTTTGAAATATGGCATTCTTCAAAAACAGACATAGGTTTTCGCACAGGAACATCAAGAAGGGTAAAATCTGCAGAAACTTTTAACTTTTTTGCTACTTGTTGCAACAAAATAAAATGCTCCGGGTGGTAGGTGTCAACAAAACCGCTAAAGCCTTCTAACTCGTTTTTCGCCCACAAAAAGCATCTCGTGCCTTCAGCTTTTCCTAGAGCGCAACTTATGCATTTACACCTTCTATTTGCACATAAACGCGCATACAAATGAGGCAATGGTTCAATACAAAGACCATTCCATCCCAATATTTTTTCAAAAAAATATGTGTTGCTACATTTTTCACCGTCGGCAGCCCCGATTTCAACGAAAAAACCTTTCTGCCCTTTAAAAAATTGTTCATGTGCATACTTATCTTGCCCAAATTGACTTTTATAGGGAGAAACTGGGTGTTCCCACGGAACCGAGTCAACTTTTTTAAAACCGGAAAGGTTTGTTCCAAAAAACAGAAAACTCGCTGCCAATAGTCCATTTTTTAACATTATATTTACTCCAAAATCATTCGTGTCTTTTACTAACATCTTATTTTCGCTCTCACAAGTAGGTGCCAGCCCAATTCATCTTCCAACTGACTAAAAGCCGCTGCGGTAACATGCAACCAACAATCTTCTTTTTCATACACTTTTTTTACATATTCATTTATTTTGTAAGGGAAAATGTGCGCTTTTTTAACCTCCAGCAACCTAAAGTTTTTTAACAGATCTCCAACGGTCTTTTTTGTGTAGGTATATGTAATCGGACAGCCGGTCTGCGCTTCAGAATATTTTGCGATAAGCGAATCAATTTTACTAAAATCCCACATCCCCGTCTCGCGCATCAAAAAAAATAATTTATAGCTCACTTTTGAGTAAACCATAATGCGTAATTCGCCATCAGGTTTCAAAAATTTTCTGCAATGCTCAATAATTCTTTTTGGGTACGGGCTATGATGAATCACGCCAAAGGACCATATTAAGTCAAATTTTTCGCCCGCAGGTAAAAGTTTATCGAGCTCTTCGGCATTACCGAGAACAAACTGTGCCTGTAACCCATAAACATCAAAACGTTTACGCGCTATTTCTAAACTTTTCGGGGATAGTTCGAGTGCGGTTAGCTTGGCCCCAGCACGTGCAAAATTTACGGCCTCTGTACCAATGCCACATCCAATTTCGAGCACTTTCTTCCCGTTCCATTTTTCGAACTCAGCAAATTCACGTATATGCGGCTCTACAAAATATTTTCGTGATTCAACTTCATCAAAATATTCACGTGTGCCAAACTCCTTCGCCGAATGCCTAATATTGCAAGGCCGGCTATCCCAAAAATTCTGAACTGTTTTGATGGGCACATTCGAAAAATCACACAATACGTTTTCGTCTGATAATGGTTCAAAAAACTTCTGGTTATCAGATGCATTAGCTAAAATTGCTGCACCCAAACAGCAAAGAATCGAAGTTACCCACTTACAAATCACTACAAACTCCCTGTGTAAAAAGATTGCTTACTGAGGGGCCGCTTATTAACGCGGCCCCTTCTACTACTTATTTTTTGGCAGCACCGTATTTTTGCGCTACCTGTTGTTCAATCCATTTATACGTTACAACGAGCCCATCACATAATTTTGATGATGGTTCCCATTGCAATTTTTCGCGAACCAGGTGGTTATCGGAATTTCTCCCACGAACACCCTGCGTTCCTGGTATATGCTTAATCGTTAACTTCTTGCCCGAAATATCGATAATCATTTGGGCTAGTTGATTAATTGTAACCATTTCTTCTGAACCGATATTGAGTGGAACGTCGACCTCTGAACGCATAAGTTTTAAAATACCCGTAACACATTCATCGACGTATAAAAATGAACGTGTTTGTAAGCCGTCGCCCCAGATTTCAATCACGCCACCGTCTTGGGCTAGAGCAACTTTTCTGCACAATGCTGCTGGCGCCTTTTCGCGACCGCCTTCCCACGTACCTTCGGGTCCAAAAATATTATGGAAACGAGCGATACGCACAATAGTAACTTTATGATCTTTTTCAAAGGCTTTATATAGCCGTTCACTAAATAATTTTTCCCAGCCATATTCGCTATCAGGAGCTGCTGGATACGCTGAAGACTCTGCGCACACCGGATGGTCTGGCGTTAATTGATTACGTTCGGGATAAACACAAGCCGATGACGAATAAAACAAACGTTTTACACCTAATTTACGGCTTGCTTCAGCCATATTAACGTTAATCAAAACCGAGTTGTGCAAAATTTGCGCGTCGTGCTCATAAATAAAACCAATGCCACCCATATCAGCAGCCAATTGATAAATTTCGTCAACGGGAACATCGCCAATCAAAGTGGCTTTTTCGCAGGTCTTTGGATTGCGTAAGTCACCTAAAATGAAATCGTGGGCAGCTGTTTGGGAAAACTCGGGTAATTTTAGATCAACACCGCGCACCCAATACCCCTCACTTTTTAAACGTTCCACCAAATGCGAACCGATAAAACCTCCCGCACCGCATACGAGTGCTCTTTTGGCAAAAGATTCAGGCTTAACTTTTGCGCACTGTAACCCGGTTACCACCGCACACAACGTACTCAGCAATAACAGGCTTTTTAGCATCCTTTTCATAACAAACCCTCTTTAAAAATTAAAAATCTATGCAGCAAGCGTTTCGTAGACAAATAAATTGCCAAACTTTTGCTTTACCTCCTCAAGAACGGCTATGCGATCACGAATAATCACGTTTTTGCCGGCCTTGGCCAAAATTTCGGCAACGGCCAACTTTTGCGATTCTTCCAAAATGACCACCGGACACTTATCTTTATAGTTAACGTCAGTAAAAGCATATTCAGCTAAATTTTGCTCCAACAATCGCTGTGCCATCAGCTGTGCATGCTGCGCATTAGATTTATCCGTGGCTTGTGGAATAATTGGCTCAATGCCAATCATTTGGGCATACGAACCAAGTGCACGATTATCCCGCGGGAAACATGGACCGCCAAAGCCATATCCTGGATTCAGGCACTTGGTACCAACGCGCTTGTCTTCGCCAACAGCGCGCAGGATATCGTATTTATTAGCTCCTGGCGTCGCATCCGCAATATCAGAAACCATGTTAGCGTAAGCAATCTTGGTCGTTATAAAGCAATTAACTGAGAGCTTCGTAATCTCAGCACTTTCAGGACTCATACGGCAAATGCGCGGCTCATTGGTGCACATACGGCGATATATCGCTTCCAAACGATCGCCGGCCGCCTTTGATCCCTCACCGATCAAAACCATATCAGGCTTTTCAAACCAGCTCACAATACATCCCTGCGCAATAAACTCTGGGTTATAGCTTACGCTTGTATTCTCACAATCTTTGAGCAGCAAGCGCGCTACGTTTTTGATATATCCCGGGAAAATGGTGCAACAGATAACAACGTGCTTATTTTTTACCCGACGCTTATTAATTTCAGCCAGTAACCGGCTCAGCGCCGAATGGTCATATGCTTCTTTGGAAGGAGTTGAAGGCGTTGCAATAATAATTAAATACGTATCGGAAAAATTAAGCACCTCATCCAACGACGTCGTCGCACGTAAATTTTTACTTGCTTTCAGATATTCTTCAACGAATGGCTCAGGAGATCTTAAGGTTTTATTATTAATTTGATCGATATAGGAAGGCAAAATGTCGACACCCAACACGTTATAACCAACCTTTTCCAAACACAAAGCGGTACAAAAGCCAAGGCGGCCGAGACCTAAAATAGAAATATTATTATCATTTTTTACGATATCAGATCGCATGATTCCAAAAAATAATAAGAAAAGACCGGTGACGGTCAAAGATCTGCAAGCGCTCATTCAAACTCCTTTCACAAAGATTAAACGTAACTATAACTACCATAAAAAAAAATGGCGTGCAACCTAAAATTTAATATTACTGGGCGCACAAAGCCAAACGAACAAAAAAAAGCCGCTCATTTGAGCGGCTTTTAACATTGTGTCTTAGTAAAAAAACTTAGATTGCTTCGATGCGCACCACCGTTGCTGGTTGGCGGTGGCCGCGTTTAACGCGGGATTTTTTGCGGCGGCGGAAGTGAAAGACGACTACTTTTGGCTCGAGCGTTTGTTTAACAATGGATGCTTTGATAATTGCTTTTTCAACAAACGGTTGGCCGATTTCAAATTTACCGTCACCTGTTTTGCGGAAAAGAACTTCTTTAAATTCAACGTTATCACCGGCTTGCGCATCGAGTTTTTCGATGGCTACCGTCTTGCCTGGAATGGCTTGATATTGCTTACCACCCGTTTGAAAAATGGCATACTCAGGAAACGAAGCTACGGGAAATACAGACTCGTCCGTTGCGACAACTTTTTTTGCAGCTCCCTTTTTCACCTTCGGTTGCGCCGATTTGACCGATTTTTTTGATTGCGCTGTTGATTTTTTTTCCACCATCCCAAATACCTTTTTAACATGTATGTGTATATGAATAATTGTATCAAATTCGCTCAATCTGTCTATAGGAAGACACCAATCAAAGCGTATTGTTATACCGAAGGCCCCTCAGGGCACGTTTTTGAGGCGATCTTTGAACCGGCCAAGCAGTTCATGCGCCTGACGTGGCGTGAGATTATCGATATCCAGCAGCTTGATTTCATCACTAAGCCAGTCAGCAGCCGGCCCAGCCGCACCCATTTCTGGGTCTTCGGGCTCACCGCAGTGTGCTCGATGTTGCCCAGCATTTAATTCGCGCAAAATATGGCGTGCACGGGCAACCAGAGTCGCCGGCAGCTGCGCTAATTGAGCCACCTCGAGGCCAAAGCTCCCCGTCGCTGCCCCGGAGACCATTTTGTGTAAAAAGATGATCCCATTGGCTCCCTGACGGCTGGCCACGTGGTAATTGGCAATCCCGGGCATAACGCCAGGCAGGTGCGTTAGCTCATGATAATGCGTTGCAAACAAACAGCGTGCTTTAACAACCTGGTGCAAATATTCAACGACGGCCTGGGCAATCGCCAGACCATCGTACGTGCTCGTTCCGCGACCAACCTCATCTAAAATCACTAAACTTTTGGCTGTTGCTTGCCGGCAAATAGTCGCCGTTTCTTCCATTTCAACCAAAAACGTACTTTTCCCCTCGGCCAAATGATCGCCAGCACCAACACGAGTAAACACGCGATCTAAAATAGGCAATTGGGCCGATGTGGCGGGAACAAATGAGCCACACTGAGCCATAACGCATATAAGCGCGACTTGACGCAAATACGTTGATTTGCCGCCCATATTCGGGCCAGTCACGAGCCATAGCCGCTCAGCTTGGGTCAGTGCCGTATCGTTTGCAATAAAATTAACCCCCAACAGACTTCCCACGACCGGATGCTTGCCCCCGACAATAACAATATCACCCTCCGGCTCAATGGTTGGCCGGCAGTAACCCTGATCATAGGCCGTTAAGGCAAAGCCGACTAACGCATCAATATGCGCCAAGGCGTAGGCCGTCTGGCGCAGGCCAGAAAGCGCGGTAAAAACTTCACCCTTAACCCGGTTATATACTTCTTGTTCAAGGTAATTCAACTGCGTTCGAGCTTTTACCAGCTGATGCTCAAGATTTTCTAAATCCGGCGTCGTAAATCGTTCAGCATTGACTAATGTTTGATGCCTGCGGTAATAATCGGGCACCAGATGCACATTGGGCTTGGTAACCTCTATATAATACCCATGCACCTGGTTGTAGCGCACTTTGAGCGATGTTATTCCTGTTTTTTCTTGCTCGGCGCGTTCTAATGCCATCAATTTTTCATGCTCATGGCTCAACGTTTCACGCAATTGATCAAGCTGCGCATCAAATCCGGGCTTGATCAGCCAATCATGGGCTGAATCGTCGTTGATAGCGGCATGAAGCAACGCATGCAGCGAAGAAAAATCGCCCAATGCAGCGCCAATACGTTCGAGCAAGGTACTTTGTGGCAACGCTCGGACCAGCGAACGGATAGCGGGTAAAACTTTCAAGGCGGCCGTCAAATGGACATAGTCATATACCTGCGTTCGCTCAAGCGCTATGCGCCCAACAACACGCTCAATATCGCCCACACCGGCAAGCCGTTCAACGAGTTGCTGAGTAGTTGCAATATCACGCACGAGCGCTGCAACAGCATCAAGCCGATGATTGATCTGTGCTTGATTAATGAACGGACTGTTTAACCATTTTTTTATGGTACGCGATCCCATCGGGGTCACGGCATGATCAAGCACCCAACAGAGCGTATGCAAAATACCGCCATCATGCGCATTGGAAACCAGTTCCAAGTTACGCTGCGTTGCGGCATCGAGCACCATATAATCTTCGTTGCGATAGCATTGAATCGTTTTGAATTGCCCCAGCGCGGCTTCTTGATTCTTTTTCAGGTACGCATACAATTCTTCAAGCGCGAATTTAAGCGCGGCACTGCGTTCAAGAATAGCCGATTGATTGGCGCACACCGCTGCAGCCCATGCACCCCCGCCACCATCTGATACGCTCACCGGTTCACTAACAGCAAAGCCCATCTGCTGCAAACGTTTCTGCCAACCAGCACGCGCCGCACCGCCAACGACTATTTCATCGGGCATAAAGCGCTGCAATTGCGTTTCCAGACCACGCATGTCGTCGGCTTTCAGGAGCGTTGCCATGAGCTGTCCGGTTAAAAGTTCTGCAAAAACGAGCGCAATCACGTGCCCATCAATTAAAAGCGCACATAAATACGAAGCTCGTTTTGCGTCTAATAATTTACTATCCGTCAGCGTCCCTGGCGTTAATACGCGCGTTACGCCACGTCTAACCACTATGCCTGGGCGGGCTTGGTCAAGTTGGTCGCAAATAGCGACGTGAAAGCCGGCTTTTACTAATTTCGTTAAATGGTGCTCCAAAACGTGGATAGGAACGCCGCACAGCGGCACCGGATCGCCATTGTGCGTACCGCGTTTGGTCAGCGCAATGCCCAACACAGCTGAAGCTTTTTTGGCGTCGTCGAAAAATAATTCGTAAAAATCACCGACCTGAAAAAAAACAAGCGCCTGCCGATAGGCACTTTTAATGGCAAAATATTGTTCCATCAAGGGCGTAACGCGACCCGAAACTGTAGACGGTTGAACAGATTGCGTAATGGCATCTGACATTGGCATGCCACCTATGCTTTGGATACAGACTCACCAATTAACGGCACAATAGTAGTATAATCGTCAAAGAGCCGTTCTTTAAGCGGCAGGTCAAAATATTTTGGCACGATCAAATCTTCAAGTAACCGTACACACGCAATAAAATCTTCCTGGTTACCACAGCGCACCATGATTTCATCGCGCGGATTTTTCAGAATAGTATGCATGGTGGCGAGCATACGCACGAGTAATTGCAGCGTTTCGCGCGAAACGTGCTCAATTTTAGGCAAAATCATCTTACGCGTACGATTACCCGCAGCCGCCCATGCATTTTGGTTATCAAGCTCAGCGCACACCGCTGACGTTGGAATAAAAAGGTCATAGACGGCATTGCCAATCTGCTTGGAAAAAAATTCTTTGCGTATACGATCAATGCACGTCGGCATATACGCGCCATCGTCGTCGTACCACGTATGGTTTCCCATATCGAAGGTTGATACTTCATCAAGCAATGTGAGCGGGCGCTCATCGGTTTTAAAAAGAACCTGATGCAACAAATACCAATCGCCCTGCGCATCTTTTTTGATGAGCCATGCCTGCGCATATGCCTGCGCAAGTTCGCTCACAACGACACCGACAATTTGGTCATACCACGATTTGCGCAACGTGTGCGCAAACACTTCCAGCAGCGGTTGATCCAATTCATGCGCCTGAAGCGGCCGCACCATCTCCAGCTGCACACCGTTAGTCAAAATCGCTTTTTTGTGGTCAGAAGAAAACGACTCAATATCGGCGGCATATCGATTCCACGCAATTCGAACCGAATCATCGGGATGATATCGCGCCACAAATTGCTGCACTAAATCGCTCAACTGTGCCATCCGTTTGACGGAAAAGCGCGATACGGCCTCGTAAAATTTACTGTATTGATATATCGCTACCTGTGGAAGCTCTTGATCGACGCGCCGGCGGACGGCACGGAGCACGTCATCAACGGTTGCCTGGCAATTACCATAGAGCTGTTTAATACGTGCGCGTAATTGTTGCTGAACTTCGTAGCTCGTCATAAACGCAATGCCATCACGCGAAGCCTGCATAATAACATCGTGAATCACATAACGTAACAACGCCTCCAAAAAGACACCACGCTCAAAGGCATCACGTTGCTGGAAAAAGAGCGGATACACTTCATGTGCATGGCCAAACGGACGATACATGCTGCTCATTAAATCAAATTCGTCACCATAAAATTGCTTGAGCAATTGCACCATATAGTTAATACGCACGGTCTCGCGAGAAGTACGTGGATACAAGCTCGCAAAATCAACGAAGACCACCTGTTCCACCCCGGCATTTTTCATTTGTTTGGTAAGATCGGCCAAAAAGACCTGGTAATTCATGGGAATCGCCAGCCCCCTATCAAAAATCATGAGTTCGGGTTCTTTAATTTTAAGCCCCTGTGAATGCACCTGATCAAAGGGAACGAGCACGCGAATGTGCCGCGGATCACGCAGGCTGATCGCGTAATGTTTGCCGTCAAACGCACATGGCCGCCACGATGACGATCCGATAAGCATTATATTGTGCCACACTTGTTCTTCAGGAGTTGCGCCAATCGTATTCGAAGCTGGCGGCTGAGCAGAACGTATCGCCTCAAAATTTTTGCTCACATACGTCTGAACAGCTTTTTTTTCAGAAGACGTCAGCGTACTAAATCCCAAATCGATATACACGCAACCATCGGGTTTTGCGCAATAATGGCTAATTTGTGCGGGCAAATCGACAATGCAAACTTGATCGTTAAAGTGATAGAGCGTCGCGCTTTGCGATGAAGCGTTACTTACATGCGTATATGCAGAAAAGTCAGTGCCATATTTTTGCCAATTGCAGATATTGCCCAGTAACGTACTTTTCCCAACACCATCGACAAAACTGCAAAAGATATACGCCGTTTTTTGCCCATTAACCGGCTTTAATTCCTGAATAAATCGTTGCACAAACGTTTGCGCATTGCGCGTTACCTCGGCCGGTTGGCGTTCGGTTACTTCGATAGGATAGGTAACATCTGGTCCTACAAATATTTTTTTGAATGGAATAGCAGAATTAAGCAGGTATTTGACGTAATAAAAAGAAAATAATAAATCCTGCGTCGCACGATATTGCTGGCCACATTGCTCACGGCTTTCGTAAATGTATTGCCAAAAATCGACCACACGCGCCATGGCCGACGCAACATCACCATCCTGTAAATTTTTTTGCACGACTTCCTGATATCCAGCAAGCGTATCGTTCCAATCGCCAAACGCATGTTTTTTCAAAACCTCAGTATTTTCACCAAACAGTTCAACGCATTCCGGCACGATATGTTCAACAACGTGCTGGGATGTCATGTTGGCATCTTTAAACAAATAGCCGGTCAAAAAACCGCACACATTGCCGGGGGTAAATTCCCAGCTTCCCTTCGTCTTAATAGCCGCTTCATCGTCAATGTGCTGTTGTGATAAACAATCAAAATACTGCGGAACCGCGTATTGTTCATAGCCTAAAATGACCAAGCGATGCGCCGATACAAACCCTTGTTGCGTGATATACGATTCTAATTGATGAAGCGAATCCTGTGTTTTGGCCAATAGATATGGATGATATTCGTGAACAAAACGGCTTTCAGGATTAAACGATAAGCCGTCGATAAAACTCTGGCAAAATGGCTTAAACGTGTTTGTTTCAACCGAAAAGCAGCTCAACCAATAACCGCTTATCCATGCGACCAACAAGAGCTTATGTAGTTTTCGTACCACGATCATCTCGCCTTTCCTAATCTGAATCTTTAAGGGGCCGTACCATATCGCATAAAACCGTTGCGAGCACTTCATCCACACGACGATAATTGTACGCAAATGCACGTGACTGCTCTGGCGTTAGTTGCTTGATTTTATGCACACAAATCGTATAAATATTTTTTAACGTTTGTTTGTCCTGCAATACCGACGCCAAATATACCCACGCTGAATCTTTCTCAGAATCAACAAAGGCAAGTTTTTTGTAGATAACGTTAATCAAACACTCAAAATAAAATGCATAAAATGCCGCCGTTGCCTCGCCCGCCATACCCCACACGACTTCAGACACGCCGACTTCAAGCGATCGGTCAAAATCAGGACTCTTTTCAAGCTCCGGATCTAAATCGATTATTTGATTGTCATTTATTAAATGTTTCTCAATAAAGGCGTGATACTCAGCACACTGCTTTAACCACTCAACCTCAATGCTACCGCGCATAAAATCTTCATACGTTCGATAATGGGTATTCAGGCGCTGCACGTACGTCAGATCATTTTCGTGCGCGTAAAACCAACGTTGCTCAGGTGACCCGATAAGGCTGGCGACCTGCTGCCAACACAATGAAAATACCGGGACGCTCATCTGAGAAAACGCCTTACAAATCCATCCTGACGAACAATAAAAATGGGTTATGTCGTTGGCAAATGACTGCACTCCACGCACCGATTCCCGCACATTTTCGCGGTCTGTCGGACACAAACTGTGTGCGCTCAACGCACGCGATAATTGAGCAGAATTTTCGTCATCTACGGCACACGCGTAATGCACACCACACAATAAACAACCGCACAAAAATGCGTTGCGGAGCATGATCACCCTCCCTGCACAATCTCATTGAATTCTAGGTCTGAACAGTTTCGTTGCACGGTATACGTATACTCATGCATACACGCAAGCAATCCAGCTGATGTTGGTTGTGATCGTTTGACCACGCATGCATCAATGAGCGCCGGCAATTGCGCGGCGACAGCACGCGTATGCACAATCACATCATCGACAAAGGTCTGCGCTTGATTTTTATCAAAGTATGATGCATCGGCATGGTGTGCCATGCCGTAACGCACAAAAGCAACGGCATAAGCAAGCGCATCAATATAGGCGTTCCATAAACGAATAAGCTGATTTTCATAAAGCGTCGGATCGAAATCTGCAACACTGCCACGTTGCGCAATTGTTTTTAAGCGCAGAATTTCATCCAACGAAGCCATTGGCCACACCTGCGTATCACCACGCGTAGCAACACTCTGGTCAGCATTAATGGTGATGTGCGCACATGTTTCAAAAAGCGTTGAACGCGCATCAAGCACGGCTGCAGCAGCTTTCAACTGATCAAAATAAGTCGGCAAATGCGTTCGCGAACTCAATAACCACGCCCAATCTAATGTGCGGTAAAAACGCATGGCGCGCTCCATCGCAAATTGCGCAACCCCATTAAATGCCAGCGGCAACACAAGCAATTTTGAAAGACCAAAAAGACCCTCGCCGGCCCATAACAAACTTCTTTTGACCATGCCGCCCATCTTTGGATCGGCCGGCAAACTGCCATGTGCCTTTTCCCCAACAAAATTTGTCTTGACCCACGAGAGCATACGCTTGCCGATACTCTCATGTTCCTGCGCAGGCTGCGCCTGGGTGTCCGGTTTATTTTCGCTGAAAGTTTTGCCTGAATCGTGAATAATTTCGTTAATTTTATCGAGCGCTTTCGCATCAAGGGTTATTTTATGCGCAGTTGAACCGCGCGCCCAGCGATAGGCACATACGGCCCCCACGGCAAGCGCCGCCGTGGCCGCACAAGCCGTTACACGCCTGCGCTGCACATAAATACCATCAAAATCTTTCTTGACCGCTTCTTCGGCCAGCGTAAGCACTGAATCGTCTAAAGTCTTGATTGATGTTCTCGGCGCATCGGCGTGTACTACGCTAGCAACCAAAAGAACAGCCCACAAACAAATCGAACGCACCATGCAAAAACCTCCGTACATCCCATTACTTTTCACGTACCGCACATCAATCTTATAGATGTGGCATGCCGCCCATACCGGCCAACGCTTGCGTTAATGACTGTGCATTCTGACCAGGCTTGCCCCATCCACGCAATTTCACGGCGCGTTCGGCATCAATGTTATAGGCGATTTGCACCAACATCTCGCTACACTGCTTACTGATTCCCTCAAATTCATCTTTGGCGCGCGCAATATCATTATCATTGTTGATATTTTGGCATAACATAGATAAATGCTTCAAACTGCTGATTAATTGCTGTGTTAAATGCGCAATAGCAGCTCGATCCATCAAGCTCAACTGATCAAAGGCAACTGCCGCGCGTGGCGAACACACCCAGTGACCCAATCGCGCCAACGATAGTGCGGCAATGGTGCACGGAACATACACCCGCCAATTTTTCCACGCAGGCATCCCAGCAACCACAGGTTGAACAACGGGAGCATTTACTACCGTTCGCGCCGTCAATGTTGCTACTTGACTGGCCACAGCTTGCGCCGCGCTATGAATCGCCGCTGCCGTCGCATGATCTTCTTTGAACAATCGTAAAGCATCGGGGTTGCCCGTCAGCGCTTTAAAGCCATTTAACGCTTGTTCACCACGCAAAGCCTCTAAACTAAGCTGATCCATCGGCGAACTTTTTCCAGCAGGATTAAGCCAACACAACCATGCATAGGTAGCCCAAAGGCCGGCAACGCCTAATCCAACGGCGGCTGACCGATCAAGAACTTTTTCAATCACGCGTTTCTGAACAATCTTACTTTGGTAGGTTGGCAGCCGTAATTCTAGATAATCAGTAAGATAATCAATATCGCGCTTGATCATGGCAATACTAAATGGCTGGGTAGCTATCACTGGCTGGGTTGGTTGCGCGCCTGGTTCTGATGGCTGACCCGACGGGGAAGTAGGCTGCAATTCTAATACATGCGCACGCACCACTTTTGCGCCCTTGGCCATATCACAAAAACGTTCTTTATTGCGATCGATCATCCAGCGCGCGCCCATCAATTCTTCAACTTCAAAGCTGGCACTTCCGCGAATATTACGCTTTAACAGCGTGCCTACGACATGGTTGGCTTCTTGCAATTTGCCTACGACGGCAGCCCCAGCATCAAGAAAATAATGATGAATAAAATCACTCATGCCGCTCATGCAGCCCACGTAAATGGTTTGTAAAAATGTAAGCTTATTATATTCCGTAGCCCCCATTCCCAGAAGCAAACGATCCAATCCGAGCCCATTATCGGCACAAGCCCCGGACACCCACAAACTTCCAGCCAACACGATTATGCCGCGCACGCGCGCTGATTGATTAATCATTAAACAAAACTCCAGACAATTTCAGACAAAACAGGGGACCCCAAAAAGCCCCTTTCTATGGTTTAAGTTTACGGCAATTTTGTTTTTTAAGCAAAAAAAGAAGCGCGCACCGGCCTAAAAATAATGCGCAAGATAGCGGCTCGTATGGCCTTTTTTCTCTTTGGCAATTTGATGTGGTGTTCCGATGGCAACCACACGCCCACCCTCGTCGCCGCCTTCTGGCCCCAGATCGATCAAATAATCAACGGTTTTCAAAAAATCTAGATTATGCTCAATCGTAATAACCGAATTTCCCTTATCAATTAAACGATTAAGAACGGCAAGCAATTTTTCAATATCACTATTATGTAGCCCCGTTGTCGGCTCGTCTAAAATATATAATGTTCGCGAACCACGTTTGGCCAGCTCCTTGACCAATTTAACTCGCTGCGCCTCGCCGCCCGACAATGTCGTTGCCGGCTGCCCCAGCGCAACATAATCCAAGCCAACTTCACACAAAAGCTGTAATCGCTTTAGCAGCGGCGTATGCGCACCAAAAAATGCCCGCGCCTGACTGGCCGTCATGGATAAAACGTCATAAATATTTTTGCCTTTGTAGGTGATTTCCAGGGTCTGGGCATTATAACGCCGCCCTTTGCATGATTTGCACGCAACGGTGATATCGGGCAAAAAGTGCATGCTTACCGTAATTTCGCCATCGCCCTGGCATTCAAAACAGCGGCCATCGGCCACGTTAAAACTAAACCGCCCCGGCCCGTATCCACGCGCTTTACTTTCGGGCAATCCAGCGAAAAGGTCGCGTATATCATCAAAAATACCCAAATACGTGGCAGGATTTGATCGTGGCGTGCGGCCGATGGGAGATTGGTCTACCACCACGCAATTTAATAACGCCTCACACCCTTCAATACTTCCTTCGGGCATGGAAATATGTTCACCCATTTTTCCCGGACGGGTGAGCGCCCGATGCACGGCCGGAACCAATTCTTCCATAACCAAACTACTTTTGCCCGATCCAGAAACCCCGGATACCCCACAAAGAACGCCGAGCGGTACCTTGAGCTCATCGATGCATAAATTATTGGCTCGTGCACCACGCAGCGTCAACCATGAACGCGGCGATCGCCGCATATCAGGAATTGCTATTGCGCGCCGGCCAGCTAGATATGCCCCAGTAAGGGACTGTTCATTATTGGCAAGTTCATGCGGTGCACCAAAGGCACACACCTGCCCGCCATGAACGCCGGCAGCAGGCCCCATATCAATCACATGGTCAGCCGCCTTAATAGTATCAATATCATGTTCAACCACCAGCACGGTATTGCCCTGATCGCGCAGCGAGCGCAATGTAGTAATCAATCGATCGTTATCGCGTTGGTGCAAGCCAATACTTGGTTCATCCAAAATATAGAGCACGCCAGATAAAGCCGAACCTATTTGTGTAGCCAGACGAATACGTTGGCCTTCACCGCCAGAAAGCGTTCTCGATCCGCGCCCCAGCGTTAAATACGCAAGCCCAACGTCATCTAAAAATGTTAACCGATTTACTATTTCTTTAAGAAGTGTGCGCGCAATTTGTTCTTCATGTTCAGGCAACGTTAACGCCTTAAACCACGGTAATAAACGCTTGATGGGCATTTGTGCTAGATCATCGATCGAACAATCGCCAATAGTAACCGCCAACGCATGTGGATTTAATCGTTTACCGTTACACGCTGCACAGGTAAAAATAGTGGCATATGTGCCGAAAAATTCTGGGTACTCAGCCTTCCAGGCATTAGGATCATTTTCTTGCCATGGCCAATTATGAATTTGTCCGATACCATGGCAGGTTGTGCAGGCGCCAATCGGAGAATTAAACGAAAACAAACGCGGCTCTAACTCAGGAAACGATAACGTACAATCAATACACATACGCTGTGATGAATAAACAAATTCGGTACTACCAACAATAATTTTGGCACTGCCGGAACCCAACGCAAACGCTTTTTCAATACCCTCTTCAACACGCTGCTTTTCCTCTCCGGTTACCTGGACGTGGTCAATAAGCACATCAACGGTGTGTTTAAATGTTTTCTTAAGATTGAGCGCCTTAAGTTCATCAGGCGATTGGAAACGATGTTGTTGGCCATCAATGCGAAAACGAAAATACCCCTGAGCAAAAAGCTGCGCAAGCACATTGGAAAATTCGCCTTTACGCTCGTGCGCAAGCGGAGCGGCAATCGTTACGTATTGATCTAAAAATTGGTTATAGAGTAGGTGCCTAATGTTTTCAGGTGACTCCTGGCTGATGCGTTTCCCGCACTGCGGACAATGCGGTTTGCCAAGGCGTGCGAAAAGCACGCGTAGATAATCATAAATTTCAGTGATAGTACCAACCGTAGAACGGGGATTCATACTCACCGTTTTTTGTTCAATGGCAATCGATGGGCACAGCCCAACAATACGATCAACGTCTGGCTTGCCCGCTGCCCCTAAAAATTGACGCGCGTACGAAGAAAGCGATTCAATATAACGACGTTTGCCTTCGGCGTATAAAATATCGAGCGCCAAGGTACTTTTGCCCGATCCAGATGGGCCAGTAATAATCGTCAAAGATTCTTTTGGAATCTCGACTGAGATATTTTTTAGGTTGTGCTCCCGCGCCCCGAAGACGCAAATAGCACCGCGGTGCTTTGTTTCCATATCTTTTATGATCTACGTTAACTTGTACGCTTTGAAAAGATTTATTTTTTAGCAAAAGTGTTTATACTTAAAATTGTATCAAAAAATGCCGGTTTTGTTAAGCGCGAATCAACGCACATGACTCTACGAATTGTCGCCACTATTTATTTAATCGTATCAACGTGCCACGCGCATGATTACACAATCAAAAGACACGGCTCCTGCGATGCACCCCTTCCCCAAAGCGTAATAGAATACGCTCAAAACCACTATGGCCACGTACCCCGAAACCCATGTTGTACGAACAACATTCGCTTAAGCCTATCCAAAGCACGCACCGAACTTATCAAACTGGGCGCACAAAAAATAACGCTTGAAACCGCAGATAAATGCGCGATAGAGGCATATCACCTCAAACGGGGATCCCCAACGCTGGTCATCACCGCTGGCGGATTCCCCACAAACAAAGAAGTCATGATCAACGCAACGGCTCTTTTTGAACACTGCGACGTCATACTTTTTGATTTTCGCTGGGCACAACCCAACTACTTTCATCGTCAACAAACGATTCTCCACCCCTTCACAACAATCATTCTTGATTGCACAAAAGATGTGGCAGCAATACTTGCCTATGCCCACCAACACGGGTATAAACGCGTCATTGGTCACGGCGTATGCTTTGGCGCCGGGCTCTTTGTTCTTGCCCAAAGGCAAGCACAAAAAGATGGCACCGCATGTTTTGACAAACTCATTTTGGATAGCTGTTGGCTCTCACTGGATGCTTTTGCTGATGCGATTATTAAAGATCCCTATCTGCTATGGCGCTGGGGCAAAGGAGGCGCCCCGCTTGTACTCAAAATTCTTACGCGCATCTGCTATCTGCCGGTATACGGCCTCTGTTGGCTGACCTTACCAGCCATTGATATTGGCGATACCCTCAAGCAACTACGCGATACGCCGATTCTTTTTTTACACGGTTCGGACGATAAACTCGTCCCACTCGATAAATTCAATCGCCTCTGGATCTGCGCCAGCCATGTACCATCCACCGCCCTCGTGACGCCGTTCGAGCACAGCAAAAACGACAAAAATATGCCCGCCCTTTATGCATATCTGGCAAACCAGTTCATTGAACCAGAAAAAGATCTCCAAGAGCTCTTTGCGTTTTGACCCCACTTTGCGTATACTAAAAACAGTGTAATGGTGAGTGTAGCTCAGTTGGTAGAGCATCAGATTGTGGCTCTGAGGGTCGTGGGTTCAACTCCCACCACTCACCCCAGAAAAATAAAAAATTTCTTGGCATCAATGCGAGACTTTGTGTAAACCGTTCGTGATTTTTTATCAAATTATACAAAGGAGTTCGTGTATGTGCCGTTTCCCTCAAGTTTCATATATGTTGTTATGCACCCTACTTTCGACCACCGTTTTTAATAGTTATAGCGATGAACAAGCGCCCGAAAAACCGCGTGTTTGCATCGTTGGCACGGGATACGTTGGACTCCCAACAGCAGGCATTCTAAGCTCTTTTGGTAATCATGTAGCATGCGTCGACGTACTTTCAGAAAAGATTGCACAAATCAACAACGGAAGGCTGCCTATTTTTGAACCGGGACTCGAACAACTGCTGCAGGAACCAATTAAAAGCGGTCGCCTCACGTTTTCCACGGATGTCCTCTCACATATGCAACGAGCATCGATCATTGTTATAGCCGTTGGCACACCGATGTCGAAAAACGGTGCCGCCGATCTACGCGCCATCGATGCGGTTGTTGAAGATTTAGCCAAAGCAATTACAAGCTACAAAATTATTTGCATCAAAAGCACGGTACCCGTCGGCACCTGTGCTCACGTTCGAGATGCGCTCATTGCCAAGGGCATTAACAAAGATTTGTTCGACATTGTCTCAAATCCAGAATTTCTCCGTGAGGGAACGGCCGTCCAAGACTCGCTGAACCCCGATCGCATTATTATCGGCGGCAACCCCCGGGCAACGACAATTATCAAATCGCTCTATCAGCCGCTTATCGATAAAGGCTCTGCATACTTAATCACGTCACTTGAGACATCAGAATTAATCAAATACGCATCTAACGCCATGTTGGCCACACGCATAACGTTTATTAATGAAATGGCACGCCTGTGCGATAAAGTAGGCGCCAATGTACTCGACGTTGCTGCTGGCATGGGCATGGATAAACGTATTGGAACAGCATTTTTGGTCCCTGGACCCGGATTTGGCGGTTCGTGTTTTCCTAAAGACACCAAAGCACTGGCTTATATCATGAAAAACAAAAAAATTGGCGCCACGCTCATTAACGCTATTTATCGCTCGAACGTCGCTCACAAAAAAGCAATTCTCAAACAAATCGATAAACTCATCGGTGATTTTACCGACAAAAAAGTAGCATTACTCGGCCTCGCCTTCAAGGCAAACACTGATGACATCCGCGATTCGTTCGCCATTGATGCCATTGCGTACTTATTAGCCCACAATGCACACGTAAGTGCCTATGATCCGCAGGGCATGGATAATATGCGCACGCTGTTCCCACAAGTCAGTTATGGCCCTACCCTTGAAGCAGCCGTACAAGGAGCTGATTTAATCGTAATCATCACGGAATGGAATGAATTTAAAACGCTCAATGTCGCCAACCTGGCGCAAGCTTGCCGCACCAAACGCCTGCTCGATTTGCGCAATATCATAGATCGCGCAACCGCCGAACAGAACGGCTTTACCTACATCGGCATGGGTGTTTGCCCGGTTAAAAAATCGGCCAAAATGATCCATTAACGCTTGCCAACAGGTCAAAAAACAACTATCATAAAAGCACATTGAAAGTTTTGTCGGGGCATGGCGCAATTGGCTAGCGCACTCGCTTTGGGAGCGAGGGGTTGTGAGTTCGAGTCTCGCTGCCCCGACCAGAAAAATGCAGCGCACGCCGGGTTTCCAAGCCGGCGCATTGTGCAGCAGAAGTAACAACAAAAGAGACCGGTTGAAAAACCGGTCTCTTTTGTTTTGATGATCTAAAAATAATTATACTTATGCATCAGTGCTGGTCTCGGATGCTTGTTCCAGCCCACTCACTTCACCAGAGCTCGCTCTTCGCGCTTGCCAGACAAGCTTGGCGGCCTCATCATAACTCAAACCAGAGGCCACGAGAGCGGCAATGGTTTGCCCGGCGAGCTCGAAACGAATAATCGTTTTCCCGCTCTGAGCAAGACGATTTGCAGCACATTCACTAAAATCCCTAAGCCCGTCACGTTTTACCATGTAGTAAAATTGTAACGATTCGACAACGCATGATACTGTGCGAGGCATAGCACCACGTTTTTTGACTGCCAGCTGCGCCGAAGCCTGATCGGCGGACTTAGAACGAACCATAGACTGTTGAAGCGGTTTACTTACACCACATCCAGCGTAACTATTTACCGATATTCCGGCCATTACGGCCATTGTTAGTATGAGGAAACGAATCAAAGCCATCCCCTGACTCCTTATTTTCATTGTTATCAAAATAAATAAATATCTATCATTAATTATAATGCAAATTGAAAAAATGTCAAGCGGCTGTTTACGCAAAAAGCGTTGAAACAAAAGCTTTTTTTCGCTATATTTATGCTACTTTTTTATCCTAAAGGAATTCTTATGGATCGTAAAAAATTGTTTGCCGTCTGCCTAACCATCGTGCGCCTCAATGCCATGGATTCATCCATATTCGAGCCATCGCGAAGCCCAATCGGATCACCTACCGGCATGAGTGAATTTACCTATGTATGCACGTATTTCAAAAACGCATGCACGTATATCGAGAATGGTCAGCTGGAAGATTTATCCGGAGCATTTACCGTTCTGGAAAGATCAATCAACGCAATGACCAACGAATACATGAAAACGAATTTTTTGCTCAGCCTAGCCGAACTTACCGTAGAAGCTATCCACCACTATCCCCAATTTATGCTCAACATCGATCCACACGCGCTGCTTTCCCAAGCGGCATATCGCAGCCGCTACATCGATCCACATAACCTTCCGCTCGCCTGTTTTCTATCCGGGTACTTTACCTGCGTGCCAGCCGAAACATACCACTCCTACGCCACAATCGTGAGAAACAACGATATCAATAAGCTCACGCCTATCCAACAGGCGCACGTTTATGCGTGGTTGACCAGCTATTTTGCATCAATACCCCTTAATGGACTGCAAGCAACATTTGCCAAAGAATGCTATCAACGCGCTTATCAGGCGCGAAATCTTCTTAACCCCGCCATGAAAACCGCTGTTGAAGCGATCTATACACGCATAAATCCAACGGCCCACCAACTACCGACATCGCCAGCCTGGCGGCCAACAGAATTAGCGTTGACCGGATTAACGCTGCAAATGTAAGTCATGTGCGACACGTTCGGCGATAAATATTACGGGATTGATATCTTGATCGACACTCGCAGCCGACTCAATAAGCACCCCGCGTTCACCAAGGGCCTGCCTAAACCTCTGGTCAAACGCACGGTCACCATCCAAAGCAACCGTTGTTGATAGATCCTGTATAGCCCCTTGCCTATCGCATTGATATAGCCGCTGCAACAGACAGCCGTTGGGCAATAAATTAAATGCAACAAAGAGATAGCCGCCATCATTACGCCGAAAAAGCTCCCATTCTTTGGCATGAATTACCGGATATTTTTCGCGAAATAAGTACCGATATACGCTCAGGTAAGCCAGCGAAACAAAGCCGCAACAAAAAATCTTTTCAAACCAATGAGCCTTAAGGACATAAACGGCAGCACTCGCAACCCCAACGCACCAGCAAGCCTTCGCCATCCGTGATGAAGCGCGTAGCTGGACGGGCTGAATAACAACCGCCAAACCGATAGATAAAAGCAAAAAAAGTATTTTTTTGTGCACAATAACCTCCATGGCCATTTTGATATATTAATTATACCAAAAAATCAATTTTTTACAAGTCTGATTTTTTAAAAACATGCTTTGCGTGCAACTTTTGCATGCATCATCCTTTCGCGATACACTGATGAACGTTCAAGGATCAAATCGAAAGATTGCTATGAAACTATCTCAGGATCTGATCACACAGCTTATCGCACATGCCCGTTCGGCTATTAACCCAGGTTTATCGCCCGTTTCGAAATATCCCGTCGGCGCTGCCGTACTTACCGGCGACGGCAGTATCGTTATCGGCTGCAACATAGAAACGCCGTCAGGCAGACTGGCCTGCTGCGCGGAACGCGTTGCACTATTCAGCGCACTAGCCAAAGGTAAGAAAAAGATTATCGCGCTTGCTCTGGCAACCCCTGATGGCCAAACACCATGCGGCACCTGCCGGCAGGTATTGCTGGATATGTGCGGATCAATACCCATTTTAATCGCTAAAAATGGTTCGTATGAAACGCATGAATTAGGCGATTTGCTCCCTAATGCTTACCAGCGCAACTGATTATGGCCACCTTTCACCTACGTTACTTAAAACACATTGACTGGCTCAGTCTGTTCATCACAACTACCATCGCAGGCATTGGCCTTGCCTGCGTATATAGCGCAACGTACACTAATGCACAGCCGTATTCACCCTACTTCACCAAACAGCTTACCGGAACACTCATCGGCCTAGGCATTTATGCCGCTTTTTGCGTCATCGATTTTCAGCTCCTGTGCCGTTGGGGCTACTTCCTTTACTTTGCCACACTCGGGCTGCTCATTTTTGCACTCATCAAGGGAAGTGTTGGCATGGGCGCACAACGCTGGATCGATCTTAAAGTTATCAAATTTCAGCCCTCAGAACTTGCAAAACTTTTTTTGCCCGCATTCGTCGTATACTATTTGGAAGCCGACGATGGCACTGAATTCACCTTTCAAACATTTATTCCCATCTTGATCGTCATGGCCATCAGCCTTTTGCTCATTTTAAAACAACCAGATTTGGGCACCGCACTCATCATCTTATTTTCCGCCATTATAATGCTCTGGTATGCCGGCATCGCCAAAAAATTTTTCTTCTGGCAGATCAATCTCTCGGCCCTCGCAGCACCGCTCCTCTATGCCTGCCTCAAGCCATATCAAAAAAAACGCATTGAAGTTTTTCTTGGCGCTGGCTCGGATCGCGTAGAACGCTATCAAGTGGAACAATCGAAAATTGCTATTGGTTCAGGCGGCATGTGGGGCAAAGGATTTTTACAAGGCACGCAAAACCGACTCGCTTTTTTGCCCGAACGCCGTACCGACTTTATTTTCTCCGTTTTTTGCGAAGAGTGGGGATTGGTTGGCGCGAGCATTCTCATGCTCCTCTACGCCATTCTTATTATTCGCATACTTTTAACCATTCAACGGCTAAGAGCCTTTTTTGCCCAACTTCTGGCAATCGGACTCTTAGCGCCAGTAGCTTTTTCCATTATTATTAACATCGGCATGGTAACAGATCTTCTGCCCGTCGTTGGCATTCCGTTACCGCTCATGAGCTATGGATTAAGCCATTCCTGGATTACCTATGCAGCACTCGGTTGGATTAACGGCATCATTATGCGACGCTTCTCGCTAGAAACAAGCTAGAGTTACGCCACGGGCACGAGTATACTAACGCTGTATCGGAGAGCGCGATGACCGAATTTAATCCATTTGCCAATGCCATCGACATCATAACACTTCAAGACCAGCCTGAAGAACTCGTGCACGATTTTACGCCTACGTGCTTTGGGCAATTCGTTGGGCAATGCACACTCAAAGAAAAACTAAGCATATACACCAAAGCCGCCAAAATGCGCGGTGAAGCCGTTGATCATATTCTTTTTTCAGGACCGCCAGGACTGGGTAAAACAACGCTTTCACAAATCATGGCACACGAAATGGAAGTTGGCATCAGAATTTGCAGCGGCCCCATGTTAGAACGTACCGGAGATTTAGTCGCTATTTTATCTGGACTCAGCCCGCGCGATATTTTATTTATCGATGAAATTCATCGCATGTCAAAAACGGTAGAAGAAGTACTCTATAGCGCCATGGAACATTTTCGCGTTGATGTTATCATCGGCCAAGGTGCAGGCGCAAAAACGGTTAATTTACCCATCAACGCATTCACTCTTATTGGCGCAACAACCAAGTCAGGACTTCTGAGCGCACCACTGCGCAGCCGTTTTGGCATTACTGAACGCCTCGATTTTTACACCGACACCGAACTGCAAGAAGTTGTCCAACAATACGCACAATTCCTACAACTGAGCATAGAACCGAGCGGCGCTCTACGCATTGCACAATCGGCACGAGGAACACCGCGCGTTGCCAAAAAATTGTGCCGCCGTGTGCGCGATTTTTCACAAGTACGTAACGTACAAAGCGTGGGTGACGAATTGGTTAAGCAATCACTGGAATTTTTGGGTATTAACGAAGACGGCCTGAGCACGGTAGACAACCTAATTCTACATAAAATCATGCGCCATTTCGGCGGCGGGCCGGTTGGCATTGAGACCATCGCCTCACTTATCGGTGAAGATAGCGACACCATCGAAACGGTCTACGAACCGTTTCTCATGCGCAAAGGATACCTGGAAAAAACCCCCCGCGGCCGACAAATTCCACCACTTATGCAGCTTAAGCTGAAAACAAAACTATTCGAGCAACAAACTACTTAAACGGTGCAATAAGATGGCATTGGCAAAACAAGCCCCGCCGGTTATACTAAAATTGTATATACATGAAAAGATTGAAAATCACGTGGAGACCGCATGTCAGGCCATTCAAAATGGGCAAATATCAAACACCGCAAAGCAGCCCAAGATGCCAAAAAAGGTAAAATTTTCACACGTTTCGGCAAAGAAATAACCATTGCAGCCAAGCATGGCGGCGGTGATATTAACTCAAATTTTCGCCTACGCACCATTGTTGATAAGGCACGCGCGGCTAATATGCCCGCTGAAAACATTTCGCGAGCCATCAAGCGCGGCACCGGCGAACTCCCTGGGGTTAATTATGAAGAACAGACGTACGAAGGTTACGCGCCAGAGGGCGTTGCTGTCTTAGTTGAATGCCTTACCGATAATAAAAATCGTACGGTAGCCGACATGCGGCACGCGTTTTCTGCAAATAACGGGACGCTCGCTGAGGCCGGCGCCGTCAGCTGGATGTTTGAAAAAAGGGGCGTTATCCGCGTACCCGCCAATGGCAAGAGTGAAGATGATTTCATTGAACTTTTGATCGACTATGATATCGACGATATCGATGTAAGCGATAATTTAGCATCCATCACGGTACAGCCCAAACAACTCGAAGTGGTAAAAAAGGTATTGCTCGACGCCGGATACACCGTTGAAGCGGCTGAAGTTGAAAAAGTAGCAAAAAATACCATATCGTTATCGCCGGAAAAAGAGGAAAAAGTAATTGCGTTTTTGGAGCACATCGAAGAGCTCGATGACGTGCAAAATATTTATTCAAACCTTGCATAACGCGCCCAGAACGCACAACGAAAAGGAGCCCTATGCTTTCAAGCATGACTGGATTTGTTTCTCGTACACTCAATTTGTCGGTATCACCGAGTGAAACGGTACAGCTCACCATAGCAATAAAAACGCTTAACTCGCGTTTTTTTGAATCGACGTGTCGGCTCACACCCGTACTAAGCTCACTGGAAACGGACCTTATCAAACGCGGCAAAGAAATTCTCAGCCGTGGGCATATGTATTTAACCATGAATGTGAGCAATCCGAACTGCTTCAAAAGCGATGTTACCCTCTCACTTTCTACGGTCAAAGGCTACCTCGATTCGCTCACCAAAGCACAAAAAGTATTTGGCCTTTCCGGGTCAGTTAACGTAAGCGACATACTTCACATACCCAACGTTTTCATTAGCGAAGAACTGCCGGTAAACGATGCCGTACGCAAGCAAATCATGGACGATTTTACCCAAGCACTCCACGCTCTCAATAAAACGCGCGCCGCTGAAGGCGCCTCGCTTTTAATTGATTTTAAAAAGCGCACCGCCATCATGGCTGAACACATCACGGCCATCGAAAAAGCATTTGAGATTGTACACCAACAAGCGAAAAAAGATCTTGAAACAAAACTGACAACCGTCAACCAATCTGGCGTTGATCATACGGCAATACAAGGGCTCATGCTCTACAGCGAGCTGGATAAGATCGACATTCACGAAGAAATTGTCCGCTTTAATACGCATTTGAAAAGCTTTGCTACGCTCTTGGAAGCCAAACAAGATGAAAAGGGCCGCCAGCTTGATTTCATTTTGCAGGAATTGGCACGCGAGATAAATACCATTGTTTCCAAGTGCCCCCATTCACCAATCAGCACGTTTGCTATTACGATCAAAGTTGAAATTGAAAAGTGCCGCGAACAGGTTCAAAATATCGTTTAAAATTAAGTTTAGAAAATTTCAAAAATCACCGTAATGTGTTTTAGATGAAAAACACATTAACGCACGGTTAAGTTTTCCGTATACTATAGATATGGCTGATCAACATTTTACCCATTTACACGTACATTCTGAATACTCGCTTCTGGACGGCGCAACACGCCTCGAGCAGCTCGTTGAACGCACAAAAGAATGCGGCATGAGCTCGGTGGCGCTCACCGATCATGGCAATATTTTTGGTGCCGTTAAGTTTTTTGAGCTATGCAAAAAAAATGGCATCAAGCCCATTCTGGGCATGGAAGCCTACATGACGCAAGACGTAGCGATCAAAAATGCCGAGGACAAGTATTATCACATTCTCCTGCTCGTACAAAATGAAATCGGGTACAAAAATTTATGCAAACTCATCTCTTTTTCTTTCAAAGACGGCTTCTATTTTAAGCCACGCATCGATTATGCCGCCCTCGAAAGATACAACGAGGGACTCATCGCTTCAACGGCGTGCCTAGGCGGGCACATCCCGTCACTTGTTTTGAGTAATCAACGCGAACAAGCCGAAGAACGCATCCGATGGTTTATGAATGTTTTTGGCAAACAACGATTTTTTTTAGAAGTACAGCCCGAAGATCAGCCAGAACAAACCGTCGTCAATAATTTTATGTATGAGATGGGCCCCAAATATGGCTTGGATATAATTGCCACAACCGACGCCCACTATCCAACATATGATTATCGCGAAGCGCACGAAGTCATGCTGTGCATTCAAACACACCATAAGATCACTGATAAAGACCGCATGACGTTTGGATCGTGTAAGCCCTGGCTGCGCAGCATGCCAGAAATGCTCGAAGTTTTTAAGGGGCACGAAGAAACGTTATGGAACACCCAAAAAATTGTTGATCAATGTTCGTTCAACTTCCAAACGGGCAAACTTATTTTTCCGCTCTATGAAGTGCCCCAAGAACATACGCAAGAAAGTTACTTTTCGCATCTGTGCCATCAGGGATTTCAGGCGCTCATTGATGCAAGAAGAATTCCCTCAGAGCATCTTGCGCTCTACCAATCACGTCTCGAAGAAGAAATTGAACTCATTACCAAAATGGGCTTTGTCGGTTATTTTCTCATCGTCAGTGATTTTATTCGTTGGGCGCGCCGCAACAACGTACCCGTTGGTCCTGGCCGTGGCTCAGCTGCGGGATCACTCGTTGCTTGGGCCATGGAAATTACCAATCTTGATCCACTCAAATATAATCTGCTTTTCGAACGTTTTTTAAACCCTGAACGTATCAGCATGCCCGATATCGATATCGATTTTTGCATCGAGGGGCGCGATAAGGTTATAGCCTACGTGCGCGATAAGTATGGACACGATAACGTCTGCAATATCATTACCTTTGGTACGATGGCAGCAAAAGGTGTGCTCAAAGATGTCGCCCGCGCGCTTGGCCTTCCCTTCGATGATGCCAACGCCATTACCAACCTTGTTCCCGATCAACTCAAAGTATCTTTAGAAGAGGCGCTCAAGCAAGAGCCGCGTTTGGAGGCGCTTAAAAAAAGCAACCCCAAAGTCGCGCAACTTTTTGATCTTGCGTTTCGCCTGGAAGGCATCACGCGTCACGCATCAAAACATGCTGCTGGAATCGTTATTTGCCCCCAACCAGTCGACGATTTGCTCCCGGTTTATGTACCAGCAAAAAGTAATGAGCTGGTAACGCAATATGCTATGACCGAACTAGAACATCTTGGTTTTTTAAAGATCGATTTTTTGGGACTTAAAAACTTAACGCTCATTGATCGCGTTGTAAAATTAATCCAAAAAAAACGCGACATCTTGATCGACATCGAAGATATAGCTCTTAATGATGCCGCCACTTTTTTACTCATCTGCCAAGGTAAAACATCGGGCGTATTCCAATTAGAATCAGACGGATTAAAGGATGTTCTCAGACGGCTACAACCAGATAAATTCGAAGATATTATCGCCGTCAACGCGCTTTATCGCCCCGGCCCCCTGGGCTCCGGCATGGTCGATGATTATATTGAACGCCGCCACGGCCGTCAGCAGATTGTGTATGTGTTTCCCGAGCTCGAAACTATTTTAAAAGAAACGTACGGCGTCATCGTTTATCAAGAGCAAGTCATGAAAATTGCGTCGGCTATTGGCGGATATTCGCTCGGTGAGGCTGATATTTTACGGCGCGCTATGGGAAAGAAAAAAGCCGAGGTCATGGCGCAGCAGCGCGAAATATTTTTAACCCGCGCCAAAGAGCGCGGTTTTGACGCAAAAAAAGCGGGTGAACTGTTCGACTTGATGGCCTATTTTGCTGGTTACGGGTTTAATAAATCACACTCGGCCGCCTATGCAAAAATTGCTTACCAAACAGCTTATCTGAAGGCCAATTTCACATCAGAATTTATGGCGTGCTTAATCAGCTTGGAAGTGAGTGATCCAGAAAAAATGTCTTTTTATTTGGAAGAAGCAAAAACGCTCGGCATTGGCATATTGCCACCCGATATTAATCGCTCAGAAATCGTTTTTAGCGTTGAAAATAGCGCAATTTTATTTGGCCTCCAAGGTATCAAAAATGTTGGGCAAACAGCTCTTGAAAATATCATGGCCGAACGTGTGAAAAAACCATTTGCTGATCTCCTTAATTTTTGCGCGCGTGTTGATTTGCGCACGGTCAACAAACGTGTCATCGAAAATCTCGTATACGCCGGCGCGCTTGACGGGCTCTTGGGCAATCGCGCTCAAAAAATCGCCGAGCTTGAAACAATCTTGGAACATGCGCTCGAACACAAAAAAAGTTGCGCAACCGGCCAGATGGGTCTTTTTGGCGGCACCAAAAAAATGAACGATCCACAGCTCTTTGCCTTCCAGCCACTCGCCGACTGGCCGATTCAGGAAAAGCTCAGTCATGAAAAAGAAGTTATTGGTTTTTATTTGAGTGCGCACCCTCTTGATAGTTACCGCGATTCAATGGGGCGACTTGATAGCACACCTATCATTCAGGCACGTAGCGCAAATAAAGCACAAGGCGAAAAAGAAATTTTTGTCACCTGCTGTGGTTTTTTAAAATCGCATCGCATTATGTTCACCAAAAAGGGTGATCGCATGGCTTTTGCGCAGATAGAAGACTTATCCGGAACGGCTGATATTGTTATTTTCCCTAAACTTTTCGCCACTATCGAGCAATGGCTCGAGTCATACCACGTGTTTGTAGTTAAGGGCACGCTGGATACCTCAACCGACCAGTGCCGCATAAAAGCCAATATGTTTACGCCCATCGAAATACTTTTCCAAGACACACTCAAAGCTCACCGTCTGGTTATTCAATTACCGGCAAATCCATCGACAGAAATATTGGCCGATCTTAAAAAACAGCTCAAACGTGGCGATACACAGCTCGCACTCCAATACCAAGAAAACGACAAAACACTGCAGCTTAAAACACGTGCAACTGTCACGATTGACCCAACGCTTATCGCATTGCTTGAAAAAATGAACTGTACGGTTCAGATTACCCTCTGATTACCCGAAATATACCGACAAATACCGCATAGAAGCTTGCTACGCAGGTATCGGGCAATAGTGCCATGACAACTGCGCCAGGAGACACATTTTTGTACCAAATGCGCACGGTATATAGCTAACCCTTTATTTCAAATAGAAAATTGTGTTAGGATAAAGAAAAGTAGAAAATAGGAGATTAACCATGCGTATTTATCAGGTAGTCGGTGTATTCGCGGCCCTGGGCGTACCGGTGCTGCAAGCGCACGTGTCGTATCATGCGTGTCAACGCTCGGTTGGCGCTCATAACGCGACCGATCCGCTCGCCTATTCGTCAGATCCACACGATACTGACAATATCGCCAATATGTGGTGGTCCACCAGCGAACTAAAAATCATTAATGACGCTCTTTCGTTGGTAGAAAGCGACCTTAATAGATGCTCGCTCCCCATTATTGCTACGCAGAACACAAAAAATGACTATCTATCAACTATTCCCAACGTTCAACTCTGCCACAAAAAAAGTTTTTATTACGAAAAGACGGTACCATTAACGGCAACGGATTTTGTTCTTCACTATTGCGGCAACCGAACAAATCCCATTCTCATGCCAACGACCGAAAAAGAATATGCCGACCGCAAATGCCTATGGCTTTATCACAACAAGGCAACGTCATACCACCATCCAACACCGCGCGATGTGCAGCTCTATGCAGATAATGTTGTCGAAAAAATTACCGGGCAGCGCCCAAATCGTAGGTCGCCTAAATTACTTCCATTAAACAGCGAGCCTGCAGCCCCTTCTGCTCCCAAGGAACATCCGACATCGGCACCGCCATCTCCACAGCAAGAAACGAACGGAGCAGGCGGCATGGCAAGCGCGGGAAGCTCTTCGTCAATACCGCCAGTAACCTCACCTACTCACGAAGACGAATTTGCTCCCATCGCCACTGAGTCACAACTGAAAACGGAAAGCTCAAGCTCCTCGCCCAGCTCACAGCGAACCTCGCCCAGCAGTGAGCCTGCCCCAATTTCAAGTGACTTGATATTGTAAAGCGTAAGGGCATGTGCAAAAAAAGAGGGGCGCGGTACAATGGAGGGGATAACGCATGCACAATGGTAAAGGTGGGCTATCATGAGTAAGATCTTTTCCGGCAACATATATATTTTCCATGCCTTTGATATTGGCGAGGATATCGCGTTAACCACCATTGAAGACGAACAGATATTTGCCCGCGTCCCGCAAACTGTCCCGCGTTATTTTAAAAATTATCAAACACCATTGGCTATCGAACTTCCGACACCACACGCGACGGAATATCTTTCGAGCAAAATCCATGAATTTGGCGTTATATCGCTCACGTATAAAATCCCATTCAGGCAAACGCTGGAAGATTTACGCACCAACATGGAGGCACTTGGCAACAAATATCAGGAACAGGCATCAAGTGACGCACAGGTCATTTTTGACAAAATCCAACACCTGGTAAAGCAACCACGCTTTTTCCATTTGCGCACATCATATACCATCATTCAACTCGATTATGATGCCAATATCGATTCCAAAGAACTCAGCGAAAAATACGGCAACACCATTGCCGAGCTCGTGCGCTTTGAAACCGAAACGCTTGCCGATTACCAAAAGCAAGATCTGCTAGATTCTGCTGTCGGTTATTATCGTGGTGATTTTATCATCGTCGATAATGAAGCAGCGTTTGTTTATGATGAAGGATATGAAGAACTGCTTGGATTGTTCGAGTTCAGCAACATCCAACACCTTGAGCTCAAATATTTTGACAAATTACTCGCTGAACGCCTCAATCAGCTCTACGAACGACGCGAAACGATCGTCCCTAAACGAGAGTTAATCCCGCTTGCCGGACTCACTAAAACACCCGTTGCCGAATTAGGCCGGCTCAAAGCGGATATTTCAGTTATTACAGAACAACTCCAAGGCAGCATCAAGCTTGCCAACGAACCCTATATCAACGAGATTTATGAGCTTCTCGTCGAGCGTTTGGATATCAGAGGATGGAAACGCTCAATCGATCGCAAATTTGATATCATCAAAGAGGTCAGTACGGTCTATTACAACCGCATCGAAACGGTGCGCGCCGAGATGCTTGAGACACTCATCATCATCCTCATTCTTATCGAGCTAATTCTTGGCATATTCAAATAGACTTTGGTATGTTACCGATAGATATATCAAAAAGGAGATTCTATGAAGGAAATGTTTGCGAGGTTCACGACACTTGCTCTTTTAATCATACCGTTCAACATATCGGCTATCACGGCGCTTCGTTCAACTGAGGATTTATTAAACCATCTCAAGTTATCAACGAAAATAAAAAAAATAGAACATAAAACAATAAAAGACATTGCGTTCCAAACGCCCCTTGAAGGCACCATTGACTTGAGCTACAACACGTTTGAAAATGTAACATTCGAACGTGAGGTTAAAAATGCGAGCATGATTGGATCAAAATTCAGCAATTGCATATTCAAAGACGCGGTAAGTGATAGTTCTTTTAATCAAGCTGAATTTAACGAAACAACGTTTAATGGCAAAGTAACTAAGTCAAAATTCAATGATATTCAAGCGAAAGCAACAGAAAAAAAGGGGACGGGCATCACCTTCAATGACGCAGTTACCAACGCTTCATTTGTTAATGATCAACCAGCACGAGCAGAAAAAAAATTGGTTCAAAATCTGACATTCAAAGGCCCCGTCACCAAAACCGTCTTCGATTCAATCAATCTCAAAGACAGCGTATTTGAAAAAGCCGTTACCGATACCTCATTTGATCACGCAAAGCTCACTGATGTTATTTTTACAGAAAATCCAGACACCATAACCAGCTCATCACTGGGTAAAGCACTGAAAAGCAATGTTATTGTAAACAATAAAAAGCTCGAATAAGAAAAAGTTAGAATAAAAAATTACTGAGCAACGGCTACGCGCGCTGGTCGTATAACGCGATCGCCAAGCGTATATCCTTGCTGCAAGACTTCTATGATTGCGCCCGCGGGAAACTCGGTGCCGCCAACATGGGCAACCGCCTCGTGAAATCGGGGATCGAATGATCCTGAACAATCAATTTCTCGTACACCCTTGGCCGCCAAAAATTGCTGTAACCGTTTTATGGTGAGTCCAAAACCTTCAAACCACACGTTAAGCCGCTCGTCCCGCTCTTGTTTTTCATACTCACGCAATGCACGCTGGTAATCATCAACAACATCCAAAACCCCTTGCAGCAAAGCAATCTGCGCATCCTGGGCAGATTGCACACGCTCCTTTGCCATACGCGTCTGCATATTATGTAAATCGGCCGTTAAGCGAACAAGCTTTTCTTTAAGTGCAACAATTTCTTTTCCACCAGCCGAGCTCTCTGATTTTGAAGCAGCAGAAACTCCGAAAAACTTGCGTCTGAGCCATGTGAAGGCTTGAGCATCGTTCTTTTTCTTGTTAGGATGATCTGCATGATTTTGCGGCAATGTTGGGTGGTCTGATTTCATAGGCTTGCCCTTGTCTTTACATACGATGTGAAGCCACACGGTGCATGCTTTAGAGTGTACCACAACCGCAAGAACCGCTCAATGTTTCACCATAGAAACCTAAGAAAGGAAGATAACGGTGTTGAGTAAACGCCTCTCTTTAATTGCCACGTCTCTGTGCTTGATTAACTCCTCGATTATCGCCATGCACTATTATCCCACTTTTACCCACCCCCGCATGTTCTGCGCCGAACCCCTGTTGGGCAAGGATTGGATGACCAGTCTCATGCTCGATTTGCGCGGCGGCCACGCAAACAAAGGATTCAATGGCTGTGGGTACAGCGGTGACATACTCAATATCTACGGCAATGAAAACTTGTTTGCGTTAGCCAAGGGTGTTCCGGCCTGCATTCTCGATCGTAATCCATCGAGCCTTATCAATGATTTATGGGGAAAAAAACCAATAGCCAATACCTTTGGCCAAACAACTATTACTGGATCATATTCGCTGGTCGAATTTCTTCCAACACTAACTCAACACTTTAAATACGGATTTTTTGCAACCCTTACGATCCCGGTCAAGTCGGCATCTATCAAAGATCTTTCGTACTATGACCAAACACCTTTGCATGGCGGCGGACACGCCATTTCATATGTCCAATGGCAACAATGGTTTAATGATTTAGAGCAACAGCTTGCATACTACGATGTACGCTTGGGCAAATGGCGATCGAGCGGCCTGGGCGATATTCAGCTGTATGGCGGATGGGCGCTTAATTACGAAGACACTAAAGATTTAGATTATGTAGATTTTACGCTAACCGCGGGAGTTAATTTCCCAACCGGAAAAAAACAAATGCCCAATTGCGTATTTAGTTTGCCGCTTGGTTATAATGGCCACTGGGGAATTCCGGCGATAGCTTCTCTTTCAATCGGCGCTTTTGATTGGCTCACCGTCGGTGTACAAGGCGGCGTACTCTGGTTAGCCAACAGGCGAGTTGCCGTTCCAATGAAAACCGCGCTCGAACAACGCGGTTGGATACGTTTAGCCCGCGGAAACGCTGAGGAAAAGCGCGGGTTAACGTGGCACATCGATGAATTCATCAAATTCGACCACTTTGTTGAAAACTTTTCTTTTATTTTCGGGTTTTCGCACGATCATGCAAATCGCTCATATCTATATCCATGCGATACTACTCGCTTTGATTACGCCATCGTTAACACCGACGAACGTTTACAGGCATGGCAATCGAATAATTTTCATTTTGTGATGGAGTTTGACTCAGCAACCTACAGGCACCCAAACCTCCCACGCATAGCATTTACGATTGATAAGACATTCTGTGGCAAACGGGTGTTTGAAACCATTCTCTTTGGCGCTTACATCGGCCTTGATATCGAATGGTTTTGGTAAAAAAGCTCCGGCTTTTTACGGCTAGAGCTTTTTTATAACTTATTGCCGCACCAATCGCTCGCACTAAAGTACGCGGTTTTGGCGAAGACACGGCGAAGCTTTGAGTAAAATATCTAACTTAAAAGGGCAAATCATCCTGAAATGGCGGATCGTCGGGAAGCGTTACCTCGCCGCCTTGAGCCACATCCGCGGTTGACGAAGATTTTTTATGCTCAGTTTTTGCCGCTGCAAATTCATCCGATTTTTTGCTTCGCGGCTTCTTGCCCGCCGTCGCTTGCGCCTGGTCCAACATCGCGCTTTGCATACGTTCTACGTCGGCACCAGCGGAGACGCCGATATCTTCACCAACGGATGGCTGAGAAGAAGACATAAAAACAACGCGATCAGCAACAATCGAGTGTTTGCTCCGCATATTGCCTTCTTGATCCTGCCAACTATCAAATTTCAGGCGTCCTTCAACAAGTACTGGCCGCCCTTTTGCCAAATATTGACGACAACTTTCGGCTTGCGGTCCCCAAACGTCAATATCCACATAACAAACTTCTTGTACCAACTCTCCTGACTGCCGATTGCGATACTGGCGATTAGATGCCAATCCCAATCGACACACCACTTGTCCAGACGATAATTGTTTATGATCAGGGTCACGAGTTAAGTTGCCCATAATGATCACGCGATTGAAGCCCGCCATTGCACAACATCCTTTTGGTATAAAAACGTAATCGACACTCAGTTTACCACAAAATTATTCGCCACACACCTCGACCATAGCGTCATGCGTTTTGGCCCACCACAGCCTTAATCGACTCACGTGTTTTTTTATCGATCCGATATCACCGTCTGGCAGGCAACCCTGGTCAACCACGGTCTCTGATATCTCTTTCATCACGTCACGCGCATGCGCTAACTGCTGCGCCGTCATATGCGCCCACAAACCATCTTTATCGCCGCGCATAACCTGTTCAATTTTATCTTCGAGCTGTTCGGTTACCCAACAGATATGTTTGATTGTTTGAGCAACGGATGAACAGTATTGCGCACCGCCCTTAGCCTCCAATAATTCTGCTTGATCCAGGCCAGCCTGGTTACAACCATGCAAGATATCACGCGCATATTCTGCCAATTGACTACGAAGTTCCGAGCGCTCCTCAGTTACCCTTTTGCGTGGGGCAACAACGACAAACTCATTGTCTTCAGATTCGTTAGAATCAGTAATCGGCACTTTCGTTTGTTCGCCAATCAACGTACCGCAAAAACTAAAAACTATTACCAGATACCACATCGCTATGGCCTCCCATCGCTAATCAATTCAATAAATTGCCGAGCATAGCCAATCAACCCGAGAATCGCACATCCCGCAGCCACCCATAAACTTGCCGGTAAAAAGACAAAATCAAATCCAGCGGCTAACATTGCCCAACCGGTCACGCCCATGGCAATAACGCCAGTCATTTTCCACGTGACTGCCGGCTGTATAGTCACGAGCCGCCGCAGCAACCACAACCACACAACGCCAAAAACAATAAGAAGTTCTTTACCCAATAAAAACCACAGGGGATACACGGGCAAATAGAGGGGAAAATGTACGGTAAGCAACATCCCCCAGATGCCAACCATAAGTATTTTATCGGTTAATGCATCAAAAAAAGCGCCAAATGTTGTTACCTGGTTGTATCGCCGTGCAATAAATCCATCAAGATAATCGGTCACCCCAGTCACAACAAAAAGTACTGCCGCCCATCGCCATTGGGCATAGTATAGGCAACTCATAATCACTGGCACCAGTAACAAACGTACGAACGTTACACCAGTTGCAACCGTAAAAACCCGTAATTTTTCATTCTTCACGTAACGTCTCCTTGCGCAATAACGGCGGATCCCAGGCATATATCGTCATGATAAAAAACGGCAAATTGGCCCGGGGCGATTCCCTGATCGCGTTCCTGCAAAGTGACCGTACCACCTTGATCGTCAAACTGCATAGAACCAGAAACAATACCGGGACCATGGCGTAATTTGATTAAAAACTGGCCGTCCTGCGGCGCAATACCAGAAATCCAGTTAAAATTGGTTACACGAAATGTTTTTCTTACTTTATCGGACGCGTGATAGTTACGCGAAACATAAACCGTATTGGTCTGCGGCTGTTTGGCAACGACGTACCACGGCCCGCCCGCAAGCCTCATCCCCTGGCGTTGACCAATGGTAAAAAACCAAAAGCCTTCGTGTCTGCCAACTATTTTGCCCGTTTCATACTCGATAAAATTACCGCTGTTAGTACCAACGTGATGGCGTACAAATTCACTAAATTTGAGCTTTCCCAAAAAACAAATGCCCTGGCTATCTTTGCGGTCTTTGGTTGGCAGATCGTACGCGTATGCCAGCTCGCGCACCTGCTTTTTATGTAAATGGCCGATGGGAAACCATGCTCTACGCAACTGTGCCTGACTCAGATGCGCCAGAAAATAGGTCTGATCTTTTATGGGGTCAGGCGCCCGTTTAAGCTTCACCAGCCCATTTTCACCAACCGTTTGTGCATAGTGCCCCGTCGCTATCGCATCGTAATCGTCGCCAATGGCACGCATAAAAGCCCCGAATTTAATGCACTGGTTACACATCACGTCGGGATTTGGCGTCAATCCTGCCTTAATCTGCGCAATAGTGTATGCAACAACCTCGTTCCAATACTCCTTTTGTAGCGAAATAATTTCTAAGGGCACGTTAAGCTTTTGGCACGTAGCACGCACATATGAAAGATCTTCCTGCCAAGGGCAAGAACCAAGATGCGCAAGCTCATCTTCAAGCCAAATTTTAAGATAAAAAGCGGTTACTTCGCAACCGTCTTCAATGAGTCTGGCAAGGGCAACTGAACTATCAACCCCGCCAGAAAGTAATAATGCAATTTTCATATTTTTAGTATACCTCAAACGTTTAATTTTGCCCACCTCCAGACCAAAATTACCTTTCAACATGCAATGAATTTTGCGAACTCAATATCCAACAAAATACGATCAATTCTGGACAAAAGCATAATCCATCATTAAGAATAGAGGAGATCATATGGCAAAGGAGGGACATGCAGAGAAACGTTTGGCTGATTTATGTTTGCGCGCCGTGTATCATTGATGCATACGTTTTTGGATGCGAAAAGCACGATGATCTTCCGCGTTTTACTCATGTGCCACGCATAGAAGTAAGCTCACCAACAACACCTTGGGCATCTCCGCATCCGACGCCTGTTTTTTCTACACAAAAACCTTTTACCATGCTCCCGTTACACATCGAAGTTCCTGAACGGCATTCACCGCCACTTGTCAAAACTTGGCCACAACCACGTACGAGAAAAAAGACTCTTGGCAATCCCATAGAAGTCATGATTAATGCCGACATTGACCCCGCTTCACCCGTGTCGACAGGAACCATCGTGTTACCGGAAGATGAATGGAGCCACACCATCTTCCCAGATGGACAAGGTTTGTTCAAAATAGCTTCGGGCAAAGATTTTTACATAACGATCAAGCGTAGCGCAGAACTTCCTGCAGGGACAATGTTTATTTCTGATCATTGGTCTTTCAGCACGTTAAAAATTATTCATGCACAAGAAAACCGCCTGAACCTCAGTGTGCGCGGGCTCATCGCCGCCGCCGAGCAGGCAATTCAACAAGCGGTATATGAATACCGTGAATCGGCCTATGAAAAGATGCCCGATGACTCAATGATTTTTCGGTTGGACAGCACGTATTTCAACGCAATCAAGATGTCCCTTATCACCGACATCACCCTTATTCGTATAGTCAAGAATCTCGCAAAAGAAAATCCGATTGGCACCGGCAAAAATGCCCCTGAAAACACAGAATAAAAATCGGTGCTCGATGTGATTTTACACGCAACGAACACGCGCGCAATAACGTTCTGAGCTGACAACGACACCGTACTGCGGTACACTTGAATTATAATTGCAAGGATCCGTGATGAGTATTCTCGATTCGATTGTAGAAGCCACACATAACCAAATAGCGCAAACGTACGTTGTTGCGCCGGAACAACGCAAAAAATTTCAGGCGATACTTAACACCGACGCACAGCGGCAAGCATTTGGTGATTTAAGCTTTAACGCCCCGCTCGTATTGGCGGGCATCGTCGGCAAGCCACCACGGGTTATTGCGCAAACAATTACCCAAACGCTCAAACATGCAGCCGTCGAACGCATCGAAATCGCCGGCCCCGGGTTTATCAATCTTTTTTTAACCGCAGACGCCTATAAACAACTGGCAACTGAACTGATTACCCAAGACAACCAATTTTTTAAGCAACCATCGGCATCAACGCACTACTCCATCGAATTTGTAAGCGCCAACCCAACCGGGCCGCTTCACTTCGGCCACGGCCGTGGCGGCATTATTGGCGATGTATTAGGCAATGTTTTGCGGTTTCTCGGATATCCAGTCACGAAAGAATTTTATATTAACGATGCTGGCTCCCAAATCCATAAACTCGGCTTATCACTAAAAGTCCGCTGCCTGCAGCAGCTTAACCAAGCAGCCACGCTACCCGAAGACGGTTATCAGGGCGAATACCTTATTGATTTGGCCAAAAAATGTGTGCAAGCACATGGGTCGAAGATACTCGAGCTCGATGACTCATTTTTTGAGCAGTATGCAACAATCCACCTGCTCACCATGATCAAGGAAACATTGGCAAGCTACGGCATCACCTACGACGTATGGTTTTCGGAAAAAACGCTTCATGATTCCAACGCCATACGCGCGGCGGTAGAATATCTTAAGCAACATGATTACACGTACGAACAAGATGGCGCACTCTGGTTTAAAGCATCTCAGTTTGGCGATGAAAAAGATCGCGTCATCAGAAAAAATGATGGACAATGGACATATCTTGCTTCAGATATTGCGTATATGCGCAGTAAAACCGACCGTGGAGCACAACACCTGGTCATGGTTCTTGGACAAGACCATCATGGCTACGTCGATCGCATCCATGGGCTACAAAAAGCGCTCGGGCTGGAACAATATCCTGTCGATATCATTCTTTATCAGCTCGTAAGCTTAAGCGAACAGGGTCAAAAGGTACGCATGTCAAAACGAGCCGGACGCATTGTTACCCTACAAGATATTATCGATACCGTCGGCCGCGATGTTGCACGCTTTTTCTTTTTACACCGCAAAGCCGATGCGCACCTTGATTTTGATTTAGAATTGGCGCTTAAAAAAACAGAAGAAAACCCTGTTTATTACGTGCAATATGCGTATGTGCGCATGAACAGTATCTTGCAAAAAGCAGCATCTCTTCAGGCTCTACAAAATATTACGTTAGCCGACATCGCCGGTACGGGCCCCAGCGAATACCTGATCATTAAAAAAATAGCCGCGCTCAAAGAAGTTCTGGAAACCATAGCCCATAACTACCAAACGCATCAGCTCACGTATTATGCCCTAGAATTGTCTCAGCTTTTCCACAGTTACTACGGCGCTCATAAAATTATTAATTTGGAAAATGTGCCGCAAAGCCGTGCGCGACTTCTCGTTTTACAGCAACTCCAGCGTACACTCAGCCACACCCTGGATATTCTGGGAATCAGCACCCCGCAGAGCATGTAAAACTGCCCTTTGGCGCACAGTTTTGACCACAAAAGGCCAAAAAGGTTGCAATTAGAATAAAAATATGCTACAGTTGGAGTGTTAACCATATTGGTTTATGTCATTAAGGAGTACCTACGTGAACAAGGTATATGTATCACTCGTATTATTGTTGAGCGCAAGCTGTGCTTTAGCTTCAAATGAAGAGCAAATGCAAGTCCAGCCTCAAGAAACTTCAACGACTGAGGCCGTAGCTCCCGTTCAAGCAACCGATGAAGAAGTACTCGCAATTGATGAAATTGCGCAAGAAGATGAAGCCGAGAAAAAAGAAATACAAGCAACAGAAGTTCAAGAACCTGAAATGGTGGTAACTGAGGAAGTTAAGGTAGAAGAACCTGTAGCGCCAGCGATGCCTGAAGTAGCAGAAACGCCTGCTCAGTAAGATATCCAGTTCGATATAGATTTAAAAAGCGACCACTTGTAGTGGTCGCTTTGTCTTTGCCTTTTGCATGATCGCACGTATTTTACGGCAATTGCGCATATTCCCACTTTTTGGCACACTATAAGAAAGTACAAAATCCCACAAAGGAGTCACGAACCATGGCAGAAGTCTCAATGGATCTCGTCAAGAAACTGCGCGATATAACCGGCGCAGGCATGATGGACTGCAAGAAGGCGCTTTATGAATCTGATGGCGACATTGAGCGCGCCGTTATTTTACTTCGCAAAAAAGGGGCAGCAACTGCCCAAAAACGTGCCGATAAAGTCGCCTCCCAAGGTCTCGTTGAAGCCTACATTCATCCAGGGAATGGACTGGGTGTGTTGATCGAAATAAATTGTGAAACCGATTTCGTTGCCTCAACGCCCGACCTTAAAACGTTCGCCAAAAATTTATGCATGCAAATTGCCGCATTAAAGCCTATGTGCATCACGCCTGAACAACTTGATCCGGCCTACCTGCAAAAAGAAAAAGAAATCATGAAAGATCAATTGGCACAATCAGGCAAACCGGCAAATATGCTAGATAAAATCATCGAAGGCAAGCTCAGCAAAATATATCAAGATGTTTGTCTGATCAAGCAACCATACATCAAAGACGACAAACATACGGTCGAAGATATCATCAATGATCTCGTAGCCAAATTGGGTGAAAAAATTGTTATCAAGCGATTCGCGCGCTTCCAAGTTGGCGTTAACGATTAATCGACTATGAGCAAAAAAATCATTTTACTCAAATTAACCGGAACCATATTTTCTGAAGGCCGTACGCACGCTTTCACACGGTCCTTTGCCGACACGCTCGCCGAGCAAATTGAACAGCTTTCAGCCACACATCATTTCGGTATTGTTGTTGGCGGGGGTGATTTTTTTCGTGGCGCCGAAAGTAACGGCTCACTTAAATTACGGCCATCCATTGCCCATAGCGTAGGCATGTTTGGCACCATCATGAATGGCATAATGCTGTACGATATTTTCCGCTCGCATAACATCGCCACGAAGGTCCTGTGTGCCCTCCCCTGTGCAGCAGCCGGCACGTACGCTTCGCAGGAAGCTATCGATGAGGCGCTATCAAACAACAAAACGATTATTTTTAGCGGTGGAACCGCCAATCCGTATGTTTCAACCGACACCGGGGCAATTATGCGTGCGTTGCAAATAAACGCGATGCAGGTATGGAAAGCAAGCAGCGTTGATGGCGTTTTTTCGTGCGATCCGCACAAAGACCATTCGGCATGCAAAATTCCAATTATCAGCTATCAAGAAGTCCTCGATAGGCAATTGACCTTTATTGACCAAACGGCTATCATCCTGGCAAGGCAGCATCACATGCCGATTCGTGTTTTTGATATTTTTAAACCAAAAGCGCTTATCAATGCCGCTGCTGATGATTCAATTGGGTCAATTATACAAGAAAAATCATCGTGATCACGGAGTTTATTTATGAATCCAATAATTCTTGAAGAAAATAACAGTACCGCGTTTGAGAAATCACTCAAAACCAGTCTCGACCAAGCTATTGAACATTTCAAAAAAGAGTTGGCAACTATTAGGTCGGGACGCGCACATACGTCGATGGTAGAAAATATCAAAGTCGTGTGTTACGGCGGAACATCTGAATTACGGCTCAAAGAAGTAGCCGCATTAGCAGCGCCGGATTCCAACATGATTGTCATAGAACCGTGGGACAAATCAATTATTCCAGATATCGAACGCGCTCTATCAACATCAGATTTAGGCCTTACGCCAGCAAACGATGGCAATATTATTCGTCTGCAATTGCCCGCCATGAGTGCGCAACGCCGCGAAGAACTCGTCAAAATTTTAAGCAAAAAACTTGAAGATTCACGCGTTGCCATCCGCTCAATCCGTAAAGACTTTCACAACTTGATCCGCGAAAAAGAACGCGACAAAAAAATTTCACAGGATTTTTCCAAACGCATAACAGAAAAATTACAAAAAACGATCGACGGCATTACGCAAAACCTCGATGATATGGCAAAAAAGAAGGAAAATGACATTAAAAGTGTTTAAATGTCACTAAATTTTCCGTATACTGTGAGAGGTGAGTAGGTGAAGCATGTCTGTGTAATGGGCCGCTAGCTCAATTGGTAGAGCAACAGACTCTTAATCTGTGGGTTGTTGGTTCGATTCCAACGCGGCTCACCAAGACTTAAAAAAGGGGTTTGCAAGAGTGGCGGAATTGGTAGACGCACTGGGTTTAGGGTCCAGCTCCCGTAAAGGGAATGGGGGTTCAAGTCCCTCCTCTTGCACCAAAAAAAGTGGGAAAATGGTAAAGTCAGGAGCAGCGCCTCTGCAAGCGCACGTGCGTTACGATCAGGTGACCGCACTCGGTTTTGTCGATATCAGTATTCAATCAAAAATTATTGAAGCTCTTTATAAACACACGTTATTGTTGCAAAAAAATGTCTGCAGTCCGATTGGTTTTTATCAAAAACATGCCCCAATGCAGTATCTTGACGTTTATTATAAAGAACATCTGATTAATCACCTGAAAGAATTTCTCCTCAAATATTGCGTCGTAAGCTATTTGTATCAAACCCTCAGAACAAATCACATTTTGTACACCGGCGAACCGCGGCTTCATGCGATTGATATACACCCAGGCCGTAACGCGTGCTACACATTTACTTTCACCCCACTTCCTGCAACTCCCATTCGCGATTGGCGATATCTGCTCTTCAGAGCACCACAACGCAAACGATACAAAGATATTGATAAGCAGGCTCAAAATTTTATTGTCGAAGAAAATATGTATCGACAAAATAACATCACGCCGGGCATAAAATCGGGCGATTGGGTACTTTTTTCGGTTATTCTTCTCAATAAACAAAATAATCCGATAGTCAAAGATCTTTACGAATACCTGTGGATCAAAATCAGCGATGAGGAAACAAATCAGCCATTTCACGAGCTCTTTTTGGGCAAAGTAAAAGGCGATCGTTTCGTATCAGACGCACTTTGCCTGCACGAATATTTCAGCAATCAAATTGATACACAGTATACCTTTGGTGTTACCATCAAAGAAGTTTTGCCCTACGCCTATTTTTGTCTGGAAAGTTTCAAAAATCAGTTCAAACTTAAAACCGATCGCAAGCTCCATCAAAAAATTGTAGAAATCTATTCATCGCGCAATGATCTTTCCCTCAGACGCGCACTCGTCGAAGAGGCGTTGGCAACGCTGCTTCGCATATATCCAGTCCAAACGCCAGAATCGGCCGTGTTACGGCAAGAAAAAATGCTGCGTGAAGAGCTCCAACATAATCCGGATTACACGGTGTATAAATTACAGCCAGATTTTAATCAAAAAGTCAGATCGTTGGCGCACAAACAGGTGCAAGAACATCTATTATTGACCCATATCGCTATCCATGAACGCGTCGACGTTGAAGATAATGACGTGTACGCGTATCTTAACCTAACTAAACGACCGCGTACAAAAGAATTTATTTATTATTTACACCCCGCGATCAGAGCCAATGAAGACGAGATACCCATATCGCATGAATCGCTCAAAAATGTATGCGTACATGAAAAAATACTTAACCACGTATTACATCATCTCATGCAATGAAGCGCGCACCGGCTTGAAAGCCAGCCGCGTCCGTTCGTAGCCCCCGGCGAAGACGGATAAAAAAAGCTCGGCCGTCTCTGACCGAGCCTAACGGGTTATGTGTTTTATACGTAATTACGCCCCCTCGTGCATTTTCTTTTCGGCCCCTTTTTGGTGGCCAGCTTTCTTGTGATGGACAGGCGCATGTTTCTTTGCATGCTCAGTTTTTTTACGTTTAAGCGGTTCACACGATTTTTTACATTCTTTGCACATATCAGCGCATGATTGGCAATGTTGAACGCATTTTTCACAGGCAGCTATGCAATCGGTATGTGTTTGATCTTTTTTTGAACACTTTTCGCACTGCGCGCGGCAATCTTTGCAAAGATTTGCACACTGTTCGCACACGGTAGCGCATTTACCACAACGCGCATGCACTAACCCTCGTACCCGTGGGGCACAAACGAGCATATACGCATTGCACGATGCGTTGCAGTCATAGCAAGCAATAACACAGTCAACACATTTCTTTTTACAGGCTTTACAAGCGGGGGCACATTCTTTACACGATTGTGCACAGGCATAACAAGCATGCTTGCAGTCAGCACATACCTTCGCGCAATCAAGACACGCGGGTGCGCATTTTTCACACGAAGCTTTGCATAAACCACCGTCATCATCTTTGAAACATAAAACCATGGACGGTACAACAACACCGAGAACAATTAATAATTTCTTGAACATTTTTTCTCCTTAAAAACAGGCTTTTGGTCGGAAAAACAGAAAATAACACCATGAACTAACACATACATCGAGCTCCTTTTTAGAACCATATTCACATTCAACATATGACAAAAAATCCAAAAAGCAAAAACCTAATATTCCAGTTATTGAACAAAAGACAAAAGCGACGTTGCACGTTGGTATACCCGTCGTATACTAGACAACAAGAAAGGTTGTTATGAAGAATATCGAACAAATCGTAATCGTAGGGTCTGGTCCGGCCGGACTCACGGCCGCTCTTTATACCGCTCGCGCCGGCAAGAAGCCACTCGTTCTTGACGGCATGCTTCCCGGTGGGCAACTTACGCACACAGCTTACGTCGAAAATTGGCCGGGCCAAGAGCATATTTTGGGCCCGGAACTCATTATGAAATTACGTAATCATGCTGCCAGTTTTGGTACACGTTATATCGCTGATACCGTTACGCACGTTGATCTAACCCAACACCCCTTTATCATAGAAACGAAAAATAAACAGACCATTCATGCAAACAGTATAATTATTGCCACGGGAAGAGCGCCACGGCGCCTTAATTGTCCGGGAGAAGAAGAATATTGGGGAAAGGGCGTAAGCACCTGCGCCGTATGCGACGGCGCGCTTTATCGCGATCAATCCGTCGTCATAGCCGGCGGTGGTGACACCGCCATCGAACATGCGCTTTTTTTGGCACAATTTACCAACAAGATCACCATTATCCACCAGCTGCCGCACTTAACGGCCTCAAAGGCCATGCAGCAGCGCCTGGCCCAGCATCCGGAAATAACCGTTGTTTTTGAGCATACCATCAGCCGCATCACAGGAAACGATACACGCCTCAACAATGTCCATGCCATCAACAAAAAAACTAAACACGAAATGATCGTTCCAGCACACGCAGTTTTTCTCGGTATCGGCTCACAACCCAATACCGCATTATTCGCCGGAGAGCTGGCAATGGATGCGCATGGTTCGATCACGGTAACAGGATGTACCACACATACGTCAATACCGGGCGTTTTTGCCTGCGGCGATGTGATTGATAACCGCTACCGGCAGGCAATCACCGCCGCTGGATACGGTTGCATGGCCGCACTCGATGCCATATCTTTTTTAAATGGCACACTATGACATGGCAAAAATTAGCTCTTCTTATTTTAATCTGGGTGCTGATTCTCTACGAACAGACGCACGCCATGGTTGCCCTTACGCCAACGCATATATGCAAAACCGCACTTCATGCCTGCGCGTCCGCAACGGTTGCTCAGCGCGCGGCACACGAGCTTTATATCATCGTACCGGGAACATGGGCATTTAAAAACACCTGGTTTCGGTTAGGCGGCGACTTTTTCAACAGTCTGCACCATGCCGTCGACAAACAACATGCGCATGTCTTATGGTTCAACTGGCTTGGCGATTATTACCTTTCAAGCCGTAAAAAGGGCGCCGCCGAACTCGCTCATTTTCTCACGTGTTTTCCGCAAAAATCGCATATCCATCTCATAGCCCATAGCCACGGCGTTAACGTATGTTCGCACGCCAGCCAATTACTCACCGAGCTTGAAATAAAACCAACCATAAAAACGCTTTATGCCCTCGGCGGCCCTATCGACGCCAACGAAACCCTTCCTAATATGGAAATCATCGAATTGGTATATAATCTTTATTCAAAAGATGATTGGATCCAGCCGGCCTTTGGATTTAAGCAAACCATGCCGCCCGGAGATAATATCCATAATTTACGCGTGTTTGTTGAAGGTAAAGATCCCGACCACTATAAGCTCCATTGCCCTATCGTGGGCAAATGGCTTACCCACCTGCCCAACATCAATTGCCCGCAAGATGGCGAAGTACATTTCTTTGCCCATCGCCCGCCATCATGCCATATCCCAACCAAGACGAATGGCAAAAAACAGTAACTACGAATTTTATAGGCCAGAACTATTGCTTTTATTGCTAAAAGCATGCAAAACTATAAACAAGCAAGTTAGCTTCCTAAAAATGGAGAAAAAGATGAAGAAGATCACCAAATTCTTATCGATCATGTTACTGGTTTCCATGACGTGTGGCACCACACTCAGCGACGTCCAATTCGGACAATATTTCGCATTTATGGATGATGTTAAAGCCGCTGGATTTATACGCGCTGGAGATTATCTCAGGAAAGTAGGTATCAAATATGGACTAGGATCTCACATAGATGCCCCCGTGGCCATCGGCCATGCGGCAATGTTTGGTGGAGCGGGCCGAGTCATGGCCGTTCTCACACCTGATCTCACTTCGTATGTTACAGCGGGAAATGTCAAAAACCCTGGCATTCAAGTATTCAATTTTCTAGATAGCAGTAGATGGGCAAACATCGCTAGCACATACCCGAGCCTAGCATATTTCATCGCGGACAATTGTTATATCCATCCAACGGTAACATTTCCTGACATCATAAAACAATTTCAAAAATAATTTAAACAAAACATTTTCTATGGGCCGCGGTTTATTGCGGCCCTTTTTATTTGTTTGTCGCGCAATCAAAGCAACCAATAACGTTTCTCCTGCCAAAAAATTCGCACAAGAAAAAAACACGTCCACTACCACGCTTCTTCTTTTTTCTCATTATATTATTGCAAATGGGAAAAACAATCTGCTAAATTTTATAAAAATATGAATAAGGAATAAAAAATGAATAAAAAAATATTGTTCGCTTGCTGGCTTCCTTGGATCATCACCATCATGCCAGAAGAAAATTCCACACAACACCACCAACTCATTATCGTAGGGTTAGGCCCTGCTGGCCTAACCGCCGCTATTTATGCAGGACGAGCAAAGATTAAACCGCTCGTCATCGGAAACGAAAGCCTCCTGGCCACCGTTCCGGTTATTGAAAATTGGCCAGGAACACAAAAAATTTCCGGGGCCGAACTTATCGAACGCTTTGCCACACATGCCAAAGCCGCCGGTGCCGAATGCCTCAATGACGAAGTTGATACGCTTGACCTCAACCACACCCCATTTACCGTACATACGCAACAAGGCAAAACATTTACCGCCGACGCACTTATTTTGGCAACCGGCATGACGCATAAAAAAATTGGCTGCCCGGGTGAGCGCGAATACTGGACTAAAGGCGTCTGCAACTGCGCCATCTGTGACGCACCGCTCTATAACAAAAAGCCCGTTATCATTGTTGGCGGTGGCATGGCAGCGCTACAAAATGCCCAATGGCTCCATAAATACGCCAGCCAAATTACTATTATTAACCGCGATGCCGCATTCAGCGCCCCCAAAAAAATGGTTGCAGACGTTTTAAAATACCCAACAGTAAAAGCGTATCACAACTGCGAACCAACCATGATTGTCGGTGATGAAAATCACGTAACGCATGTGCACATTCGCAATAACGTTTCAGGAGAAACATTTACGCTTCCAACAAATGGCGTTTTTGTATCAATCGGCTACGAACCATGCACGCAGCTTTTTAAAGACCGGCTTCCCATAAACGAAGAAAGCCAAGTTGTTGCATCTCCGGTTGGGGTCACGCCAATTCCAGGCGTCTTTGTTGCCGGAAAGGCAGCCAATGTCCCCAACGGACAAATCGTGCACTGCGTGGCTTCGGGATGCTCGGCAGCAATTTCAGCTGCACACTATTTAGAGGCAAAACGCGGCACCAAAGTTCGCAAACGCATGTTTTCAAGCTGCCAACGCGATACCAACGCGTAATATGTTATCAATAACGGTATAGATATTGCACCACACGATATTGACCTACGCCCCTGCTTTACTCACGAGGCAATTCTTTCTCCAATGCCACAATTTCCTGCATAGTTTCATAAATTCCCCTAGCACTCTCCTCAGATATCCCGATTTTTACATAATCCTTGATGGAGCAGTTAATGTCGGGGAAATTCCCATGAGCAGCAGCAAGAATTGCTTCATGAATAGCTTGAGCTTTAGTATTCGCAGCACGGTCGCAATATGCGGAATACAAAACCGATGCATCGCCCACATCTCTTAGATCAGCATGCCCGCGAAGAAACATAATAACCGAAAAAAGATCGCCCCATTTTATTGCTTCACAAATAATAGGGCTGGAACTAAAACCGTCGTTCTTCGATGCACTCGCAGAAGCCCCGTTTCGTAGAGCCCACAGCGCCAAAAGACGATCTTCCTTGATTTCTTCTACCGTTCGATCGTGTATCCTGAAGCGTCCCGCCCCTATACATTTCCCCAAAAGCTCCCCAATCCCAGCAGCATTATGCTTATGTAATAACTGCGCCATTGCAAGATCTTTGGCATATTTTAAAGGAACCTGCTTGGCAGGATCGGCACCCTTTTCGAATAACTTCTCAACCGCTTCTTTTTGCCCACGCTCAGCAGCCAGTTCCAGTAATGTGTAGCCACCAATATCAACTGCGTTGGGCCTTTCACAGGTAGCCAGTAACGCCATAACTTGCGTATCATTTTGCACACCCTTAAGCGCGCGCGCGAAACGATTATCACGGCTATAACGACCTACAACATCATCAGAAAAATACGTATAATCACTTTCACAACCCAAAGCACCACCAATTACCAAACAAGCTATCAACAATCTCTTGAACATAAAAAACCCTTTTTCTTTAAAAAACACTTATTATAATAAGCGACTTTTGATAAAAGGCTACCTAAGGAAAAATCACCACGCACGCCCTATTGCCTGCGCAAGAGCATTTTGGGCGTGACATTTACTCCAAATTGCCCTATACTGGGGTTATAAAATATTAATAGGTCTATGAGCGATTAATAAAGGCAAAAGCACATGTCAATTACCTACAAACCGTCTCGTCTCAAACGCAGCCGCAAACACGGATTCCGCAAGCGCATGGCAACCAAAGATGGCCGCAAAATTTTAAGCCGTCGTCGCGCCAAAGGCCGCAAGCGTCTCACCGTTAATGGATAATTAATTGTCAGAGATTCCGGCTGGTAAAATCAGCACCTTTTCACGCCAAGAAATAGACGCTCTGTTTAAAAAAGCAGTAGGGCTTGTGCGCACTGCGCAAGCAACAATTTTGGCCGCTCCACGCAGCGGCCGTTTTGCGCGCATTCTTATCGTAACCCCACGCCAAATCGGCAATGCGGTTACGCGCAACAAACTCCGCAGGCGCATAAAATCACTTTTCTATCAAGCATCGAAAACACAACCGTTTACACACGATATCGCCGTTATTGCACGCAAACCGCTTACAAACTGCACGTTTCAGGAACTCAAGGAACTCTTATCAAACGCCTGGTCAAAAATCCCTCAAAAATCATAGCCAAAACTATACTCTTCCTGATCCAGGGAGTTCGTTTAATGCTGGGCAGCCACGGCTGCTGCAGGTACCGCGTTACCTGTACGGCATATGCGCAGTATCAGCTCACCCATGAGCGGCTCCCGCGCGCCTTATGGCGTATTTTTAAACGCGTTTTGTCGTGTAACCCTTTTTATCGCGCGTAATCCCAAAACTTCAGAGCAATTCGCCCGCCAGACGGCTCAGTTCGCTGCGCTCGCTAATATCCAGATACACCGACCCAAACAACGATTGCCCCTTAAAGCTATTGCTAGCTACAACAAGCCCGTTGCTGCTGAAGTCTAAATACGGCGAATCAATTTGGTACGGATCGCCAGAGAGCACTATTTTAGACCCTTCACCAATACGCGTAATAATCGTTTTAACTTCATGCGGCGACAAATTTTGCACTTCATCGATAAAAACATATTGATAAGGAATCGAACGCCCGCGCATATACGTAATGGCTTCCAGGCTCAACTTATTTTCACGAATCAGCTGATCAAGCGGCAAAAGCCCACTTCCTCCATAACGTTTTTTACGTTTACGCCCTGCCTCATAGGCCACATTGCTCAAATGCCGGCTACGCGCCATAGCATGTGAGATAAACTCCATGTTATCAAAAATTGGCTTCATCCAACTGTGCAGTTTTTCCTGAATATCGCCCGGCAAATAGCCAATATCTGGCCCCAAGGGCACCACGGGACGCGCTACTAAAATTTTTTCGTAAATATCTTCAATGAGCACTTGATGCAAACCTGCTAACAACGATAAAAACGTTTTCCCGGTACCGGCCGGACCAATCAAACAAACAAAGGGAATATCTTTATCCAACAAAAGATCAAGCGCCATGAGCTGTTCAGGATTGCGCTGTTGCAATGGCCAATCCTGGCTCGGATCACCAACCGGTTTAAAGCGGCCATTCCCCAAATACCGAAATATTCGATAATTAAATTCGTTACCCGTGCTCGTCAACCACACAAATTGATTGGTCACCAAGTCTGCTTGCAAATCGAATAAAACACCCGGCTCTGCTTGTTTAAGCTCGATGGCCGGCACGCTTGCCTTGACCCAGCCTTTATAAAATTCTTCTGGCGTTACGTGTCCCTTGAGATAATCTTGCGTGTGAATGCCCAGCACATCAGCTTTTACGCGAGCATTTATATCTTTTGAAATAAACGAAACGTCGTAACCTTCCTTTTGCAAATAAAGCGCGGTGGCCAAAATGGCATCATCAGAAAATCCCGATGTTTTTTTAACCGGTTCTTTGACGACATCGGGAGCATAAACAATACGCAAAGAGCCGCCATTATCGAGCAATACCCCCGCGCTTAGCGACCCACGTTCGCGCAGCTGATCAAGCCGGCGAATAACATCACGAGCATTGCGTCCACGATCAGAATTCTCCGTCTTAAAACGATCCAATTCTTCCAAAACGATGATCGGCAGCCCAACAATATCGTCGGCAAACCCGTACAATGACAAAGGATCGTGTACTAACACGTTGGTATCTAACACATAAACTTTTTTGGATTTCTGCATGCGCTCTCCATCGCTTGAAACTCTTCATCGCTCTCATCGTTATGCATATGAGAGGGCATGTCAAACAAGAATCGTATTTTTGTCGCAGCAGTAAAAGTTACGCCAACCAACCGGTTGAAAAAAATACCAAATAACGTACGCTAAATATGTGCGGGTTTTCCCGCACTAAACTACAAAGGACCCGTTATGGAAATGAACGAATTGTACAAAATACGTCACTCAGCGGCCCACCTTTTGGCGCATGCTGTAACTGAGTTATTTCCTGGCACCATATTAACGATCGGTCCGGTAACGCAAGAAGGTTTCTTTTACGACTTCTTGCCAACGCGCAACTTTACCGAACAGGATTTAGCTGCTATCGAACAAAAAATGCGTGAAATCGTCAAAAAAAACTTGCCTATCGAACAAAAAGAAGTGAGCAAGGCAGAAGCGCGCAAACTTTTTAAGGATAATCCATTCAAACTAGAATTGATCAATGAAATTCCGGATGGCAAAGTTGGTCTTTCATGCCAGGGTGATTTTGTTGATTTATGCAAGGGCAACCACGTAGCCAAAACAGGAGATATCAAGGTTTTCAAATTACTTAATATCTCCGGATCGTATTGGCGTGCCGATAAAACCAAGCAGCCGCTACAACGCATTTCGGGAACAGCGTTTATCAGCCAAGAGCAAATGGATCAAGAAGAAAAACAAAAGGAAGAAGCGCTCAAATACGATCACCGTAAGTTGGGGCAAGAACTTGATTTGTTTTCCTTTCAAGAAGAGGGCCCGGGTTTCCCATTCTATCATCCCAAGGGACAACGTATTTTTAATACCTGTAGTAATTACATACGCGGCGAACTCGATGCTGATGGTTATGAAGAAATACAAACACCGATTGTATTGCTCGATCAGCTCTGGAAGCAATCAGGTCACTATACCCACTACAAGCCGAACATGTATTTTACCCAGATTGATGATAGAAGTTTTGCACTCAAGCCCATGAATTGTCCTGGCTGTATTCTGGTGTATAAGAACCGCCCACGTTCGTATCGTGAATTGCCAATCAAATTGGCTGAATTCGGTAAAGTGCACCGCCACGAGCTTTCCGGCGTACTACATGGTTTATTCCGTGTGCGCGCATTTACCCAAGATGACGGCCACGTATTCTGTTCGCCTGATCAAATCGAACCAGAAGTAATTTCGGTACTTAAATTTGCCCAGCGTATTTACAAAAAATTTGGATTCGAAGACGTCAAAGTTGTCTTGGCAACGCGTCCTGAAAATGCAATGGGAAGCGCAATATTATGGGAAAAGGCAACAAACGCGCTCAAAGATGCGCTCAAGGTAACCAACACACCATACGAAATTCATGAAGGCGACGGCGCATTTTATGGACCAAAAATCGAATTGCACATTAAAGATTCGATGGGGCGTTCGTGGCAAGTTGGCACCATTCAAGTCGACTTTTTCATGCCAGAAAATTTCGAGCTCAGCTTTATCAATACCGAAGGCAAAAAAGAACGCCCGGTTATGATTCATCGCGCAATTTACGGCTCGTTTGAGCGCTTTTTAGGCGTCATACTCGAACACTTCAAGGGCAATCTACCCTTCTGGTTGGCACCGGTACAAATCAAAGTATTACCAATCACCGACGCACAATTACCGTATGCCAAAGAAGTTGTTCAAGCACTCAAAAAAGAACACTTTAGGGTTGAGCTTGATGTGTCATCAGATCCGTTACCAGGCAAGATCAAAACAGCTCAACTTGAACGGATTCCATGGATGCTTGTGATTGGCAACAAAGAAGCCGAAGCACACACGGTTACCCTACGGTATCGTGATGGCAAACAAGAGCCGGCGCTTACGCTCGATGCATTAATTAAAAAAGCACACGAAAATAACTAACGATATTTTTTACGGGGCCTGTTTTAAAAACAGGCCCTTTTTTATCACAGAAATCGGTAAAACGAGGCCACCCGGCCGAATCCCTGGCCAACGGTTTTTCACCACGTGCCGCAACTGGACAAAAACGGCCGTTTTTGCCATGATTTAAGTGTATATTTTTCGCATGAGGGGGAATTTACGACATGCAATTCAGACAAATCTGTTTTTTGAGCGTAATTACCATTTTTGCAGTAATCAGCACGGGCTATGGCATGGAACCAGCTGCCGCCGGTCCGGCTGAACAGCCAGCAACTGAAGCGCCATCAATGGCCGTTATAGCACGATCATTTAAAAGTATTGAACGATACACCAAATCAGCAACGGCAGGCTCTCCAATCCTGCTCGATTTGCACACGCTCGAACAAGAATTTTCAAAACTCAAACGCCACATTGCCACCTGCCATGGACAAACAATACAATACCGCAATTTACTCAACCAAACCGATATTATTATCGGACACATCCAGCGCCATTTAGAATCCGCGTCACAGACAGCCAGCAAAAGTAATACGAGCACGTTTGAGCACGCAGAAAAAGCGCGTATTGAAACATTGCGGTTATTTGAAAGTCTGGCACACTTTACCCCATCTCCAGAAAAGGGATTTACTCGGCCAATACGCCAATACGCACGCGCTATTACCAGTTATCCCCAAGAAACTGCGCCATCAGGCCGCCTTGACGCATACGCGGGACTAGCCAGCCGCCTGCTGAATTTTGCACGTGAAGTAAAAGAAACCGTAACAAGTGATGTGCGTTCGGCACAAACCGCGCTTGGCACGCTCAATTCAACTGATGATTTAGTATCGCTCGAACGCATGGCGCAGGATTATACGAGTGCAACGCGCCAAGCAGAACCTGAAAGCCGCACTTCTTCGGGTGCAAGTTCGCCGCAAGAACCTCTTTTACCGGAAAGCCTTGAAGACGCCGCAAAAATGTTGCAAGAAGAAGGCGAACCCTTGGTCAAAAAGGCGCAGGCAGAGGTTCTTGCCAATATTGATCTTGAGCGGCAACAGCCGGGATCTCTCAAGGAAACGGTTGAGCAAACGATCAGACCGCCTATTGGACCAACAACAGCTACCTTGACCGCCCCATTGAGAAATATAGCGCCAGATGCCCTTATTGGCTGGTTTGTTGGAAGCGTTCCGCCAGAACACCGTCAACGAAAAATCGCTACCTGTAGAGCCGCCCTGGGCGATCTGGGCAGAGCCTATTTATTTGTCAACCGCGCATGGCAAACGTACGTAGAACCAGCAGGCGTTGAAAAAGCGATAAAATTTGTCGACCGTTACGTCGATAAGGCAACCAAAGTCCTACCGCAAGTGACGGCTTGCGCGCTCGCCACCCCAGACTATGTTGCTAAAACGAGAGAACATCTCGCCATGATGGGTTCGCTTGGCACAACGGCCAAGACAGCCGACGACGAAATTTTGAAAACAATAAGCACATGGGGCCAGACGTATCAACGTTACCTGAAGCTCGAGCAACCAACACCGCTGACCATGGCACTTTTAGGAAATCCCGGACAATCATTGGCTCGTGAAAAGCTTGCAAGCCTTTTTAGGTTCGAACGCAAATAGTACGTGCTTGCGAAATTAAAAATTAAAAAAATACCATAACTTAAAATATTTTTACAAAACTCTTGTTTTTTTGTACCATTTTAGGGCATTCTAGTAATTAGAGGTAGTAACACAATCCAAACGAAAGGGATGTGAAGTATGAAGAAGAAGACAGTTCGCCGCAAGACCGCGAAGAAAGCAGCTAAGAGAAAAACAACGCGTAAAAAAACGGCAAAAAAAAAGGCTGCTAAAAAGTCTTATATGTCGTGGTAAATTCGCGATGATTTTACAATAATGAGCGCTCGCTATGGGCGCTCATTATTTTTGTAAGCGATATTTTTTTGGCAAAAGCCCGTACAGTTTTTGCGCCACGTCCGGCGAAAGCCGAGGAATAACAGCGGCGGGATTTTGCCCCAGCGCGACCAATGCATGGTTAACGGTAATCCAATATTTTTTAGGCAAAAGAGCTGCAAGCTCTTTTTCTGTTTCTAGGGGCGTTTTGGTGTTTACAAACCCAAGCATATTGGCTAATCGGTGTACGTGCACATCAACACAGATTGCTGGTATGCCATACGCCATACCCAAAATAAGATTGGCTGTCTTGTGCCCAACCCCCTTAATACTAAGCAGTTCAGGCAAGGTGCGCGGCACACGGCCGCCAAACCGCTTAATAAGATCGGCGCTTACGCAACGCAGGGTACGTGCTTTGTTCTTATAAAAACCTATGGAATAAATAAGCTTCTCAAGCTGAGCAAGCGGTATCTCGAGAATTTCTTGCGGCGTCCGAGCATGGGTGAATAATTCCTGCGCAATAGGCAGCGTCTTACTATCTTTGGCGCGCAAGCTCAGCAAACAACTGATCAGCAGCAAAAATGGATCTCGCCCATATTCTTTTATAATACTGACACTGAGAGGGGGCGTGACTCTGACCGCTGCGTGTGAAATCTGTTCGAGAGCACGAACGGCGCACACACGCCGTTCGTTTTTACTTTGAAGGGATACCATACATTACTTTCCCCCGTTTTCGGGGCCTTTACCAAGCTGGTGGAAGTGACATAAAGAACGCCACGAGCACACCGGCTACGTAAAGCAAGTCGTGCTTGTTAAACATAACGTACTCCTTATAATGATACATATAAACTAGTAGTAGATTATAATCAATCACGAGTCAAAAAGCAATGAACTTTCAGATCATAGTTAACTTTCTTCAGATAGCAAGCAGCAGCTATGTACCATTGCTCATAACCGAATGTATAGCAATTCCCCTCAAAACATATATCCTCTGCGTTCTCACAAAAAGGGGCTTTAACGTTCGCCCACGGCTACCGCTTTTTTTCATTTTATGCGTTCTCATCGGATCAATAACTGAAGACTGCGCATGGGTTATTAAAGCCTTAAACGTATCGTTTTCCCCGGCCATGCCATACCCATTCATTGTTTTTGCCATTCGTTTGGCATGGGCAATGAGTTTGGTGCAGTGGCAATCATTATCACTCTTTTTAGAAAGTCTTATCAAACCGGCATACCGCATCACATGGCACCAATATATGCGTCTTGCTGCCGCATCTTTTTTTGCGTGTGGCTTCGTTTATTTCATGACCAGCGGCATTAACACGCAATCTCCCTATGATCGTTCGGCCTTAGAATATTTTTTCATGGAACTCACCGGCAGATATATTTGCCCCTTTCTTTTACTCTTGCCAAGCCTTTTTATCATCATATACCAGGTTCAATTTAAGCCACTGCCCCGCATTTTACGCCTGCAGGTGTTATCGTTTATAAAGTATATTATTGTGCCGCGCCTGGTATTAGAAATTTGGCAGTCATACAGCTATTTTTATCATCCCAACGCAAACGCGTTTGGCTATATAATCGTCATCATCTCACCGCTTCTAACCACGTATCTTATCTATTACAGCGCACGCAAATTTATGGCCCTGCGGTTTCTTAATTTAAGTCCACACGTAGGCGCTTCGGCCAAATTCAGCATAGCCAATCATATCAAAGACATTATTGAACCGCTCAGCCACGTCTCCAGCGAGCAGGAATTAGCCAGCCTAACCAAGGCTTTTTTCAAACAAGCACTTCATATCCCCCCGGGCCGCACTTCGATATTTTTTAAAAACTGCACCAATACGCCAACCAATGACCTTGATCGAAACCCCATTGCCGCTAGCATAGAACAATTTATCGCTCAAAAAGAATTGCATCCCCAAGCCGCTGAACACTTGCACAAAACCAAAATTCTTATTTTTGACGAGATTGAATTCAGTCACTTTTATGACCCGCAGCCAGTTTCAGCCCAGTTATTAGCGTTCATGCAATCGGTTAGCGCCGATGTCTTTGTCCCCATCTACGATCATAACACCCTCATCGGTTACATCATGATTGAACGAGATGCACGAAGCAATGAACTTTATAGCGATTTAGAACGAGATGAAATCATCGTTTTTGCCAGTTTCGTCTCAAACCTCATTATTTTACTTCAAAATCGCACACTCGAGGCGCTATTGGCCAGCAAAAAATATCTCAAAGATGAACTTTATCAAAAACACCAGGAAGTAAATCAATACAAGGAAAGTATCCGTTCATTTTTGTGTGATAACGACCACAAAAAAATTGGCATACTTTTTTATAAAAACCGATCATTTATTTTCGGCAATCAAAGCGCAAAAGAGCTTATTGGCATTAACCCAACCGTACAAAGTGGTCACCCACTTGCCCAACAGCTTAAACACCTGGTACAAGAAGCACATCTCTACAAAACAACACAAACAAATCTAACACGGGATACCAAGGGTGACCGATTGGTCATTACCGCTATTCCCAATCTTGAAGCCAATAATATTATCATCGTCGTCCATCATCCGGATATTTCAGACGTTTTAGCCAAACAAATGCAATTTCTCAATGATCCCTCTGATTGGGATTATCTACTGTATCTTGAAACGACACATTCGGGTAAATTGATCAATCAACTTATCCCCGGTTCACACAAAAACTTAGTAAATTTAAAAGTTAAGCTGCTCAAGTGTGCACTCTGCAAAAAACCTCTTTTACTCTGCATGGCCGATAAAGACCTTATGGATACCGTAGAGCTTTTGCATCACCTCAGCTTGCGTGAAACACTCTCAGTCTTAACCCCCGAAACAACTAAAGATGCTTCAAATATTGGCTTCACCATTTTCGGAGTCAACCCACTCTTTGGAAATTCTTTTCAACGCCCACTTTTGGAAACGCTCAATGGCAACGGTACTATTTTCATAAAAAACATACACAAACTTGATATCCCGACGCAGCAGCGGCTGGCCTATTATTTCAAGTACGGGGTCTACCAACCATATAAAAGTGATCAAAAGCTGCGCAGCGAAACGCGCATCATCTGTTCTTCGCCGCTCTGTATACGAACACTGGTTAAAGAAAACAAATTTTTGCCAGAACTGTATGAGGAAATCAAAGACAACACACTCGAAATTCCTACGCTACTCGGCATGAATGACGATGAACTAAGCAATTTGGCCGACGAATACGCCGCCCAAAGCGTTGAAACGCAGGAACTTCACAATCTGCTTTCACTCAACGACAAAGATAAACTGCGGCTCCTGCATAAAAAAGCCGTTAGTCTAAAAGAATTTAAACATCACATTAAATCGATGCTTGACGCAAAATCACGCAAACATCACATTGAACAAATACCCCAAAACACCCTTGTCGATAGCTCATTGGACCCGCTGCTCATTCAAGCAGCACGATTGGGCAAACGAGCACTCCGCGATTCTGCCATGATGGAATATTTATGGAATAAATTCAAAAATCAAAATAAAATTGCTACCTTTTTAGGTGTTAACCGATCTTCGATTAATCGCCGTTGCAAAGAGTTTAATTTAACCTAGGAGGGAGTGTATGTTTCTGGCAGAATTTAAGGTGCATAGCCGCGAGTTTATCACGTATCTCGACGTTCAGCGTGGCCTTTCGGTGCATACGGTACGTTCTTATGAGCTCGACTTAGCGCAGCTTATTAATTTCTGGCAATCACTTCCGCAAACAGAAAGCTCAACGCTCGAACTTAAAACAGCAATTAATAAGTTTTTTGTACATCTTTATCATCAACAAATTCAAAAAAGCTCCATCGCACGTAAAGTTTCATGCTTTAAATCGTTTGAAAAATTTTGTCTGCAGCAGGGCAAGCAGCTGCAATTGCAACTCACCCGGCCAAAGCTCGAGAAGAAACTCCCCATATATCTCAGCGTAGAAGAAATGCTACACCTGCTTGATAACGTAAGCCCTTCAGATATCGGTTCCGACCATCCATTACGCGACCGCGCGATCCTGGAGTTACTCTATGCAACGGGTATCCGTTGTTCAGAGCTCGTCGGTATCAAAATAAAAGACGTGGATGTCCGAGAAAAAACGATTCGCATTTTAGGCAAGGGTGATCGTGAACGCCTTGCACTTTTCGGCACTAACGCGGCAGTTAAACTTCAAGAATATCTTGGGAAAGAGCGCGAAAAACAAAAAGATGGCGATGAATTCTTATTCATCAATAACCGCGGTGGGCAGCTAAGCAGCCGCGCCATACAGCGGACTCTGACCATGTTTAGACAATTTTTGAAGATCAAACGCCCCGTGACGCCGCATAAAATACGTCACACATTTGCAACGCACTTGCTCAACCAAGGCGTTGATCTACGTATTGTGCAGGAGCTTCTCGGCCACCGGTCTCTTTCAAGCACCGAAAAATATACCCATGTCACCATGCAACGGTTGTCACAATTATGTGATCGCTTTCACCCGATAAATAATATTATTAAAAATACAAAAAAAGATGATGCGTAACCAATATCAACAACGAAACCAACCAAGCATTACACGCCTCATCGTTGGTTTTGCTACCTTACTCGTACTCGCATGGCTCCGCATTTTTTACTTTCAAGTCGTCACTAATAAGCAACTAGAAACGCGCAGTATCAATAATTTTGTTCGCACCAATAAAGTGGATGTCTTGCGCGGCGATATCGTTGATAGCAATGGACACATACTGGCAACTTCACGTCTGGTAATGTCACTGTATTGGCAGGGAACGGGCAACACGCGGCTCAATCAACACCAGCTTGAAATTCTGCACGAACTTGCTCATTTAGCACCGATCTGCTACAAAAGGGATTTGTCGGCACAAATTGCCCACGCTGAACGAAACGAAAAAACCTATCGCTTGGCAAAAGACATCTCGTTCGAACAGGTCAGCCGTATTGCCGAGCGTTTTGCCCAGGAACCCAACGTACTCATTAAAAGTCATTTTAAACGGCATTACCCACTCGGCACGATGGCCTGCCACTTTATCGGCTACTTGGTATACCAAGACGTTGAAACGCATGCAAAAATGGGCCTAGAATGCCTTTACCACGACCAACTCAAGGGTGACCCAGGCATTGCTCAATATATGGTCAACGCCACAGGTAAATCGCTCACCGCACACACAAGCACCCCAGGAACAGCAGGAAAAACCCTAAAAACAACCATTGACCTCCATCTGCAACAGCTTGCCGAACAAGTTTTTTCCACAGATTTAGCTGGATGCGTAATTATCATGGATCCCAAAACGGGCGCCATACGCGTACTGATTTCTCGTCCAGGATTCGATCCAGCAATTTTTCTCAAGCCAATAAAAAAAGAATTTTGGAATGAATTACAAATCAGAAAACCATTTCTTAATCGTGCATGTAATGCATGTTACCCCCCTGCATCATTATTCAAATTGATCACCATCTCAGCAGCATTGGAACAAAAAATTATCGCACCCGATGCTCATCGCGTATGCGTTGGGTACACGACGTATTGCAATCGCAAGTATCACTGCCACCATCGCGAGGGACATGGCTGGATTAGCTTTGAGGAGTCGCTGGCACAATCATGTGACATTATTTTTTATGATATCGGCAAACGCATCAACATCGACACTTTGGCCGACTACGCCAATCGCTACGGCCTGGGCAAACCGACCGGTATCGCATTCCCGGAAAAATCAGGGCTTGTACCTTCTTCGCAATGGAAGCGTGAACACAAAGGTGAACGTTGGTGGCAAGGAGAAACACTCTCGGCCGCCATCGGGCAGACGTATTTGCTCGTTACCCCCATGCAAATTGCCCGCATGCTCGGCGCCATAAGTCAAGGGTATCTCGTTAAGCCACGCCTGCTTGAAGACGAAGCAATTGAGCAGGAACCGCTGGCGATTAAAAACGAAACACTCGCATTTCTCAAACGTGCAATGCGCCTCGTAACCAAGGTCGGTACGGCAAAAATTTTGGGAACTATCCCTGACCTTATCATTTATGGCAAAACAGGAACGGCCCAAGTTGTCGGCCTCAAAGAAGGGGAAACCTGCGGCCGTGTCCCTGAGCACGGATGGTTTATCGCAAATTTTTCATACAAAAATGGCCCACCCCTTACCATGGTTATGTTCGTCGAACATGGCGGCAGCTCGCGGTCGCCAACCAAGATTGCCTATCAATTTCTCAGGGGATATCGCCAGTACATGCAACAAGCGACTGATTAACCGTAACCGATAAACAAATAACGTATCGGTTATTGAACGGCCAACTCAATCATTATTGCAATTAGAATTTTTATTTTGCTATGATCGGGAAAGAGTATAGGGTATTACCAAAAAAGGGAGTTTTTATGAAAAAACTGTTGTTTGCCGCATGTATTGCGGTTCCATGCGTAGCATCAGCGTCGGTGCTGGGTGATTGGGTCGATTATTTCTTTGGTGGTGGCAAGGCACCCGTATCGGTAACGCGTATCGCGACAGACATGAAAACCGCAAGAGCGTCTTCGCCACAAAAACAAACAAAGAATGCTCCTGTAGCCGGCCCAAAGGTTTATTTGTGCGTTAAGGGGTTCTACCAAAAAATGGGCTCGAAAATAACCGGATTCACGCAAGTGGATATTCAAAGGCAAAAAACAGCCCTCGATACCTACAGCTCAGCCGATCTTGAACACGGCCGCGATGCCGCAAAACAATGTGCCTCAGACCACCGCTCAGATCTTTCAACCGGCGATACGATCACGATTATCCGCGATAAAGACGAAAAAGGAAACCGCAGCAACAAGGTAAGTTTTGTCGGGGTCATTCAGGCGGATGGATCGGTTAAAAAGGCTTAACCATCAGCGCCTGTAATTCATGCTCAAGATTCACCGAATCGCTATAGATAATACCGCGCATGCCGATAAGCTGCGCGGTATTCACGTAATCGGCAGTATCGTCAATAAAAATACATTCGTTGACACGCAATCCATATTCGTTTAAAAGCCAATGATAGGCGCGCGGATCGGGCTTGACGTGGCGGGTCAACCCTGAAACAGCAACGCCATCAAAAAAATCAAAAAGTTCTTGATGCTGCTGGCGCAGACGGGTATACGCATGCAATGAAAAATTCGAAAGAACATAAAGCTCGGCTAATCGTTGCCCCGTAATATCTTGCGCCTGGCTAAGCTGCCTGACCAGCCGAACATTGGAATCGATAGGCGTAAATGGATTTTGGCCCACCGGCAAACACAATGCGGCGCCTACGGTTGGGCAAGGATTATAGCTGAATAAAACCCCGCCCAAATCAAAAATAACCGCCAAACGTGGCATAAAAAGCATCCAACCTCTGATCAACCATTCATAATACGCGAAACCGCCGATCCATCATAAGAACACGCTAGCGCATCTTTCAAAAAACTTATAACGGGCGACAGCGCCTTATATTCCTCAGGTAACGCAATGTCACTCGTTGATCTCGATTTTAAATCGATAATGCGAATCTCCCCCAACGTTGTATGATCAATGTAAATAGTTAGGTAAGGGGATCCCCATAGAATCCCGGAAACAAAGCCCAACTTATATTTTCCGCTGACGCTTTTGACCAGCTCCATATCATGCCTGCTGAACAAATCAAATAATTCGTCAGGGCTCGCTACAAGAGGTTCCAGCTTTTCTTTTTTAAAATTTTCCCAATGTGCCTTCGACGGAACCAGCACAGTTCCCACCCCAACAAACCTCATCCCATAGCGATCATAGTACGTGCTCACCACATCTTCGCACCGTACGTAAAAGCTGCAGTATTCCTCAAAGCTGGTCCATCGATTTTTTTCATCCTCAAAAAACTTGAGCCTAAGAAATCCCGACCGTTCCATATATTTCAATCCCTCAAGCTCATTTTGAGAATTATGAAGGCCAGAACTAAAAAGTGAAGCCCCAAAGTGATAAGAAAGCTCGGGGAACAATTCCTTGGCAAGCAATGGTTTAATTTGGCATGCAGTTCCAAAATGCTTGTTACCAGGTCCGACAATTTGGACAAGCTGTGCATAAGAGTTACCACGCCGAGCAGCCTCATCTATTATCAGATCCCGCTGGGCATCAAGGAGTTTCCAATCCTCGTACGTACCAGGCTTACGAGTTGCAACTTCGACCAAACAGTGGTTCAGCAAATCTCGGCCACGAGCAGCAAACGCATGGTCCTCTAAGCGCATCCCATCTACATGGCTAAAATCTTTTTGCGAATCTTTATCCCACCCCATTGCCATATAGGCATTTGCTAAATACAGTTGGGCAACAGCATTCCCCGTCACTGTGGCCTGCCTAAATAAATCCAAGCACTTCGGCCTATCGCCCTTTAATGCCCTACGAATGCGTTTCTGCGCCAGATTAGGGTCAATTTCTCGGGCAAGGTCATCCAAGGATAAAACAGCGGCCTGCTCCGCCCTTACGGCGCCCGCAGGCACCAGCATAGCCTGAGTATTAAATACAACAGAAGATACGGTCATTGCGAAAAACGCAATTTTTAAAAACATACAAAACTCCCTATAGTCATAGACTTTCTACATTATACAAGACATATTGCCTTAAAGCCACAACAAACTAATTTGGAAAGTTCGACAGGACTGGCGTATGAAAATTTTATTATCCCTACGAAGCCTTTCCTCAAAACAAAAACGGGCGACCCGTTACGGCGCCCGCTCTTATTTTCTGATTTTTCAGAGCTATCAGTTACTTGTTTATTTGCGCTACGCGACTCGCTAAACGGCTCGTCTTACGAGCAGCGGTATTAGCATGGATCAAACCCTTGCTCTTTGCACGGGCCAACTGCGCCTGAGCGTCGTTGAAGAGCGCTACAAGTGTATCTTTTGATTCTTTTTTATCGATAGCAACCAACAATTTTTTGATTGCTGTTTTTAATGAAGTTTTGCGATCAAGATTAATCGCACGTCTTTTTTCAGCTTTACGAGCCTGTTTTTGCGCAGACTTAATATTCGCCATCAACCAACCCTTATATCACTTTTACAATTTTGCCGGCTTTTAAACATTTGGTGCAAACACAAGCAGCGTGAACCTTCTTTTTGGGATCGCCAACAACCACAAAACGCATTTTATGGACATTTGGGTAGACCCAACGTTTGGTTCTATTATGCGCATGGCTAACTGAAAACGTTGCACGCGGATGTTTATCACAAACGAAACACACTCTCATGTATCATCTCTTTCGCGTTATGATCTCTTATTAATTCTATCTAAACTGAGCATTTTTTCAACTTTAATCGCCTCAATCGGGCAATTTTGATTAATCTCGCAACAATAATCGCAACGATTCATGGATAACGGGCGTTGCGGCAACAAACGTTTTGAACGTTGAATCAACCGGATTGCCTTCAAAATCGGTCACCGTTCCGCCGGCCTCTTGAACCATCAAAATACCGGCTGCAACGTCCCACCAAGCTAATCCATGGGCGAAAAAGCCGTCAAATCGTCCAGCGGCCATGTTGGCCAAATCAAGCGCAGCGGCACCCATCAGACGCACGCTGGCAACTTCATTGCGTACTGCGCGCATATTACGTGCGCAGTCGGCATATTCTTGTTCACACGAATCGGGCATACACGTGGCAACAATACTTTTATCCATCGGCGTAGCGCCAACCGCTATTGCGCGTCCATTGCATCGAACCCCATACCCTTTGATAGCGGCAAATAATTCATCAGTTATGGGATTATAAATAACGCTCAACTGCGTTTCATCGCGATATGCAAGCGCTATCGATACACAAAAATAGGCTATTCCATTGGCAAAATTGGTCGTACCGTCCAGGGGGTCTATGACCCACATCCACTCGCTTGATTGCGGTTCTTTCCCACCTTCTTCGGCCCAAATGCCCGCATCAACGGGTAACGCACGCAATTGGCGCACAATAAGCTCTTCGGAAGCTACGTCAGCTGGCGTCACAAAACCAGCATTCGGTTTATCATGCCGTACCAATGGCGTCCCCATCATAGAAAGTAAGAGTTTGCCGGCCCCACGGGCAATACCGGAAACCGATTCAGCTAGCTGCCAATCAACAATCATGCTTTTCCTTCAACTGGCTCAGGCTGTGGGCCTGGCTCATCATCATGTCTTTCTTCAACCCAGCGGTGATCTTCGCGAACAGGCATTCCCAAAAGGGCATATACTTCACTTGCATACATCGTTTCTTTTTCCAAGAGTGTTTTGGCCAAAAGATCTAATTTTACTCGATTGTCTTGTAGTAATTGTTTCGTTTTGGCGTACGCATCATCGACAATTTTCTGTACTTCAGTATCAATTTTTTCGCGTGTTTTTTCTGAATACTTAAAATCATCGTATGATTGGCCATAAATGACCGTACCCAAATCAGACATACCGTATTCGCACACCATCTTACGCGCTAAGTCAGTCGCACGCTTAAAATCGCCGTAGGCACCGGTCGTCAAGCTGCCATACACCAACTCTTCGGCAACACGGCCACCCAAAGCCGCCATAATTTCCGAGATCATATGCTCTTTAGTTTCGACGTATTTGTCACGTTCTGGCAAGAAGTGGGTTACCCCAAGGGCTCCCCCTCGCGGCAAAATCGTTAACTTGTGGAGCGGGTCGGTTCCCAACGGCATCATCAATCGCACCAATGCATGGCCGGATTCGTGATAAGCCGTCACCAGCAGGTCTTCTTTCGTTTGCTTGATCGTACGCTGTTTTTTGCCCAAAATAATTTTATCGCGCGCTTCTTCAAAATCTTCCATCTCAATTATTTCACGTCCGCGATTAACCGCCGTTAAAGCCGCTTCGTTGACCAAATTACTCAGCTGGGCGCCGGAAAAACCGGGTGTTCCGCGAGCAATTTTATGCAAATCGACGGCTGGCGCCAACTTTTTATTTTTGGCGTGTAGCTGCAAAATAGCTTCGCGCACTTCAATCGTTGGATATGGGACATAAACCTGTCGATCAAAGCGTCCTGGACGCAACAACGCGGGATCAAGCATATCAGCGCGATTGGTCGCGCCAATGATGATTACCGGATCTGCTGTCGTTTCAAAACCATCCATCTCGGTGAGCAATTGGTTAAGTGTCTGAGCATATTCAGAGGCCCCGCCAAAAGCATGCTGACGCTTTGCGCCAACTGAATCGATTTCATCAATAAAAATAATACATGGCGCATGTTTGCGTGCGTTAGCAAAAAGCTCACGTACACGGGCAGCGCCTAACCCAACAAATTGTTCGATAAATTCAGAACCGCTTGCCGCAAAAAAGGGACACTTAGCCTCACCGGCAATGGCACGGGCTAACAGCGTTTTGCCATTGCCCGGATCACCGACAAGAAGAACACCGCGCGGCACGCGAGCCCCCACACGACGGTATTTTTCCGGTTCTTTGAGATATGAAACAATATCGTTTAACTCCTCTTTTGCCTCAGGAAGCCCGGCAACATCGGCAAACCCAAATTTTATTTGCGATGGCATATACATACGCGCCTGGCCACTGCCCTTAGGCACCATTGATGGCGCATGCTGCGTTGAATCGCGCCCACGCTGGATTTTATCCAAAGATTTTAATAAGTCATCCTGCTCAATGCTCGTGCGCCCATCTTTTGACGCTGCGATGGCTGCCAAATTAACCAAATTGGCTAAATCAGCGCACGTAAAGCCCGACGTTTCAGTGGCGATAACCGTCAAATCAACGGTATCAGACAATTGCTTACCTCGCGTATGGATACGCAGGACCTCTTCACGGTCTTTCTGCTCAGGAAAAGGCACTTCAACGAGGCGATCAAAGCGGCCGGGCCGCAATAATGCTTTATCCAAAACTTCTGGAATATTAGTTGCTGCCATAATGACGATGGGAACCTGTGCAACATCAAATCCATCCAACTCGATAAGCAATTGATTAAGCGTCTGCTCACGCTCGTCGTGTCCGCCGCCCAATCCGCTGCCGCGATGGCGCCCAATAGCATCAAGCTCATCGATAAAAATGATGCATGGCGCCTGCTTACGCGCTTGCTCGAAAAGATCACGCACGCGCGCGGCACCAACGCCCACAAAAACTTCAATAAAATCTGATCCGCTAATACTGAAAAAAGGACACCCAGCCTCACCGGCAACGGCACGCGCCAACATGGTTTTACCATTACCCGGTTCGCCAACTAATAAAATACCGCGCGGTATTTTGGCCCCCATCCGCGCATATTTATCCGGATGCTTTAAAAAATCAATAATGGCTTTTAAATCTTCCTTTGCTTCAGCGGCTCCCGCAACATCGGTGAACTTTTCCTTCACCATTGCAGGCATAAAAAGCTTGGCGCGGCTCTTGCCGAACCCAAAAATGCCCCCGCCTGAACCGCCCCCCTGAGAGCTATTGGAGCCCTTAAACATGCGGTACATCACAAACAGAAAAATGATAATAATCAACGGCAAGAGCAAACTGAGGCCGAACGAAACGAGCCCAAACGGGCTCGTGTTATTGGCAACTTCGCCCTTGACGCCATATTTGCGCAATTTATCCATCAGCTGGCTATCAACCTGCGGAATACGCGCCTCGAACTTTTGGCCGTCAACCTTCAATTTGCCATAAGCTTCCTGCCCAGAAAGTATTACCGACTCAATTTTTCCTTTTTCAACATATTCCAAAAAATCAGTAGTCGATAAATGCACAATATTGTTCGAAACTTCCGTCAAGCTCGACAAAAGCGCAATACCCAATACAAAAACAGTTACGAAAATAACCAGTCCTCTCGGACCGCCGCTCAACCAATTTTTTTTGAAACGTGACTTCATATGTAATACCTAACCTTGATTTTATATCTCAAACGACTATCCCCTGCCGCCATTATTTTCTAATAGCATAATTTATTTTTAGATCAAAAGTCGATGGTTATTGGGAAGTATAGCATAAATCCCTTATTTTAGCGAAATAAAAAGGGAATATGCTGCACCGGCGACCATGCTGGATAGCTCCACCGCTGATTGGCAGGAGTAATAAAGCGCATACGCCTATCTCCAACATCTATGATTGCTATGCGGCTCTTGGTCGCTGTTTGTGCACAACAAGCAATATAATTGCCGCAAGGCGACCATGAACATTCATCTTTATCCATTGCGTCCGCGGTAAGCTGGGTTTCATGGTGTTTTTGGCAATCGTACACAAATAATTGGTAGATACCGTTAACTTTCTTGCTATAGGCAATACGGTGCGTTGCTCGATGGGCGCTGGGGCTCAGCGCATTACCCACCGATAACCAAGTTATAGCGCGCGTGCTCACATCTAAAAAGCCTAATCGCGGCATATTCTGATCATCTACATGGCAAAAAATAACCCGCCGCTCATCGATAAATGATGGTGAAATAAAATCCCCCGCTCCGTGCGTCAAACACGTTAAAAAACTTTTTTTAAGCGCTTTATCAAAGCGATATTCATACAAACGAACCTGATCGTTATCCGAAAGTGCGAGCACGACGCGACCATCAGGCGCAATGGCCGGTGTCATATTTTGTCCCTCGCGATTCATAATCACCTGAGAAACCATTTCCGGATAAACAGCCATTAGGCGAACGTTAAACGGCGTATGCTGTGAATAAAAAACGACTGATTTATTGGCATGCCAGCGCGGTGCAAAATTATTGCCCGCAGCCAACCTGATATATCCACATTGTTGTGGCCCAAGAAAAGGATGTAACAAATATAATTCGTTATTTACCCTTTTTTTATTATGCGGTGCCTGCCTACACGCCGCAATCAAACTGGCAAATGAACTCGGCTGCCCGGTCAAATCCACCCAAAAACCATCAACAACGCTGATCGCCCATTCAGCTAACGTCTGTTGCCCCCGCATACACTGCTTGCCCCTCACCTGAGCCACACTTATCGTATCGTACAAGCGCCAGGTTAAAGTGTCGTGATCGTCGGCAGAGAAAAATAACGCAAGCCCAAAACCATCATCGGCAAATTGTTCGATACGTTGGCGCTTTTGCGCTGTTTCAACTTCTCTGATGGCGACTTGAAATTGCCCCGTCGATTGCACAAGCGTTGTAACATAGTCTTTGACGAACGTATGCAACCAACCCGGTGATGGTCGCTCGATAACACATACCAGTTCAGCCGCCGCCGACGATTGCGCCGAAACAATGACATCAAGTGGCGCCGCCCCCAGATGCACAAAAGCAAATAATCCCAATATTGCATATCTCATACAAAAATCCTTAAACAGTTTATTTAAAAATGAAGCCGGATTTGGCGATGCCAAACACTTTTTGGAAATGTTGTTCGACGAACAGCCATACGCGCAGCCTGGTCATACGCCAATGCACCCGATGACTGTTCGAGATCGAGCTGCTCAACACGGCCTTGGTCGTTTATCGTTACTAATACTATACAGGAATTTTTCACACGCAAGCCCAACGGTGGATGCCACGACTGCGCCAACTCTTCCTGCACTTCCTGATAACTTGAGAGTTCTTCAAACTCTTGCATGCCAATCGTAATTGGACCTTCAGACACATCAACCGAATCGCCCGCCGTTCCCAGCGAGAGCTGACTACCGGGAAGCTGGTCAAGCAGCGGTACATCGGCAAGCACAAGACCTTGAGCAATCGCCGCACCGCGCCCTTCGTTCGTTACCGCTTCGTGTTTGGCTGATTGTTCAATAACCGACGATTCGACGCGCGGCGACGCTTTGGGCAGAACCGCTTTTTCTTTTTTCACTTCCTTTTTATTGTTCAAACCGGTTTTTTTGGCTGGTTTAAGCGCATCTTTTGAAAATTTCTTAATATGTTTTTTATGCGGTTTTGCGTGCACCGCAGACGGCACCGACTTGTTAAGCTTAACCACCTTGGCGCGCATCCCTGATTGGCCTGATTCAACGCCATACCCGCCACCTCTGGACGCCGCACGCAAGCGTGCAAGATTACCCGTACGCCGTACAAAGGGCAAAATTCTCACGGCAACGTCAGCATCGAGCACCGACTGCATGCCAACCCGAACGCTGAGCGGCGCGCGAGAGCTGTAACGAATAGTTTGAAAAATAACCAAAAAATGCATAGCCGCCACAAGTCCGGCCAAACGAAGAATAAAGTAATCGCGCTTATCTAATTTTTTGGGTAACAAGTGCCACATGCTGAACCCCCTCTATGGTGTTGAGCAGGTCAAACACCTTCACAATTCTTTTGTAACGTAATGATTTGTCAGCATACAAAAAAACCGTATCATTCTTTTTCGAACGCACAATGCGATCAGCGATAAGTTTTTTGAGCTGCGGGTCAATAACATCCTGACCCCCGCGCTTTTTCTTCAACTCAAAAACTTTATCATCAAAATGCAATGCCCCGTTTTTATCAATTTCAACGCAAATACTCTGATCTTCAACCTTGGTCGTATGCGAGGTACGCGAGTCAGGCAAATCAACTTTAATAGTCATACGCATCATCGGCGCCGTAATGATAAAAATAATAAGCAACGTAAGCGCCGTATCAATAAGAGGAACGAGCGTCACCTCAGGAAGGCGCACACCACGCCTACGCGTCCTAAAAACCATGGTTATCCTTCCCGTTGCGAAAGGGCAAAGAGTTTTTGCATAAGTAAACGCAATCGTTCAGAAAGAACCGCCAACTGTTGGTCCATAGCCTGCATTTGCAAACTCATGTAGGTATAAATAATTAACGCGGGAATAGCTACCAACAATCCACCAACGGTAGCGATTAATGCCTGGGCAATGCCGGGAGCAACCGCAGCAATGTCGGCACTTTGTTGGTGACTGATGCCCATAAACGCGTTAACCAATCCCCACACGGTACCCAACAAACCAAGCAACGGTGCAACGGTAACGCATGCACTAATCATGGGCATAATTCGTTCTTCGTGATACATGATATCATCATGCGTCTGCTGCGCTGTTTGTTCGAAAAGCGCCCACTCTTTTGCCGCAAGTGGCTGGTGCGTTACACCGCTCGTAACCAATAATTCTTTAACGACACTCAAAACTTTGGACAAAAAATACCCGGGAACCGTGGGCAAATACTGAGCGGCAATGGCAACAACATCATCAACGCTTTGCGCGCTCGCCATGCGATCGATAACGGTATTGAGTTGCCGTTTTTTGGCTCGCCAAATAAGCACTTTATATAAAAACGTTGTCCAACAAAAAATCGACATGCCCAATAAAACCATCAAAACAAAAACAGTCATGCCGTCCGCATGACTCACTAACTGCCAAAAACTGCTTTGAACAATGACCGTACGCATACCTCTCCCAGGAAATTTTACTCGTTAATATTTTTACAAATTAACACAGACACGTGCAATAACCTAACATTTTTTGTTGCGTAATTTTTGGTGGAGCTGACCGGGATCGAACCGGTGACCTCACGATTGCGAACCATGCGCTCTACCAACTGAGCTACAGCCCCTCAAGGTCACATTTTTTCAACTTGTAAAGATTTGGTGGAGCTAACCGGATTTGAACCGGTGACCTTGTGAATGCCATTCACACGCTCTACCAACTGAGCTATAGCCCCAAACCAGTTATTTTAGTTTACGAAACCATCAACAAAAAGTAAAGTGAAAAGGTATTGAACAAAGGAATATAGTCATGACACGGCACTGGTTATTTGAAAAGAGAGCACGGCACTATACCCGGATAGCATCTCTGTTGATTGCGATAAATTTGACCCAGGCAATCCAGATTGCTCCACGAAAGTTATCAATCGTCCAAGATGAAAAACGTCACTTTGCGCTCAAAATTACCCCCAATGCCGGCGACTTTGTCTATCTTGACAGCATGCATCTTACCAGCGATAACCCGGCGATTGTTATTGACTCATGGCGCATCGAAGAACCCGCACAGGATTTTTTTGACCCAACGTTCAACACAACAAAAAGAGGTTACCGTAAACCCTTTACCATTACCGGTACCTTGCTCGTTAAAAAATTTTCAGGCGACAGCGCGCTTGTCTTAGGCTACTTTACGCACGTATCAAAAACGCCAACATTTGCACGCATTTTATTAGTACCTCATCGAACAGCGGATCCAACGAAAAAGTCGGTCGTAATCGAAACGAACAACAATAAGTGCCAAATGATTACCGTTGAAGATCATGGGCAGTGTCCTGCGCCGCACAAACAAAAGGCAACGCTCAATCTCTATCTTCAGAGCCTTTTTGCGCGCCACTCGTCGTGGGGAATTCGCCTCTTACTCGCGCTCCTGCTTGGCATTCTCATGAGCCTAACGCCGTGCATATACCCCATGATTCCCATCACGGTTGGCATCTTGCACGCGCATCGGCACCAATCGAACATCTATAACTTTTTACTCGCATTCAGTTATATGGCCGGCATCGCATGCACGTTTGCCGCACTCGGATTGGGCGCCGCATTCACGGGCATCGTCTTTGGCAGCTTGACCGGCAAACCGATCGTCGTTATCAGTATCGTGGCCATTTTAGCCTACTTCGCGTTATCGCTTTTTGGCCTCTACCAGCTCAAATTACCATCTTTTCTCACCAAACAACGTTCAACTAAGCCAACCGGATCAGTCATTTCAGCCTTTCTTTTTGGCGTAGCCAGTGGAACCATCGCATCGCCCTGCCTTTCTCCCGGTCTGGCCTTCCTGCTTACCATTGTGGCATCATTGGGCAGCAAAATACTGGGATTTGCGCTGCTCTTCTCATTTGGCGTTGGCATGGGCATACCCCTCTTGATCATTGGATCATTTTCAGCAACGATTAACATCCTTCCGCGCGCTGGCGCCTGGATGCTTGAGACACAGAAAATTTTTGGCCTGCTTTTAATCGCACTTTGTTTTTATTACCTCAGCAATATTCTTCCCCTCAATATTTTATTGTGGCTCATGGCCACTAGCGCACTAGTATTCGGTTTTTATTATGCAATCAGCGCACCATCTCAGACGAGGCTTACTAAATACTTTAAATATTTAATTGGCCTTGCCCTTATTGCCGGCGCACTTGCCATTTATTGGCAAGCCGTAACGGTAAGCTTTTATACAGCACAACAGCATGATTTAATCGCCTGGCAGAACGACTACCAATCGGCCCGTCGCACAGCTTTGGATGGCAATACATTACTTTTCGTAGACATCGGTGCTTCATATTGTTCGATATGCAAAGCCATCGACCGATGCGTTCTGCAAGATCCGGCCATTGCATGCTTACTCAATCGCATGGCATGCGTAAAAATCGATGCCGGCCGCTCACCAGAATACGAGCGTCTCCGCCAGGCATTCCGCATAACCGGTGTACCAACGCTTCTTATCATTGATCCTAAAAAAGACACCCCGCTTCAACGCTGGGGTGCCGAACTGTATGACATGCATAAAAATGAAATAATTGAGCGACTTACTGCTCTTCTGGCCTACCGGCCTCCTTACGCTCACTAATCCATTTGTCTTTGTGCTTACGAATTTCATTGAGCAAGACGCCAAAGACGTGGTCAATGCGTTCGTATAAATCTGCCCCCTCAGCCTGCGCACGCAAGTGGTAGTGCGCACTATGTAAACGCAATTCAACGATGTGATGATGGTGTGTCGTATTGGCTTCCAAAATAACTTCTAGATTTTTTGGTGATGGTTCTTTGCTCAAAATGTGCTCAATTTTTTTTATGCGCTCTTGAACATATTGCTCAATTGGTGGCGATGATTGCATACCGCGAAATGTAATCGTTGGATTCATTGTGTTCCTTCTTTTTTGGTCAGTTGAGCGTAGCCACTCTTAAGGTACTCAAAACCAATAGATTTGCAATCATTTAAAAAAGAGCCAAAAAATATTTAATATGCTATGCAAATCTAACCATATCTTGTAGAAGAAGTTTAAAAAACAAAGAAAAAATATGTCAAAAGCTCACTCATAATCGATGTGCATCAGTAGCGCTCGGAAAACGTCTCAGCAACAAAGCAAACCGGAATGCTTAAAAGATCATATGCTTTACGTAAAACATGTTCTAGATAGGCCTGTTCACGTTCGCCAACCAATTTCTCATTGCTCACAACCAATTTAATCGTTGGCGGTGCCGTCTTAATTTGCTCTACGCGGTATAAACGTATCAATTGCCCCTGCCGGTAAAGCGGCCGATGCATAAGTGCCTGCTTACAGGTGCTCGTCAGTTGGCTATCGCTCAACTTGGTGTGGTAACGCTGCCAAACTTTAGTTATAAGCGATAAGAGCTTATTTACATTTTTGCCACTTTTACACGATATAAACCGCACCTCGAGTTTATCATACAAAAATTTATACTCGTCACGGTGAAACTTCCATGATTCTTTGGCTTGCACGTCCATGAGGTCTTCTTTATTAAGCACAATAATCAGTGCTTTACCTTGCTCAAAAACATAAAAAGCCAGCTTAAGCTCTTGATCTGATAACCGCCCCTGACTGGCATCAACAAGCAAAAGGGCAATGTCTGATTGCCGCACAGCTTGCATCGAACTTTTGACCATCAATTCTTCAAGCGGCTCAGAAACCGAACGCTTACGTCGTACGCCGGCCGTATCAGTCAAAGCAATCGTCTGCGCATAAAATTGTAAAGGAGCTGTAACAGCCTCTCTTGTTGTACCCGGAATATCGCTCACAATACTGCGCTCTTCTTGCAACAACATATTCATAAGTGATGATTTACCGACATTAGGCTTACCCAAAAAAACAACATTCATCACTGGCTGAGCGGCAACCGATTCACCCGCTTTATGCGGCAATAGGGCAATAACACTATCTTGGAGCAGCTCAATGCCGGTACCATGCGTCGCAGAAACGGTAATTATACGCTTGAACCCTAAACGGTCAAATTCATGCAGGCGTTCCTGCGTTACGTGCACGTCAATTTTATTAACAATTAAAATCACTTCTTTGGCATTTTTGTGGAGCCACTTAGCTAATTCTTGGTCAGAAAGCGTAATGCCAACCGTTCCATCAACCACAAATAGAACAACGGATGCTTCGCGCGCACATTGCAAGGCACGCAGTCGTACCTGTTCGGTAAGGGGATCTTCAGATTTGTGTATGCTCACCCCCCCGGTATCAGTAAAAATAAATGATACCCCGTACCAAGCTACCTGATCGCTGATAAAATCGCGCGTTACACCCGAATAATCCATAACGATAGATTTTTCACGTTTTGCCAAACGATTAAATAACGTCGACTTGCCAACATTCATCCGTCCAAAAATAATCACTGAAGGCAAATTACTCATGCTCAACTCCATCTGTTTTTGATTCTTTAGCATCCGCAGGAGACTGCGGTTTATGTACCGAAACAATAGTTCCTGAAAAATGCTGCAACAACGCATTGCTCAGCGGCCAGCGCTCTTTATCAGAAACATCAACCCCACGCCCGCCAAATACCGTAGGCGCAACCGTCAATGACGCACGCGCCTGTGGCGTACCTGGTCGCATATTGCCGGGAGCCACACCAGATTGATTGGTGACTGTTGTCGTCTGCGCCGGCGCTATGTTTTGTTCTTTTACAAAAATTGCCTGTAGTTGTTTATCAACACCAAAAACTTCGATAAAAACGGGCTCCCACTGTCTTTTAAATTGGTTAATGGTGTCATTAAAAAGCATCATGCGATGCGCAAAATGCACGGTGATTGTTTTGCTATCGGCATCAAACGCCGGCACCGCACCTTGCTTAAAAATTGAACTTAACAATGGCTCACCTAATTTTTCAACCAGCGCCAAAAAACGCTGCCACGGTTCAAGCTGAGTATCAGATTGATTAACCTGTTGTGCATCAGCCGGAGCCGGTTCAACCGAAACAGCTTGTTCTTCCCGTTCACGAGCCGGAGCCTTTGCAAGCCGTTGAGCAACAGAAGAACTTACCGCTGACACAACGTGTTCGGCTTGCCGGCTAGCCGAAGTTTTTGGCGTTTGATGGACGGCGGGAACATTAACGATCGGAGCAACCAATCCAGCCCCGGCAGGAACTTCATGAAGCCTTTGCCAGCACTTCAGCAGAAAGAAGGGTATAAAAGCGGCTTTATTGGCCGTTTTTACAAAAATCGGTTCATCGATATAGCACAGCTGGCAGAGTTCAACCAAAATACGTGGTGAAATTTTTTTAACGGTTGGTTCAAGCGTTGCTTGCTGAACCGGACAATCATTGGCAACCAAGCCATATGAAATTGAAATCGCGCTGTGCACCAGGCGAATCCACTGTTGCCAGATATAATCAGCATTATAGGACGTTATTTTTTCTTCATAAACGTAATGCAAAACAGTGGCAGCATCTTGCGCC
>JAKANL010000014.1 GCA_021823685.1 bacterium | reverse complement strand
ACCAATGGCACCCTCTTGCAAACACTTCAGCACCCGGCCCGCGTCGAGAGCGCAACCTTTTCTCCCGATGGCCACCAAATCCTTACCACAGGCTATTATGGTCACAACGCATATCTCTGGGATACCAATGGCACCCTCTTGCAAACACTTCAGCACCCTGCCAACGTCGAGAGCGCAACCTTTTCTCCCGATGGCCACCAGATCCTCACGGCATGCCTTGATCACAGCGCATATCTCTGGAATACCAGTGGCACCCGCATACAAACACTTCAACATCCCGACGCGGTCTCTTCAGCAACCTTTTCACCCGATGGCCACCAGATTCTTACTGCCTGCCTTGATCACAGCGCATATCTCTGGAATACCAGTGGCACCCTCTTACAAACACTTCATCACCCTGCCAACGTCGAGAGCGCAACCTTTTCTCCCGATGGCCACCAGATCCTCACGGCATGCCTTGATCACAACGTATATCTCTGGGACACCAATGGCACCCTCTTGCAAACACTTCAGCACCCGGCCCGCGTCGAGAGCGCAACCTTTTCTCCCGATGGCCACCAGATCCTCACGGCATGCCTTGATCACAACGTATATCTCTGGGGTACGAATGGCACCCTCTTACAAACACTTCATCACAACAGCCGGGTCTCTTCAGCAACTTTTTCACCCGATAGTCAACGGATTCTTACTAATTGCTTCGACAACAATGCGTACCTCTGGAATACCAGTGGCACTCGCTTACAAACGCTTCAACGTCCCGACACGGTCAGATCAGCAACCTTTTCACCCGATGGCCAAGAGGTTCTCAGCGTATGCGGCAATCGTAAAGTGCACCTGCGGCAAATTGCTTTGGCTCCGCAATTTGGATCTATCTTAGATGTGAGCGAAACCGAATTAAGACGCCTCGCATTTATGACGCGCGTTGCACTCAATCCACACTTCACAGCTCAAGAAATTGCCGATATGCAATCGATTTACCATGCCTTACCAACAGACCAACGAGCCTGGGTTAATAGGCAGGCATGTAACGGATTCGCTCGCGTATAACAATTGTAAAATGGAGTTTATCATGAATAAATCGTTATTTTTCTTATTGTCACTTATCTGCCTACCGTGCTTTGGTAATCAGATCGATCTGCTTATCACTCTAACAACCTCCGACAACCAAACGCGTTCGGTCATTGGTTCTTATGATTCGGCAACCAAACGCGTCACCGCACCCTATTCTCACATAGACCCAATAGCCTCTCTGCTCCTCTCTGGCGAAGAAAATCTTATCGTTGATAGCCAAATGAAAGCGACCGACGGAGAATTCGTTGCCGTTAAAAAGCTTGGCGTAGAAATACCAGTACTCGTTGACGCTGCCGCGTTTGATCACATTCAAGAAATAATGCGTAGCGACAACTACAACCTGGCCAATCTCGATCAACCAAATACGGTTAAAATGATTAACACCAATACGTCTCTTGGTGGACCACAGGCTGTCACTTATCTATTACTTAATCACTGCGTCGATCTTTTTATCGCGCATCCCGAACAGCGCTGTCCTTTTGGCACCACTGACCGAGGCGATAATTCCGACGATCCATCACTTTTTATAAAAAAAACCGATTTGATAGAGGCAGCGCGCAATATTCTCTATAATCGTTTCAAAACCAATGCTCTCCCCAGCAAGACCGCCGTTATCCTAACGCATAACAAGAATGTCGTTTCAGCATGCTATTCACCCGATGGCCAACAAATTCTCACCCTATGTGATGATGGCAACGTGCGGATTTGGAATATCAACGGAACCCTATTGCAAACCCTCGTGTCTCCCACCGGTGCCCGTTGGGTAGCCTATTCGCCCAATAGCCAACAGGTCCTTACCACAGGCTATTATGATCCCAGCGCATATCTCTGGGATACCAATGGCACCCTCTTGCAAACACTTCATCACCCGGCCCGCGTCGAGAGCGCAACCTTTTCTCCCGATGGCCACCAGATTCTTACTGCCTGCCTTGGTCACAGCGCATATCTCTGGGACACCAATGGCACCCTATTACAATCACTCGTGCATCCAACATACGTCTACTATGCAAGCTATTCGCCCAATGGCCACCAAATTATCACCTCATCTTATGATCACAAAGTACGCATTTGGGATATCAACGGCACCCTATTACAAACCCTGGTACATCCAAACAATGTCCAACAGGCAGCCTATTCGCCCGATGGCCACCAAATTATCACCACGTGTTATGATCGCGAAGCGCGCATTTGGGACATCAACGGCACCATGGTACAAGCTCTAGAGCATCCAATGAGCGTCACGGGAGTAATTTATTCACCCGATGGGCAACAGGTTGTCACCGTGTGTGCTGATCACAATGTACGCATTTGGGATACCAACGGCACCCTGTCGCAAACCCTCGTACACCCACAGAGCGTCGCGGGAGTAACCTATTCGCCCGATGGCCAGCAGATTCTCACCACGTGTGCTGATTGCAATGTACGCATTTGGGGTATCAACGGCACTCAGTTACAAACACTCGTGCATCCCACGAACATCCGTCAGCCAGTCTATTCGCCCAATGGCCAACAGGTCTACACCAGCGATACACATAACGTATATATTTGGGACATTAATGGCACCGTATTACAAACACTTGGGCATCCCACGAACATTCGTCAGACAGCCTATTCACCCGATGGCCAACAAGTTCTCAGCGTATGCGGCAATCGTAAAGTGCACCTGCGGCAAATTGCTTTTGCTCCGCAATTTGGATCTATCTTAGATGTAAGCGAAACCGAATTAAGACGCCTCGCATTTATGACGCGCGTTGCAATCAATCCACACTTCACGGCTCAAGAAATTGCCGATATGCAACCGGTTTACCACGCCCTACCGACAGATCAGCGAGCCCGGGTTGATAGGCAGACACGTAACACATTCGCTCGCGTATAACAATTTTAAAATGGAATTTATCATGAATAAATCGTTACTTTTCTTACTGTCGCTCATCTGCTTGCCCTGTTTTGGCACAGCAGAAAAATTGTTGCTTACGCTAGCAACAAGCGATGAGCAAACGCGTTCTATCGTAGTAAATTTCGATCCTGCAACTAACTCAATCGATTCCCCATTCCAGCTATTAAATGATTGTTTCCAAACCGCCGACAAACCAAAGGCAGACGAATTCGTTAGCGATCACACAAAAGATGTCAATGGAAACTTGGTTGATGTTAAGCGACTAAAATATCCTATTCCACTCGATATCGACGCCACAACCTTCGATCTTTTGCAAAACACTCTCAGCGAAGATTCCAACATCGCAGATCTTGATCAACCGACAACCGTCAGACTTATCAATGCCGCACACACGCTCGAATGCCCTCAGAACTATATAGAGCAGTTACTCGATCACTGCGTTGATCTTTTTATTCAAAATCCCCATGGGCACTGCCCGTTTGGCGCGATCGCCAACAAAGCTGAAACGGATAATCCCGCTCTTTACGTTCCAGAAAGGCTTGTCGAACAAACGCGAAAGAATCTTTACAACCACTTCAAAAGAAGGGTCCTTCACCACAGCCCCTGGCACACTGCCCTTGAACTTGAGCTCCCCAAGCAGCTCAACTGGGCAACCTATTCGCCTGACAGCCAACATATCGCTTTCCGCGAATGGGCTGGTCGCGACGTGTACATCTGGGATTCCGATGGCAGCCCGGTACAAACACTTGTACATCCGAATATGGTCTGGTCAGCAACGTATTCGCCTGACGGCCAGCACATCATTACCATATGCAACAACAACCATGTGTACATCTGGAATCCCGCCAATGGCACCCAATTACATACACTTCCGCATACGGATAAGGTCTCATCAGCAACGTTTTCGCCTGACGGCCAGCACATCATTACCATATGCGACAACCACAATGTGTACATCTGGGATATGACCAGTGGCACCCGATTACATACGCTTCCGCATACGGATAAGGTCTTGTCAGTAACGCATTCGCCCGACGGCCAACACATCATTACCATATGCGACAACCACAATGTGTACATCTGGGATACGACCAGTGGCGCCCAATTACATACGCTTCCGCATACGGATAAGGTCTTGTCAGCAACGTATTCGCCCGACGGCCGCCAAATCATTACCATATGCGACAACCACCATGTGTACATCTGGGATACCGCCAATGGAGCTCAACTAGAAGTACGTCATCCTGACAGAATCTTTGCAGCAACATTTCCGTCCACCCACCACAAGATATGCTCAACTCGCAACACGTGCGATATGCGCATTTGGGATGCCATCACCGGCACGCTAGTATGCATGCTTCCAGATCCAGATAAGATCTTTTCAACAACAAATTTGCCCACCACCATATACTATGGCGGCCACAATGTGAAAATTCGGGATTTCCACACTGGCGCATTATTACGCATACTTCCTTATCCTGATAGTATCCTGGAAGCAACATATCTACCCGAGAAACAAGAAATCTTTATCGAGCGCGATAAGCAAGAAATCTATATTTTCGGCCAGGATAACCACAATACGGACATCTGGAACGATAGAGAAGCAGTATTACATATATTCCCTCATCCAGGTTTGGGCAAGCCGCAAAAGGCCATATGTTCACCCGACGGCAAACAAATCCTTACTGTGGGGGATACCCCCGACCTGTGCGTCTACAGCACTAGCGGTGACCTATTACACGTATTTCAACACCCCAGCGTTGTCCTGAATGCGCAATATTCACCCAATGGTCGACTCATCCTTGTCGTGTGCAAGGAGGAGGATGCGTACCTCTGGGATGCCGCCAACGGCACACTATTACAGATTTTTCAAAAGTTCGGCACATTAATCTCTATGTCAATAGCCTATTCCGCCGATAGCCAACACATCCTTACTCTACCCGACGATTACCGCGCCTGCATTCGGCAAAAAAAATGGGATCGAAAGTCTGGCGCTATCTTACAAATAGACGAAGTCGAATTAAAGCGTCTCGCGTTCATGACCCGCGTTGCACTCAATCCACACTTCACGGCTCAAGAAATTGCCGATATGCAACCGGTTTACCACGCCCTACCGACAGATCAGCGAGCCTGGGTTGATAGGCAGACACGTAACACATTCGTACACGCATAATGAATTTTTAACAAACCAAAAAGCCTACGCTCGCCAACGCGCAGGCTTTTTTAACCAGGCAACTGATGACTAAAAAGAAGATCACGGTATACTATAAACGTATGAATTATCGCGCTATTATTTTTGATCTTGACGGCACCATCGCCGACACCAACCATATCTGGGACCATGCAACCCGCAGCCTACTCACCGAAAAAAGCGTTATTATCACACCCGAAATTGAGTACGATTTACGTACCAAAATTTCTGGCTTAGCGTTACCCTATAGCTGCAAAATGCTCAAAGACATGTTCTCGCTTGAAGAATCCGTCGAAGAAATTATGCAGAAACATTTTACGCACCTCGTGACGGGATACCAAGAAAAACTTTCATTCATTCGAGGCTTTGTTACCTTCCATCGCAAAGCCACTAAGCAATTTGGGCTCCTGAGCGGCGTCGCCACCAATTCCGATGACACATGGATGATTATCACCAAAGAAAAATTGCGCCTGGAGCGATTTTTCGGCAGACATATCTATAATATCAGCGCCGTTAACAATGTTCCCAAGCCGTACCCAGACCTCTATCTCCATGTCGCAAGCCAACTTAATGTAGCTCCAGAAGAGTGTATCGCCATCGAAGATAGCCAAAACGGCCTTAATGCCGCCAAAAATGCTGGCATGTTCTGCATCGGGCTCAATTCGGGCAAAAACCGCGAACTGCTCGCCAAATCCGACTTTACCGTCGATTACTATCGCCAAATAGACTTACCGCGCCTTTTTGCGAGCAAAAAATAGCCTTTTTCAGCCATTGTGCTACACTTAGAGCATGGAGGATCTATCAATGAAAAAGCTTATTTTAAGCATTATTGTGCTCATATTTGCCGGGACGCAATGTCTGGGCATGCAGCAATATTATTTTAACGAACTTCAATTAGACCAATTGCGCCAATTCAGTCACAAAAAACACAATATTGTACTCGTGACCGATCTTCATGACGTCTTTTTAGATAGGGTTTCTGGCGACTTAGATCGCGCATGGCAGCTTTCGTGGCCGCAATTTGGGCGCTTTATTGGTAAAATGTGCCTTTTCGGACCCAAGTATCTGGCAAGCCAAGTCACCGATAACGTTGAACGCCCACACATTGAGCTATATGCATTGAATAAACAACCCGTAGAACGTCAAGAAAAAATACTTGAGCTTATCAGCCCATTTACCGTCAACGACTTAATGTTCAAATTTTTCAAAGGGTGCGGATACCCGGTTTTTGCCTGTTCAAACGTTGGCCAAGCTTCATATGACTACATGAACAAAAAAAGCGGCGGTAAATTTAATATATTCGCCGGCGCGCAAATAGCGACGGAGAATAACGGATACCGACAAAAAAATAATCCAGAAGTGTACCACGATTTGGCAAAGCTCATCAAAGAAAAAACCGGTAAAACGCCGGACGCTCTTTTCATGATCGACGATAAATATAAAAATATCGAACTCTGCATAAAAACGCTTGCGCCGCTGGGCATTCGCGTCTTTGGCTATATCTTCAGCGATGCCGCAACCTTTATCAGCGACGTCCGGCGCACCTTCCATCCACGTATACGCCCGGCAACTGCGACACCCGTAACCCAACCCCTTACTCAAAAGGCCTAACGGCTAGACGCTGCAAGAGCCGCCTGATATCCTATTAATGCTTCAGCAAAAAGGGTGTCATGCAAGAAACCGTTATCGTTTTCGATCTTAATGGCGTCGTTCTCCACTTAAGCCCCCTTCGTGTAACTTCACTCGTTTGGCACAGCCCGTACAAATGGCGCATGTTTGTGCTCGCTTTTAATCCGTGGTTTGTCGGATACATCCTACGTGGCCTTTGGCGCAAGCAGGTCCTGGAACACATGATCAACGAATTGGCCAAGCGTCATACCCCTTTCACCCCCATACGCAGCACTGCTCTAGAAATCGTTAATGCACAATATGTGCGCCCGGCAATGTTTATCCTTCTCAAAGAACTCAGAGAAAAAAATTATCGCCTCGCCATACTCACCAATATCGGCCAAGAATCGATAGAAATACTCGCCAAAGCCAATCCAGAACTTTTTAAACTTTTCGATTACATCGCGCACAGTTCAGCTAACGATGGCTACTGCGCCAAACCAAATCCGAAGGCGTTTGAAAAACTGGTCAGCACGATTTCCAAAGAAATCCCAGAAAAGCCAAGACTGATATTAATTGACGACCATCAGCCCAACATCACGCAAGCTGAGCGTATGGGCATGACGGGCATTCGTTATCGCGGTATCGCCAATCTGCGCAAACAATTACAGAAAACCGGTATTAATCTAGCTACCTAGGGCACTAATAAAGAACACTTATTAACAATACAGTCATAAGCTTCTTCGACGTCATCAACAAGTATAAAAAAGTTAAGAACTTCGGGCGCAACAACGCCATGTGCAACCCCCTCTTGGCGCATCCAATCAAGCAATGGCTGCCAGTATTCTTTACCAAAGAGAACAACCGGCAAACGATGCAAAAGTTTCATATCGATAAGCGCCAGCAACTCAGTAAATTCATTTTGTGTGCCAACCCCACCGGGAAATATCACGTGCACGCTCGAAAAATTAATCATGAGCCATTTGCGCATAATGAGATTATCAACGCGCACCAGCATGCCACCCGAAACCGGCGCCAGGCCCTCATCAACACCCACAAGCCCAACGCCAATACTCCTTAATTTTTTTTTGCCAGCATCCTGCGCTCCGAGTGCGGCAGCCTGCATAATGCCACGGCCGCCTCCCGTAATAATGCTCATCCCATGCTGCACGCAAAGCCGGGCAAGTGCGCGCGCTTGCCTGGCATACTGATCATCAAGCGATAATCGCCCGCCTCCCAAAAAGCTGATGCGCGGCTCTCTCAGCGCAAAAATACGCCATAAAACCGGAATCAATGCAAGCCCACGCCGCACCCAAAAGAAAGAATATTTCATCGTTAAACAAAAACGCGTCACACAATAGACCATAACAGCTCTCCCATTACTTTTGTGCAGCTTAGTACACCCCGCTACACATTATCAACGGCGTACCATCTGCCACAGCTCAAGTAGATCAGCCATCGATAATTGTTGTGCCCGCAAAAGCACGATGGCTTCGGGGATGTTGGTCGTATCGTAGCTGCCCTGCGCCAAATTATTACGTAAGGTTCTGCGTGGCTGCTTAAAGCACTGCTTGATAAATTGCCAAAAAAGTTTTTCATCAGGAATTTCAGGCGTTTTTTCAATCGGCTTAAAATACAGAAGTCGCGAGAATACTTTCGGCGCGGGGAAAAAAGCACTCGGCGGAACACGATCTAACAAACGCCACTGAAAATACCATTGAAAAAAAAGAGAAATAAAGCCGTAATCGCGGCCGTGCGTTTTGGTAATTTTTTGGGCAACTTCGTCTTGCACCATAATGACGCCCTGCGCAAAAAGCGTTCGATGCTGCTGTATGCGATGCAACAGTGGAAATGTTATGTGATATGGCAGATTCGCCAATATGGTCCATGGCGCATGCGGCGCAAATTGTTCAAAATCAAAATCCAAAATATTATCGGCGATAACCGTAAGTCGTTTATCTTTGATCTGCTTTCCAAGATAGGCAACCCATTCTGGATCGATTTCAAATACCCACAAACGCGCAGGTTTTTGCGCAAGAATAGCGCGCGTGAGAACGCCAGCACCACCACCAATTTCCAGAACGCTCGTACCAGCCGTCAGTTCAACCTGCTGCGGCATGACATCTAAATACCGAGCGTCTTGTAAAAAATTTTGGCCAAAGCGTTTTTTGAGAGCAATTCCCTGGAATTGCGGAAGGTTGCGCATCTTACCCCGCCATCAATACTTCCTTGAAGAAATCAAAGTGTTCCAATACCTTGCCGGCTCCTTTAACCACGCACAAAAGCGGATCTTCAGCAACGCGTACCGGCAATTTTGTTTCTTTTGACAATAACTTATCAAGACCGCGCAACATTGAGCCACCGCCGGCTAATACGATACCCGTATCAACCAAATCAGAAGATAATTCTGGTGGCGTATTTTCAAGCGCAGCGCGCACGATATCAATAATATTGCCAACCGTTTCAAGCAACGCTTCGTTAACTTCTTCGTTGGTCAAAACGACCGTTTTAGGAACGCCGGTAACTAAATCACGCCCTTTTATGGCCATTTTTTCGTTAATTTCTGGCATAACGGTACCGATATTAATTTTGATTTGTTCGGCCGTGCGTTCGCCAATGAGCAGGTTATATTTTCTTTTTACGTATTGCGCAATGGCACTATCCATTTCGTCACCACCAATCCGAATCGACCGGCAAAAAACAACACCTTTAAGCGCAATAACCGCAACCTCCGTTGTCCCGCCGCCAATATCAACAATCATGTTAGCGCGCGGTTCATGGATAGGGAGCCCGGCACCAATAGCAGCAGCAATAGGTTCTTTGATCGGAAAAACGTGCTCTCCGCGAGCGCCAGCTTGTTTTGCCGATTCTTCAACGGCACGTAATTCAACCTGCGTAATACCCGAAGGCACGCCTATAACCATGCGCGGTTTAACCAGCGTTCGCCGATGATCGTGCACACGACGAATAAAATAACGCAGCATGACTTCGGCTTTTTCAAAATCAGCAATCACGCCATCACGCAAGGGACGGCAAGCAATAATATTTTCCGGCGTTCTTCCCAACATTTCCTTGGCAGCCTTGCCCGCCGCCAACACTTTATTAGTAATCGCGTTAACTGCCACCACCGATGGTTCATCCAATAAAATCCCTTTATTAGGCGTAAAAACCAACGTATTGGCCGTCCCCAAATCAATTGCTATATCATTTGAAAAATAACTGAGCAATTTGCGTGCGGGAACGAACTTATCCATAAAATTGGCCATACCAACAACTCGCTCTTATTAAAAATTAAACTCTACTCCAAGTGACACTTGATACGTCTTAGCCACCCATTGTGCATTAAATAATTGTACCGGCACAATGCAATCCATGAAAAATCGTGGCCCATATTCTGCCGGTATCGTACGCTTAGTAAAATCGTAATCCAAACCGAACGATAAAAACTCGTTCGTCCAATATCCGGCACAATTTAATCGTGACAGATTTGGCTTACACCTTCCCGAATACTGCCAGAAATCATGTGTATGATGGATATAAGCATACTGCGCATATACCCCGAATCCATCGTATAAATCATCCAAAACTAAATATGGGCTTGCCGCAAGGGTTATGCCCGGGTTAATGCGCGCATTATCGACCAAAACGCCGTATGGCAGCGGTTCACGCGCCATTGGCATGCGTGATATTTGTGTTTTTGAAAATCGTTTACTCGTGTAAAGCCAAAGACCAAAATACCAGTCATCGGTTAGTTCAAGAGAAAGATCACCTTTGATAAAGGCACCCCAAAGTCCGTTACCATCAAAAGGAAATGAGGCGGGATCGTACACATTACGCTTTTTGCCCGTCGGAGCAATCGCGCCCAACGTCACGCTGGCATCGACTTGCCTCAATTTCCACAAATATTCTTCAATACCGCCCAGCCGCACGTAAAAATCTAAATCGCTGACCCCCGTCGCGCTCCAACGCCCAGAACACAATCCCAATGTTTTATTTACCCCCAAACGTGCTTGTTCCAGCGCACGCTCACGCCCCGGATACCACTCGTCGCCATACACTAATTTCATCGCTTCGCGGGTCTTTTGTGTCACACAATAATCAGATCGTGCGCTCGCATGCATAAGAGAAAAAGCCGCACCGAGCGAGCAATGGGGAAGTAGTTGGTATTCAAGAGCAAGGGCAACACCAGAAGAACGTAATTTGCCAAATGCACCAAAAGGAATCTCCGATGCTCCCCATTCAGAAAGATACCAGGGGTTGGTAAGGCCAATTGAATTCATTGCCGAATTAATCGCAGCCAGATCATACGTCCCGCTAAGCATAGGCAAGGTTAAATTACAGCCGTTTTCATCCCGCGCCTGTGAAGCCGTCATAAAGAAACCACGCACCCACGCGTCAGACTGTTTTTTGAGCGAACGCATAAAAAGATGTTGATTAAGCGGAAAAAGATAACGATTATCTAAAGATGCACGTATATCGGTTAAGCCGCCTATTGCCAAAAGAGACACCAGTAACAAGCGTTTCATCATGTTCAACCTTTTTGCTTATTGTATCAAACGGCAACACTGGTGGAGAGAGTGGGATTCGAACCCACGGTCCCGTCATTCAACGAGACAACCGCTTTCGAGGCGGCCGCTTTCGACCACTCAGCCATCTCTCCTACGCGATGCCACCATGTATATCTTTGAATGAACTATTTTAGCATAACGTATTCCAATGCAACGCGCAATTACGCAATGGCCAAATCATTGTGGCCATTTTGCTGGCCAGACGACCTGATTGAGCGTTCGTGCCGGCAACTCAAAGTACGCTATGTCGCACTTTTGTCGGCACTTTTTTAATGTGTTATAATAAGTGTGTTCAACCTAAATGGATGGCAAAAGGTTACAAAAAATTAAGTTAATTAAAGGATTTGGGTATGATCGGTCGCAGCGTACAAGCCGTTGTTTTGGCTGCTGGTAAATCAAAGCGCCTCAACACGGATCAATCAAAACTGCTTGAGCCCATATGCGGCAAGGCAATGGTTTTACACACCACCACCTTGCTTGAACTCATGCATATTCCCGCAACACTCATCGTTGGTTACCAAAAAGAACAGGTAGAGCAGACGGTCAAACAGTACCACGCCACAAATAATACGTTTACGTTTGTAACCCAAACCGAACAGCTCGGCACAGGCCATGCACTTAAATGTTCACAACCTACCTGGACGAGCAATCATATTTTGGTCATGAATGGCGATGCGCCACTTTTGACACAACAACTGCTCGAAGAATTAATTGAAAACCATCTACAAAACAACGCCGCTATGTCATTTATGGTCTCTCATAATTTTGACCCATCGGTCACAGGATACGGCTTTGTCGTAACCGAAGATAATATCGTCAAAATTGTTGAAGCGCGTCACTTTCAGCACGAGCAACGTGAAAGCTTTCCAATCAATGGCGGCATTTATATTTTCAGGCGCTCGTTTTTGGAATCGGTTATTGACACCCTTCCGCGTAACCCAATAAGCGGCGAATACTATTTGACTACCCTGGCAGAAATGGCAAGCATAAATGGGTTGCCCGTCATAACCGTTGAAACTCCCTTTGATCACGTGCGCGGCGTCAATACCTTGCGTGAATTGTGGGTTGCTGAACAAATCAAACGCTCAGAAATTATCGATCATTGGATGAAAAACGGCGTACGTTTTTTTGCGCCACAAAATGTCATTATTGATGAAACCGTTCGTATTGGCCGCTGCAGCACTATCGGATGCGGCGCGCATCTTCTGGGAAAAACGGTCATTGGAGAAAATGTTTCCGTCGGGCCATTCTGCATTTTGCATGACACGGTTATTAGCGATAACTGCATTCTAGAATCGCATATCGTGGTTAATAACAGTCTTCTCTCGGCCAATCGAATAATCAAGCCATTCGTGCACATCGAAAATGAACAAATAGTACAAACGTACACGCCCAATACAACGATAAAGCCAGATATATCGACTCTATGATACGGTTCATTCATACGGCCGATGTTCATTTTGGTGTCGAAAATTACGGCAAAATAGATCCGCAAACGGGTATTCACTCGCGCCTTAACGATTTCTATCAAGCATTTATGTATTGCATTGATTATGCCATCGATCAGCGCGTCGATTTTTTTCTTTTTTGCGGAGATGCGTATAAAAATGCGTACCCAAGCCCGACGCAGCAGCGCCTACTGGTGCGTAGCTTATTAAAATTATATCAAGCACATATTCCCGTCATTATTATTGTCGGCAATCACGATCACCCGCTCAGCTTTGGCAAAGCGCACGCGCTCGATATTTTTGGAGCACTTCCTATTGATGGATTTTATGTCGTCGCAAAACCAACCGTTATCAATTTACAAACCACACAGGGGCCTATTAATATCGTCGCCATCCCATGGCCTACCCGTAATACCATTGCACTATCATCACCGGTTCAGACTGCCAGCTCCATTACTGATTATTTGTCGCAACAAGTGGGTAATTTAATCGCGCATTATGCTCAACAGCTCGATCCGGACGTGCCAGCAATTTTGGCTGGCCATCTCACGGTCAGCACCGCGCTTTTTTCAGGTTCAGAAAAGAAAGCCATTTATGGCACGGATCCCATATTTTTACCCACACAACTGGCCATCGCACCATTTGATTACATCGCGCTCGGCCATCTTCATCGGCACCAACGGGTAAATATGCATGCCGCGCCACCCATCGTCTACGCCGGCTCTATCGAACGAATTGATTTTGGTGAACGAAGCGAAGAGAAGGGTTTTTGTTTGGTAACTATTACGCAGAAGGGCTCAGCTGAATATCAATTTATCCCGGTACCCACGCGCCGCTTTATTCAAATTGACGCCAAACTTACATCGAACCAAGAAATGGATCAAACACGAGCGATCATCGATGAAATTGACAAAAATGCCATCAAAGACGCTATCATCAAAGTTACCTATGAAATCCCTGAAGATATCACGCAGCGTATCGATCTTAGGGCAATTCAAGCCGCATGCGTTCAAGCACATTACGTGGTTGATATTACGCCAATACGCCCACCGGCAATTCGCGAAAGACGCATCAACATAGAACCAGATACCACGTTAGAAACACTTTTACATGCATATTTTAAACAGCGTCCGGAATGGGCACCAAAAGCCGATCAACTCGTTGCCCGCGTACAAAGCCTGATGGCCGAAACGGAAGCAACGGAATCGCCAGAACAACATTCAGGCGAATAGAAATACGTAAGCTAGAACTTGGTTACCACAACTTCGCTCAACCGATCTTGATTATATTGCTTAACCGTTTGTTCGAATTTTTTTTCACGCAAACGGGCGAGGATATCTTTTCTTCGCTCTTCAAGCGATAATTTTTTCCGTTCAGTCCGATTCGTCAAACGATACAACTCAAAACCATCGCTCAACTCGTACACATGAATATCGCCGCGCTTCATTTTTTTTATAAAGCTTTTCTCAGCGGCCAATTCGGAGTCGTTAATATCAAACGGAATGCTCCACGAAAGGTCTTTCATAGCCGCAGCATTCTTCACGAGATCCCTTTTGCGTTCAGTTTTAGATTGCCCGGCTTCAAGCGGTACATGCGCTGTTTGCAAGAAATAAACACCATCTTTATACTCAGGATCTGCACTGTAAGCAGCTTCAACTTGTTGCTCAGTAATCGTCAATTGCGAATGGACATCTTGTTCCATAGTCACGTTAGCCGTATATAATTTTTTGAGTATGGTATAAAGTTCATCAAGCGAACACCCTAAATCACGCGCCATTGCGCGCAAGGAGTCTGGAGTTAACGCTTGACCAGAAGCCTGTCCCTGCTGCGAAAGAGCTCGCAAATAACGATCAACATCATCTTGCGTAATTGATATACCCGTCGATTCAGCATGCTGCGTTTTGGCGTACATTAAAATCAATGCATCGAGATCAAAATCCCCGGCAAATCGGTGCTGCGCAACGTCTAGATCAGTGATAACATCGGTACCCATCGGACCGTCAACAATTGCTTTTATCTCACCAACAACGTACGCACCGGCAGGGGCATCGGCGTATATCGCCGCACTCAGCAGCACACACCAAGCCAACCCTAAAACCATTCGAGCCATTCGTTTCTCCTAAAAAAGTAGGCTCACGCAGGTGCGTGAGCCTACAATCATCTTATACTCAGCTTAAGCCTTAGCTTTGTTGGCTGCCTTTGATTGAGCTTCTTGCATCATTTTGGCACGTTCCGCTTCACGCTCTTTTTGTTTGCGTTCAAAATAGGTGAAGTTAACTTCAAGACCGTATTGCTTTTGGAACTCTTCAATCTTTTGCGCAAACGTTTCTTCGATCTTGCTGCCCATCAGCATTTCTTCGATCATTTTTTTGACGCGTTCATCGAGCGGACGATACTTGGCTGTTACATGCTTGGTCGCTTTAACAACCCATACATCTTTATCGTTTACCTTAACGACCACGATCGTTGGGAATTTTTTTACCGCAAGTACGCGTGCTTTGACTTTTGGATCAATGGCACTCATTTGCGAAACAACACCCAAATTATCTACCGATTTCTTTATGCCTTTGGCGGCAGCTCCCAGATCATTTTTGTGCTGACGAACTGACTGCTCAAAATCTTGAGCCGCTTGTTCAGACGCAAACGTTACCGCTTGAGCTTCAACACCGTCTGGATTTATCAGGAAATTTGGATCTTTTTTATGTTCTTCGTAGTATTTGACAACGTCTTCTTGACTTACCTTGCCGACGTTTTTCTTAACAAACATTTGCTGATTCAAGATGGTACGTAACGCTTCTTTGGCACGATCTTCTTGTTCTTTATATTCTTTTTCTTCGGCAATTTTATTTTCTGAAGCCCACAAATCTAATACACGCTTGCGCAATTCAGATTGTTTGAAAAACTGCATTTCAAAATCAGGCATAAATTGAGCCATCAATTGCATTTGTTGATCCGCTTCCGTCGCATCTTTTAATGTTTTTTGAAATTCAGCAACGGTCAAAAGCGGCTTGCCATTACGGCTAATGAGAACTTCTTCGTTGATTCCTACCTGCGATGGAACAAGGGTTTCTTCTTGCGCTTTTTTGCCACACCCAGCCAAAACGACCAACGTTCCAGCCACGAAATAGAGCATACGAGGATTGCATTGTTTCATACGGTCACGCCTCACAATAAAAAATAAAATATTTACTACCGGTATTGTAACATAGCACACGTTATCGCGCAACGGGCATTGCACGACAAGCCACCACGGCAGAGATAGAGGCTGGTTTTAAGGGCAGCAAAACACGCGCTGTTTGTACCAACGTGCTCCCCGTTGTCATCAGATCGTCAATAAGAACCACATGTTTGCCTGATATCGCATCACTATCAATAAATCGCGCAAGAGCAAACGCATCTTTAACATTGGTTTGCCGTAAGGCAATATCAACATGCGATTGATAGTTCGTGTGTCGTACCCGCCGCACCAAGGGCACAACAGAACAAGCCCGCTGTGCAGCCAAACATACGGCCATCTCATAGGTTTGATTAAAGCCCCGCCGCCACTGCCGCACCCAATAGAGAGGCACCGGCACGAGATAATCACATGGCATTCTGCAGAAAGGGGTACGCTCAATAATAAGTTGCGCCAAGGCATAACTCCCAGCAACGACGCCTGAACTTTTTTGCAATATCAATGAGCGAACCGGCTCTTGATATGCCGCAGCTGCATAAACAGTTAAATCATATTTTTTTGTCAACGCTAATGTACAGGAGACTATCTCACCAACACGCGTGTTACACCATGAACAAAAAACGGTACGCTCACGCAACGGACAATGGCACGCCGTACAAACGGGTGGATTGAAGATATATCCCAGGTAGGTTAGACCGTTTTTAAATACGCGCAACATAGATCGAATACAACCGCCCCCAATAACAAAATAATCTGCGTATAAAAGCCGGCCAAAACATCATCACACACAACCGCAGCCGCCCCGCCAAGACGCTCAAGACGCTTGATTCCCAGCGGCTTGAAAATATCAAAAAATCTAAACACAATAAAACCGCTCATTAGCCACACCCACGTACGAGGGAAAAAACTCATAGCAAATAAAAAACCAACGACTTCATCAATAACAATTTCAGGCGGATCGTCATGATCAAAAGTCGGCAAGACCACTTGTACCAACACAATGCTTAAAGCAATGATAGGTAAAATCCATATGACAAAAAAAGCTGGTGAAATAATGCCCCTAAGTACCCATAATCCAAGCATGGTCGCCACGGTAGCAATCGTTCCTGAAGCCGGAAGATATCCCAAAGGCCCAAGCGTCACTAAAAAACGTATCGGAGCAATTAATCGTTTCATTTTTTTGCCATATTTTGCACGATGAGAATGACAACGCCTACATCGATCGCAACATCAGCAATATTGAACAGCGGAAAACACCACTCCCCCCAATGCAGGCCGAGATAGTCTACCACGCCGCCGAATAAAACCCGATCACACAAATTTGAAAGTCCACCAGAAATAATAAGCAATTGCCCAATAATGAGTCCTCCCCGTTGATAAACGCGCCACGTCCATACCATAATCGCACTCAAAAGCGCCGCAATGATCGAACTGACTACCACGAATCCAACGGTATCAGTAAAATAAAAAAGCCCACACGAAATGCCACGGTTAATCGCGTAATCAAGATAGAAAAATGGTGTAAGCGGTATGGGCTGCGCAATATGTGTAATCACCAGCCACTTAGCAATACGATCAAGAACAAACAAAAACCCGGCAATCCACACACAGCCATGGAGCAATCGACGAACATTCATCTGATTTGCGCCCCCAATTGCTTAACGGCATTAATCATGCGCAGATGCACCTCATCGGCAACGTCTTTTGATAGTGTTTTCTGGGTATCGCGCATGTAAAAACGGAGCGTAACCGATCGAAGGTCTTTCCATTCGTCTTTTTCAAAAAGATCAAGCAACTGCACGTCGTACACACGGCTATCAACGCCTTTCATAACGTTAACAAGTTGTTCAACGGTACATGAAAGTGGTACAAGCATGCTGATATCGTAAAAAACACATGGATATTTCGCCAAGGGTTCAAATGTTGGCAAAGGCTCCTGATACGCCAATAAGAAATCGGCATCAACCTCACAAATAAACGCACTACCTGCTCCAATCCGTTCCGCAAAAGCCGTATCAGCCATGCCAGCATATCCCATACGCTTATCGCCGACAAAAAGCTCGGCCGTTTGATACCGGCTATACCATGCAAAATTGGACGCGGCAACGTCAGATTTGCGCCATTCAACTGGCAATTTGAGCATATTAAACAACGAACTAAGTGCGGCTTTGCCCGCATAAAAGTCAAACTTCTTCTTTGCATCCCACCACACGGCAGCAAGCGATGATGTTTCAACTTCTTTTCCATCATGCATACGCCATGTCCGAGCACATTCGAAAAAGGCGCACTCATCAGCGCGGTGAATATTACGCTGCACGTCTTTAAAAAGATGCGGCACCAACGACGTCACCAAATGCACCATGTGCTGCGATAACGGATTTTTTGCTTTGACGGCATGCAACGGCACGTAACACAATTCGTGTAAAAACGGCTCATCGTAAAAGGGATAATTATTAACCTCTGCCATGCGCAATCCGTACGCGCAATGCTGTTTAATTTTCCGCAAACGAAGAACACGCTTTTGATCAATCGGCGTCATAAGCCATCGCGGCAATGCTGGCGTAATATTATCATACCCCCAAAAACGACCTACCTCTTCTACAATATCTTCCGGAATCGTCACCGATCGCGGCCCCCGATACGAGGGAACACTAATCGTGTACTCAGCATTTTTTTGAACAACATTAAACATGAGTTGTTCAAGGGTTGTTTTTACAAACGCTGGGGGAATCGTTACGCCCAATTTACGCTCAATAAAATCATGTGCAACCGTTATCGTTGCTGGTTTAAACGGTGCCCCTAATGAAATGATAGGCTGCGCAAAATCATCCGTTACGGCATCACGTTTCATAAGCGCGGCCAATCGTTGTAATGCCTCAACATTTTGATTAGGATCAAGATTTTTTTCAAAGCGGGCTGAGGCTTCCGTGCGTAACTTATGCCGTGCGGCACTGAACCGAATGGTAGCAGGATCAAAACATGCCGCTTCAATAATAGTTCTTTTTGTTTGAAGCGTAACACCACTCGCTGCACCACCCATAATACCAGCAAGCGCTAACGGTTGTTTTCCGTCGCTGATAATCATGTCTTGCGTGGTCAGCTCAAGCTTTGTGCCATCCAAAAGCGTCAACGACTGCCCTTTTTTGCTCATCACTGGTCCAAAAGAACCTGGCGCGAGCATAGCGGCATCAAACGCGTGAATTGGTTGCCCCATATCAAACATAACGTAATTGGTTGCATCAACAAGCCAATTATATGGCCGCTGATCTATGCGACAAAGCCTGGAGGCAATCGAAAGCTGGCATGCATGATTGGTAATGCAAGGCAGATACCAAGCAGCAAATCGCGAACATGCCGCCGGAGCACGATTTTCAATCAAAAAACCGCCCTCGATCTGATGGCGCGTTTGATCGGCAACCACTGATTGTTCATACATAAGTTCTGATAACGGTTTAAGGGAAAATCCTAGTAGGGCGCCGCATTCGCGCGCTAACCCACGAATGCCCCATAAATCCGGGCGATGCGTCAACGAGGTATTACTCAATTCAAGAATATAATCTTTTTCATCAACATGCTTTTTCCAGGAGCCGTCGCTGGTCACCTGAGAAATATAAACGGCCGGCATTAGACCATCTTTGCGCGCACCAAAATCGCGCAGACTCGCCCATGCAACATCGCCACCATTACGCCTAACGACATACCATGCATCAACAACAGCATCTTCACGCAATTGCAACGTCAAATCACGTTTCCATTCAGGGCATACTGCTGTTACGGCTTGTTGAGATTTGTTTTTGATATGTACGACGGCTAAATCATGAAGCGGAAGCTCAAATGTATGAAACGATTCAATTTCTGCTGTTGTTCGATTGAAACGGTTCACCAACTCAGTAATATCAATGCGCCGCCAATCAGCATCCAGATGATCAAACAACCACGAGAGTGACACATTCATACACAACCTATTCTAACACGCAACGAACTTCCCTTTTCAGGATACGTAAATGAACAAAAACTGCAATAAGACGATGAATTTAACGACGACCATATAACAAGTCGTCTCGAATCGCTTTGAATCCTTTAAGCATCTCTTTATTCATTGCATCAATGCGTTTGAGAACGATTTGTTCACTGGTAAGCGCTGCAACCGTATCCGCCCGAGCGGCTTCCTTAGTCACAGGTCCGGGCTCAGCAGCCGTATCATCGTGAAGACCTTCAAACGCAAGGGTAGAACCATATAAGATCGGTTCGTACGGCTTGGTTAGGCCATGGCAACAAATTTCATGCGAATAGTGGCTCCCACGACAACCCAACATAGGACCAGGAGTTCCACCGATTGATTCCAAAAGCGTGCAATCCTCAAGGGATAGCCATTCGTTATATGGCCGCTTAGGCTGTTGCATCCAGGTAGCTCCCTGCTCACATAACAACGCGGCATAAGTCAACATGATCGTAAAATATGCATGTGACACTCTCATGACCATCTCCCTGTATATTTATCGTACGAAATAACCCATTAAAAAGGCAAGATTTTATCGGGTTAAAACCAGATCACGCTCATTTAAACGCATGCAACGTATGCTCCAATGACCGGTACGTAAGCGCTTCCTGCACATGATTGAGCGCAATATGTTCAGCCCCCTCAAGATCGGCAATAGTACGCGATATTTTGAGCAACTTATGGTACCCCCGCATACTCAACTTAAGGCGGTCAAACGCCTGTTTAAACGCGCGCTCAGCACCATCGCTCAATAAGCACCATCGCTCAATTTCCTGCGTATTCATGGAATTATTAAAACGCGGCGCATCAAAACGCTTGTGCTGGCGCTCAACGGCGCATTCAACATTTTTATATAACTCATGCGAACTAATACCAGAATCTTTTTCTTTGAGTGCATCGTATGCCAACGAGGGAACATATACCTGCAAATCGATACGATCTAACAACGGACCTGAGATTTTCTTCAAATAACGGTGAATATCTTGTTGGCTGCACGAACATGTACGATTTTTATCACCAAAATACCCGCACGGACATGGATTAAGCGCCGCAACCAATAAAAATGATGCAGGAAATGTTAACGTATGGTTCGCACGTGCAATTGAAACATCGTGGCTCTCCATCGGCTGGCGAAGTGCTTCCAGGATATGCCGTCTAAATTCGGCAATTTCATCCAAAAACAAAACCCCATGATGCGCCAAACTCACTTCACCGGGTTGCGGATTTGAACCGCCGCCAATAAGACCGGCCTGCGAAATGGTATGATGCGGCGCGCGAAAAGGACGCTGATATATCAGGGCCTCGTTGGACAACTTCCCACATACTGAATAAATGGTACTCGTTGCCAGCGCTTCTTGAAACATAAGCGGCGGCATAATGGTCGGCAACCGCTGGGCCAACATCGTTTTCCCAGAACCTGGCGAACCCACAAACAAAATATTGTGCCGTCCAGCTGCAGCAATTTGCAATGCGCGCTTGGCCTGTCTTTGCCCCTTAACTTGCGCAAAATCTATGGTGTTGGCCGTCGACGATATGCGCTCCTGCCACATGGAAACGGTCGGCGTAATCGCAATTTCATGACGCACATAGCCAATCAATTGAACCAAATGATTAACACCAATCACTTCCAAATCACTGATCAAAGCCGCCTCACCAGCATTATCGCTGGGCACGATTAATCGTTTTTTATGCAAACGGTGACGCGCATCATAAGCAATAGCCAGCGCACCTTTTATTGGCCGTACAGCACCATCCAACGAAAGCTCGCCCAAAAATATGGTTTCCTGCACAAATTCCGGCGAAAGCGCAATTAATTGCAACGCTTGCAAAATGCCGACGGCAATCGGCAAATCAAAAAGAGTCCCTTCTTTTTTTAAATCGGCCGGCGCTAAATTTACCGTTATTTTGCGATCGGGCAATTTGATACCACAGTTTTTAAGTGCAGTCCCAATACGTTGACGGCTTTCTTTAATGGCGGTATCAGGTAATCCCACAATAAAAAAATTGATCAACCCAAGCGAAATATCAACTTCAACATGCACCTCTTTTGCCTGAACACCGACCGTCGTTGCTGAAAAAATTTTTGTATGCATAATTGTGCGCTTTGAACCAATTTTAAAAAAACAAAAATATATCGTGACAATCTATCCGTATTAAGCGTAGCGATTTTGCATTATCTGTAAAGTTAGATACACTAAATTGACGTATAAACTGCAGCATATCGCTGCAATTCAGAGGTATCAGACAATCAAAAATTACGAGGCTATCCATGAGAAGTTGCCGTGTATTGCATAGACCATTATTTATACTCTTAGCTATCTGGAATACCACGCCTCTTTGGGCATCAACGGTAGTCAGAGGAAATATAAGTTCAACAACGCAAACATTTGATTTCACGGTTGGTCCAGCACAATTTATCGGTTCAAGCAATCAGACCATGAACGCACTCATCGGCGCCAGCGAAGAAAAAGCCAATAATACGTTCGCGCTTGCACTCCATTCCCCCGGCGTTTTTGGCGTAACACAATTTGTCCCCCTGGCCGTCACCAAGGTTACGCTCAATGACACCAAAAACCAAAACAACCCTTTGACGGGCAAACAAATCAAATATGCCTCAATTCTTAACCAAGATTTCTACGTATCGGTCATCAACCAAACAAAAAGTCAAAGCGAACGATTCACCACCGTTTATAAGCCAACACTCGCGGACACATCAAAACCGACTCAAACAACGCTATCGGTTTTGCAAAGTGCCGTACCAAAAGATGCCCATGGCGCCAATGCGGGGCATATCGTAGCACTCGCAACGGCAAGCACGGACGACGCCTCGTTGGGCTTAGTCGCATTTGCGGCCGTCACGCAAAATGGAAGTGACTTTGGAATCGGCAATAGCGGCATCACCGCAATTAAATATGCTTACCCAAAAAATAATGCCGCGAGCCCAACCGCCACCCAAGAATTCCGCAACCTTAACACGGGAAAAGCGGGCAACTCCGCTCTTGCATTAAATGCTTCGAGCCGTGCATTAAATGTAGGCAGCGGAACGCCAACGATAGAAACATCGCCAGATCCCGTTATCGATATGCACTGGGATAGCACACTCAAGCGTCTTTATCTCGTCGTTAGAATCACATCAGCAAGTGGGGCCAGCAACGGCATTCGTGCACTCGTCATTGGACGCCTCCAAGACGGCAAATTGACTCTGGAAAAATGTATCCCCGATGCAGCCGTACTCAGCAGCGCTAACAACATCATTTGCGCACGCAATGGCGGCAGCGCATCACTTTATAAAGTGCGCACCATGCACACATCAACACGGCTTTCATATCTGATCGTCAATGGCGGCACGCAGGCCGCTGGACACGGCGGTATCGCTGAAGTTGCCAATCAGATTTATGCTATCCCGCTCGTACGCTTTCCCACGCAAAAAACTGATGTTCAAAAAGAGCAACAAGGGTTACCTGCCGATGTAACAAAGGATCCGGTTACCAACTTTGATGCCAACGATCAACACCTGACCTTCCGATCATTTACACACATAGCAACAACCAGCTCGCAGCTTTGTACGACAAGCGATAGAGCTGCCGTCGTAGGCGGCGGGCCGCTCCCGCTTAACACGAGCTCACCAGCACGCACAATTACCGATCTTTTTGTCTCCGGCGATGCCGTTTATGCATGCGTTCCTTACGCATATGAAAATGGCGGACAGGAACCAGGCATCTTTAAATCTCAAGCGATTTTTGATCATGTGGGACGTATAGCAGCATGGACGCCTTGGCAACGCGTTGGCGGCTCGGATGACTATAGCTACACAGCACACCTTGCCGCGAGAACCGGCGGCTTCTGGATGCTCACGGGCAAAAGTTCAACCACAATTAATACGGTTAAATATACACAGTGGGGCGCGTGTGCAAAGGATGGATTACTGGGTGGAACAACGTCAGATAGCAGCGTTGGGCTTATCAATGTTTTGAGCACCGCACTCCCGTGCAAGAACGGCGGCATTCAAGGATTTATGCAGTATAACGAATATGAATCGGGTATTGATGGCGTGACGGTACTTTTGGCAACGGGCACGGATAGCGTTATCTTTGTCAAAACTGGTGATAATAGCCAGGCAACCAACACCATCAAACCATTTACGGGCAATTTCGCATCGGGCGCTGTTTACTCAACCGATGGCAGCTTCCCAGCAGGCGGCGGACGCATTTTCGGCACGAGCGGGGGTGTTTTATCGCAATTGGGGCCAATCACGAGCTGTGCCATTTTTTCATCAGGTGACGGTTTAACTAAGCGTTCGTGGATCGCCGTTGGCGGTTACTACGGCATGGCAATTTTGAGCGATGCAAACGGCAACGGATTTACCCCAACAAACCTACCTACCGGCTTTACGTTTAAAAAAGTTGGCCCATTTAATCAAATACGCAAAATTGTTGGCGATGGACAATATCTTTATGTGCTGACAGCGCGCGGATTTGAACGCGTAATCATTGACCCGGCAACATTTAAATCTGGCACTTTGCGCTACACCAATTTAGCCAGCGATGAATCGCTCTTATTGGGTAACCACGGCTGTTTCTACGATGTACTTATCGGCGACAAACTCGCGCTTCTGGCCACTAACCGCGGCATATGGCGAACCGCAAATGGCTCTACGATCAAAAGCGGAACACCACAATGGACATCGGTCAGTCTCAATGAAAGTCTCGGACCCGTATATAGCCTATCAAGCGCATCATCGTCAAACACCAGCACCACCGGCCTAGCACAAGGCGCGCAAGTATATGCTCTCTCGGCCTATCAAGGATTCGACGATGCACGGATTTACCGGTTATATGTCAACGAAGGTACCACGCTTTCAAACACGAGCGTGCAAAATATTGGCGACGAATACATAAAAGATAAACCAACATACTTTGCCAGCTTCGGCCAACTGCGCAGTTTTTACGCCTTTGATGGATCGGTACAACTGGTATGTCGCCCAGTGAATACAACGCGCGCAATGGGATTATTTGCGTTACCGCCATTTATGGAAGTTGCACAACGAGGATTTCCAACCATTAACAGCGCACAGCTAGAAATAGATAGTCTACAAACAAGCATCATCGACAAACCGTTACGCCTAAGCGTTTCTGGCGCCTGGGTGATCTCCGGTGAATTCGGATTACGGGTAAACGAATAAAATAAAAGGACGCACCTATGCACATGAAAAAAATATTACTGTTATTTTGTGTTGGCGCGAGCACATGCTTGAACGCGTACTACGCTTTCAACGTCATACGCCCCTATGATCGTTATTTGTGGACCGGACCGCAATCGAAAGGCACCTTCCAAGTCAATTGCTTTGGTGCTGGCACCTACCACGAAAAGGGTGCACAGTGGGACCACACCAACGTGTGTGACGTACTTCAGCTTTTTGAATCGACACAAAGCACACTGGCAATGGTCAAAGGATTCGATCCGCAATCGACGGTTGGTCAAGTCGCCGCCGCTCTTAATAATGTCCCGGATGATGGCATACGCGGGCACGTCGTACCAACAGGACATTGGAGTATGAAAGAGGCCGGTATAGGTGCACGGTATTGGCTTTCGCATTGGTTTAATCTCGGTATCTATATTCCCCTTTATCACATGAAATTATGTAATATTAGCTGGTGTGACTGCACAAAAAACATCACCGCGCAAGATTTACTCGTCAAAGAATTGGTTACGAATAATCTGGCAAGCAACGTCCGCGCATGGGGTGGTTTGGAAATCCAGAAGCCCTGGTCACACCGCGGGTTTGGCGATATTTCCGTCATTGCTGGTTGGGAACGAAATTTCCCCCAACAAAAACCAATTTTGACCGATGTTTTACTTTCGCTCTACGCCGGACTTTCGCTACCTACAGGCAAACGAGCAAATGAAAATGAACTCTTCTCGATACCGCTCGGTTACGATGGCGCAACGGGTATTCTATTTGGCGGCACCCTCGGGCTCATATGGAAAAATCACTTCACTGGCGGTATTGAAACACATTTTACGCAACTCATGGGCAACGCACGTAATCGACGTATTAAAACTGATCATGGGCAATCTAACTTATTACTCTTGGCCAAAACATGCGCACATGTTGATTGGGGGTTCATTCAACGATATCGCTTATATCTTGGTGGCGTCAATTTGATTAAGGGTTTTTCTTTCAATGTGGCATACCAGTTCCAAAAACAAGGCAATAGCATCTTGTCACTCAATAGCAATGATTATATTACCGCAATTGCCAATAGTTCATGCCAATTTAAAGAGTGGACACTCCACCAAATACAAGTCGATGCCAATTATAATTTTGGGTTTAATATGTCACAAGACGCGAAGGGTAAGCCGACGCTCGGCTTTTTCTACCAACATGATTTCAAAGGCCGCAGAGCTCTGCGCGCCGACCGTCTTGGTGCCTTTGTATGCTTAACTTTTTAATCAGGCGCACAACTATTCTTTGCGTGGGCATAAGCGGCAAAAAAGGCCGTTGACAAGCTTCTTTTTGTCGCTATTCTTGGTAGAGAATCTATGCAATTTTTAACGATAAGGGGATCTTCATGTTTTATCGCTCACTCGGTTTGCTCTTGGCACTCGGCAACAGCGTGCTGTTTGGTATGGATGGTGACTCGGCCGCATTGAGAAAGACCTCTGATGCAGATATGGAACAACTGGCCGTATATCCATTCAAGCAGGAATGGAAAACACTTGGAGAGCTTAAAGCGCTTTTCCCCGAAGAAAACATTTATTGGCTCACCGAAGAAGAAGAACGTGAAAACCGTAACAGGGATTCCGTACAAATGTTTGCAGGAGAAACGCACTTCGTAGCACAACAACTATCGTATCTGGGAGGCAAGCTTCAAAGAATCAATTTTATCCCACACATACTCACCGAAAGCGACCGTACGCTCATTGAAAAAAACAAAGTCGAACGGCCAACTTATATAGAATACGATGGATTTATGGTTCCCCATTCAAGATATGTCATTGTTACCAGAAAACTATTCTATGATGCATTTGCAAACCGCGAAATTATCGTAAAAATTGATTTTACCAGTGAGTATCTTCAAAATACGTAGGAAATTTTTTGTTTTATTTGAAGGGGTCATTATGTTTTACCCAAAAGTCTGCTTATGTTCAGTCTTATGCTGCTGTGTAATATCTAGCATCCATAGCAAAGAGAAACAAACCGCGCCAATCAGCACAACTGCCAGCAAACTCGATACCCTTTTCCCCGCAATAGCCATCCATCAGCTCACGAGCGAAGATCTCATCACCAAACAATCTTCACTGCCCGTGACTAGCATCAAACAAAATGCAAAGGGTTTTTTCGAAATTCTTGGGGTTAAATTAACCAAACAACAACTTGACCGCTTAACGACTAAAAACGGCATGCTCGAAACGATTCGCTTCAAATCGTCAATCCTGGTCGGCGGCTCATGGAGCCCAGACGTCTGGACCTTCTGGGAAGGCATGCGCAAAGAGGCAATGTGTGACGGCATCGTCGTTCCAAACATGCAACAAAAAACCGTTATTGTTACCTGCCGAAGCTGGTCAGAGCAAACTGGTGCGGACAGGAAGGAACATACAATCAACCAGATGTGCCTTCCGTGCACGGACGAATTAATCAGCGAAATTAAAACGCTTGAGGCAAAAGGTGTATATACCCAACGGCTTGGCGAACGATTTTTCCCGCATGGTGAACCCAGCCCGTTTTAATACGGACAAAAAAAGCCGTTGACAGCGATCCTTTTGCCATTACAAAAAAATTAACCAACGAAAATGGTCAGCACAGGTAAGGAGCGTCCATTCAGCCAAAAACTACGCTTGACAGAATATGCGAATTCAAAAAACGTATATGTTAAGCGTAAAAAACATACGCTCCATGTAAGAAACACTTGACCCCCAACGTTTTGCGATTAAGCTTAAACAAATTGACCCGCATAACGTTTGTATTTTCTGGGGATTTTTATGTCGCGCAAAATAATTGGTTTATGTCTACTCTTAAGTTGCTCGGTGTCGCACACGCTACCTGAAAAAAGAATACGCAACTTCTTTAAAAAATTGCTTCATCGTAAGGAGTCCGTCATCGCCACCCCGTTTATTACTCGCCTAACACAGCAAAATTTATCACATTTCTTTCCGCAGGCAACGATTTATACGCTCAACAAAGACGATGTGCTGATGCACCGAAAGGCATACCCCATTTCGAGCGATCACGCACGTACATTGCTTGAAAACACGCCGCTTATAAGCCTTTCCTGGCATCAACTGCAACAACTAGCTCATAACGGCAATCTTGATTTTGTTTTGTTCTATACCACGCCCTCATTTAACGTACGGTTCAAGGCCTTTGCCCATAAGTATTTTTGCATAGGCATTATCGTTCCCGATATAGAACCGGCAACAGCTATTCTTCTGGAACGTACGATGACACCGGAAACAAATATCCAGGAACCAGCCCCTATTCTTCGGTAATATCCCGTTCAGCGCTGTTGCCATGACGCAAGAACGCAGGAATATCAACGCTATCAAGTTCGGCTTGATTTGCAGCCACGAGTGATGGCTGTTCCGATTCAACTTCGCGTTGTAAACCGCTGTTTTTTACCGCTTCTTCAACCACGGTAGCAGGTTTGGTTTTGACTACCGGCATTTCGTCCGTTGTACAGCCGGTGGCAACCACCGTGACAATCAATTCATCGCCAATGTTTTCATCAATAACGGATCCCAAAATAATATTAGCATCTGGATCGGCTTGCTCATACACAACGCTGGCAGCTTGGTTTATTTCTTGCAAACTCAAGCTCAATCCGCCACTCACATTAATAAGCACGCCCTTGGCGCCGCGAATACTCATGTTTTCAAGCAATGGTGATGATATAGCCGTTTGCGTAGCTTGAATGGCTCGATCATGCCCAGATGCGCGGCCGGTGCCCATTACCGCTCGCCCCATGTCTTTCATGATGGCGCGCAGGTCGGCAAAATCAACATTGATGTGGCCGGCCTTAGTAATGATATAAGAAATACCCTTAACCGATTGGTTTAAAATATCGTTAACCAAATTAAATGCATCGACCATGGCAATATCATTTGACGCGCAATCGAGTAATTTTTGGTTAGGAATTACAATAAGCGTATCAACGTTTTCTTGTAATTCTTTAATTGCTTGCTGCGCGACCCGCTCTCGCCGCTTGCCTTCAAACCCGAATGGTTTTGTAACAAAGGCAACGGTTAAAATCCCCCGTTCGCGCAGCGCTCTTGCAATGACCGGTAACGCTCCAGATCCTGTCCCGCCACCCATTCCGGCAGCCAAAAAGACGAGATCGGCATCACCGATCAGCTCAATTAACTTATCAAGATCTTCCTCGGCGGCTCGCTTACCCACCTCAGGGTTGGCTCCTGAGCCAAGCCCTTTGGTTAACTTGATCCCCAATTGAATTTTTGTTGATGCTCGGCAATGTTCTAATGCTTGAGAATCCGTATTGGCGGCAATAAAAGTCACATTGGCAATATCATTTGCATCAATCATGCCATTGACGGTATTATTACCCGCACCGCCCACGCCTAAAACCGTAATTTTTGCCGTGTGTGAAACACAGTTAATGCAATTATTCGATTCATCAAAAGCTATCATTGTTTTCTCCCCACAACCCTATCAATTAAAAGAAATCAGAAATCCACAATTTCATACGAAGTAATACCCGTGCCATTGAGGCGTTACCCTCAAAATCAAAGCGCATACCTTTTTTATCCGCTATCGTGTGTAATAAAAGACCATACCCGGTCGCGTATATTGGATTATCCAGCGATTCGGGCAAAATGTGCCCCGTTTTTGGCACGCCTAAGCGAATTGGCATACCCAAAATTTCAGTAGCCAATGGCT
>JAKANL010000018.1 GCA_021823685.1 bacterium | reverse complement strand
ATCGGACACGAACTGGCTCATATACAAAAGCATCACATCTTATATCTCAACCTCGTTGTAGGAATTCTTGAAACGCTCATGCTCATTTTTTGGTGGTTGGTACTTGTTAAATACATAAAAACACTGGCTCAGCGCTTTAATCCCGCCAATCAAAAAACAGTTCGCTTCACCCTCATGATCATAAGCTTCGTTATATGCTTAGGTATCCCAACCATGCTCGAACTGGCCTACCGAAGGCACATAGAAAAAGACGCTGATATTACCTGCGTACAAACGCTCCACTGCGCTGACGGCGCCATCAAAGCCTTTGCGCGCTGGGGCCGCGAGTGCAACCTGCCACTGCATAACAACTATTATGGTATTTTTTCAGATCATCCATCACATTTTGAACGAAAAAATTATTGTTTAACCTGTCGTCAAAACGATGACCAACAGAAAGGAACACCGTGAAAACCAATAACACTGTAATAGCACTGTTCTGTGCGCTCGCACTGAATACCGCGCATGCCAAACCGGTTGAATATATTGAGGATATCTATCTATTGCCCGCCACGAGCGAAATTACCCAACCCGTAAATACTGTTGCGACGCAAATTGGTATCACACAAGATTTCGAAGTGGCAATTCCCAAAAAAGCAGGCCTACAAATCAATCCATGGAACAGTCTCATCGCCTCGGGAAAACGCCAAACAACCGGCAATCTTTTTATTATTATCAATCCAGAATGGTTCAACCAACTGACCAAAGAAGAACAAAATTTCTTAATAACGCGTGCTTTTTTATTCGCACAGTGTGGCGGGTCATCATTACCCATTAAGACTCTCCCCTGGCTTCTTATGGTATTAAACTTTCTTGTCATATGGGGGCTCTTTTTTGCACTCGGCAAGTATAGCAAGACCGCTCAGCTCAATAAATGGATTCGCGTCGCCATCGCCATCGGCATCGTTGGTATCTTTAATGCAACGATCGGCAACAAACTGCAATTAAGAATAATCGGCTATTTTAATACCCAATTAAATAATCAAATCAGCAGGCAAGCGCTTGAAAAATCTGGCGTACGCACAGAAGTAGGCGTACAAGCGCTCACGCGTATGGATACCGCCGTTAAAGAACACATAAAGGCTGGTGAAGTGTTCTGGAAACCATTTGAAAACGCATTCCAACAACAAATTCAGGCATTAAAGTAAACACGTATTTCACCGTATGTTAAATTATCGGGGACCGATATTCGTCGGTCCCCGTAGTTTTTCAGACTTCGCGTACACACGCGGCAATAATACCAAGCATAGCCACGCTGCACAGAAGCGATGAGTTCCCGTAACTGACAAACGGCAGCCCGATTCCCTTGGTTGGAAAAAGCCCCACAGCAACGGCTATATTGATAATCGCCTGTAAATTGACCATGATCGTAAACCCAAGAACAACATACCGCGCAAAAGGAGCCGCAAGCTCCCAAGCCAGCCGCATACCCTGATACAATAATGCAAGATACAAAAAGATCACAAAAAAAGATCCCAAAAACCCGGTTTCTTCGGCGATAATCGAAAAAATAAAATCAGTGTGCTGCATCGGTAGATAGAAAAATTTTTGGCGTGAGTGCGAAATGCCAACGCCACATAACCGCCCGGAACCAACCGCAATCAGCGATTGAATCACTTGAAATCCAGCCCCCTGCGGATCCTGCCACGGGTTAAGAAACGTGATCATGCGCTTGAGCCGATACGGTTCCAAATAAATAAGTAAGCCGCCAACCGGAATGGCTGCCGCAAGCAGCGCCAGCACATACTTCCAATCCGAATACGCAATAAAAAGCAAACATAAAACCGTCGCCCCAATCGTCACCATCAGCCCAAAATCTGGCTGCTTGAGTAACACTAAACTCACGGTTATGAGCACCAGCAATACGGGGATATAGCGTTTAACCATCGATTTATGGAGGTCTTCTTTGCGTGCCAACGCGGCAGCCGTATAGAGCACGACGGCCCATTTGAGCAATTCACTCGGCTGAAACATAACGCCACCAAGATTGAGCCACCGGCTCGAACCGTGAATACGATGTGCAAAACCAGGAATAAACGTAAGCATGGTCAGCGCTAGTGCACCCAAAAAAATATATGGCGTCAGACGATATAGACGATTAAGCGAAAGGCGGCTCAGCACAATCGCTGCAATGCACCCGAGCACTAACCCCAACAGTTGCTTTTTGAAAAAATAGGCGGCATCATGTGCAAATTCAAGTGCATAAACTGAGCTTGATGAGTAAACAAAAATAAGACCAATGAGTACTAAACACCCAATAATGCCCACAAGAATCTTAAAATCATGCGAAGCTTTGCGGCTGTCGGTATACATAAAACCCTCTCCGTGGCTTTACCATACCGCAATGATGATCCAGAAAAAAAGAATTAGGCAGCTATGGGCTGATAAAATTGCAACCCAGGAATCGATCGTGTAGCACTACGCAATTCTTTGAGTCGTACCGTTGATAGCCCACATTCCTGCAAGAAATCATAGGCACCCTGCGCTGCAAGCTGCCCTTCACCGGCGGCAATACCGGCCTGGCGGTTTTTACCAATCTTGGTGACATCACCAGCAGCAAACATTCCCGGTTTTGAGATGGCCTGGTTTGGCCCCGATAGCGCAATGTTTCCGGCCGGCGCCAGCGCAAGCATATTTTTGAGAAAACCGGTGCACGGTTCATGACCAATCGCTAAAAAGACCCCGGCAGCAGGAATCATTTCTTTCGCCTGCGTTTGGGTATCACAAACTTCAACGCCCGTTACGCGGTCCCCATCGCCTACAATGGCACATATTTGGCAGTTATAACGAATACCTATCGAAGAAATAGCGCTAATTTTTTCCTGCATGGCATTACACGCGCGCAGCTTACTGCCGCGCACCAACACCATAACGTCTTTTGCTAGCCCAGAAAGCTGAATCGCTTCTTCAAGGGCGCTATCGCCACCACCAATTACCATAACGGTTTTATTTTTATACCGTGGGCCAGCACAGAGTGCACACGTTGAAACACCGCGCTCCCAATATTCTTTTTCGCCAGGCACGTTGAGCTTACGCGGTGAAGCCCCCGTTGCAATGATTACGGTCATAGCATGCACCATGGTTCCATCCTGCGTCGTAACGCAATATGGCCACGCTGATCCATCGATCGCTTGAACGGCTTGATCGAGAATAACTGCTCCGTTTTTTTCAACCTGTTCGCGCTGCGCCTGCATGATCTCGCTGCCCATGGCGCGTACAATACCCGGCCAATTTTCCACGTACCCGGTCTCCATGAGCGGCGTTGGATGGCCAGAATCAACACATTGGACAACATTAAGCCCAAAACGTGAAGCCTGTACCGCGGCCATATTGCCCGCCGGGCCGCCGCCGACCACGCAGCACTCGACCACGTTCGCTTTATTTTGAAGCGCAATTTCAATATTTTTTTTAACTGATTCTGACGGCTGGATCGCTTCACAGAATAAACCGCCAAACAAGCCGATAACCCACAAATATTTCATAAAACTCCTCAAAGAGCAGCTACAAGCTGCTTAAAGATAACCCCGCGTTGCTGATAATTGGCAAAAAGGTCAAAACTTGACCCGCTGGGCGACAACAAAACCACATCTCCTGACACCCCTTTAGTATACGCTATTTTGACGGATTCATCAAATTGCAATCCACCCTCACAAGGTATGCCATAAAGCGCACACCATGCGCATAATTGAGCAGATTCAGCCCCCACGCAAATGACCATTTTTACCCGTCCGACCAGCTGCGCAATAAGCACCCTTCGATCGACGCCTTTGCTCAGACCACCAAGCAGTAAAATAATCGGTCGGCCGGTAAGCCGATCAAGCGCAGCAAGCGTTGCTTGGGGCACGGTTGATTTAGAATCGTTATAAAAATCGATACCGTTGATCTGACGAACAAATTCAAGCCGATGTTCAAGGCTCCCCCCGACTTCGTCGTCGGCTACCGTTACCGCTATCCCTAACGCGTCCATAACCGCTTGTACATAGCACCGGTTCTGCGCATACCCCTGTTCAGCAACCGTACGCCAATGGCGCGGCGACGTAACGAGTTTGTGGAGTTGTTCAGAGAGTTCGGCCCAAACGATAACATGATCTGCCACCCCCTGCCGAGCTAAAAGATTGGCTTTGGCCGCAAAATATGCCTCGAGCGTGCCGTGCCGATCGAGATGATTAGGATAAAAATTCGTCCAAACGGCCACGTGTGGGCTAAAGAGCGTGCACAGCTCGAGCTGAAAGCTCGAAACTTCGAGAACAATATAATCAACGCCGGCCTGGCGTGCTAAAAGCGAACACAAACCAATGCCAATATTGCCGCCAACCAAGACTTTTTTACCCGCACGCTGTAACACGGCACCAATGGTATGCGTAACGGTTGTTTTACCTAACGAACCGGTTACGGCAATAATCGGTTTTTGAGCAAACAGCATAAACAAATCGAGCTCGGCAAGCCACTTATGCGCATATTGCGCATACCCGCGTAAATCTATACCCGGACTGGGGATAATGACATCACAAGTTTTTAAAAACTGCTCCAAAGAGGGGGCAATCGTAACGCCTTGGTTGTGCAGCTGCGTACATGTAGCTTCAGAAAACGGCTTGGCATCAAAAACAATTGGTTTAATCCCCTGAAGACACAAAAATTCGACGGCTGATGAGCCGCCGATACCATATCCCCAAACACCCCATTTTTTTGACCGATCAAGATTGGCTACATGCATGTGAAAACGCCTTTATGGTAAGTACACTTTCAGTGTAAAACGAGCGTCCCCCTCCGTCAAACCGGAAGAGATTTTTTACACACACAAAAAAGAGATGGTTAGGCGGAAACGCTGGTTAAGATACCAATCCGTTCACCCATTTTTATCGCCGTTTCATACCCGGCTTTTGAGTGATCTAAAAAGACGGGATCTACGGTTAATGCACCTTTTTTAAAGACGAGAGCAATCGTCGATCCACCGTATTGAAAATACCCAGCTTCATCCCCTTTTGCGTAGAGCCGCCCGGGTTGAAACGATTCAATAATCGAGCCAACGCCAAAAGCCCCAACAATAACCATCACGGCACGGCCATATGATGTGTGCAACGGAACGATATGCCGCACGTTAATAATCAGGGGATTAATTCCCGTTTTATAAGCGATTGGATCAACGGATTCGAACCCACCTGAAATGGTCGTTGATTTGGTTGGCACCGCGCTCAACGGAAAATGGAACCGGTGATAGTTATACGGTGATAACCGGAAGATTAAGATCGTACCGCCATCAAACTCTTCGGCCAAATCACTATTTTTAAAAAATGTACTGAGACTAAACTTTTTTGATTTTACGTTAAAAAACGTTGATTGCCCCTGCTTAATTGAAAGATTTTGAATAACCGTCAGCTTACTATCGGCTGGTGCAACGAGTACGTTATTTTCAGGCGCAATGGACCGCGATCCCGGCGCGAGTTTTTTGATAAAAAAATCGTTATATGAAGCAAAACCATCGGCAGGAATTACCCATTCATCCGGATCGATACCAAAAGCGCGCATGGTGATCCCGGTCTGTTCGTCGCGCGGCTGCCATGAAGATTCTTGCTCGTGCCAAACATACCCGAAATCGGCAAAAAAGCTGGCAATTTTGCGCGCCGTTTCTTCTGCGTCAACGGCCGATTTTTTTTGCCCGAGTTTTTTGGTGATGTACCCCGTCAATTGGCGCGGCATCAGACGCCGTAACTCTTTAACGCCCGTCGTTGCATACGCATATTTTAACGCTTTTGCCGCACTTTTCATGGCCGGCTCATGTGTTAGCTCATACGTTCCATCAGGCATTTTGATATAAACATAGTTTTCAGTTACCTGCGGCTTGACCCGTGGCGTATCAGAACCAACGGCATAAAAGCCGAACCCCAAAATCCATGGCAGCCATTTTGAAAATTCTATAGACATAAAAAACCCCCATCAGATAGCGCTTTTATGCCGTTTTTGCCCGAGACGAAGCGGGCGCCCCCATCAAAATAGATAGCGCCCGCATGCTTATCATTTACCCCTGGGCACGCGCCCCCAAACGGCCAACGTTACTTCTGCCAAAACTTCTTGATCGAGCCGTCAGGATGAACAACATCCAAAGGCCCTACCGCCTTGAGCGATTTATCCCCTTTAAGAACAGCCAAATAACTTATTTTATCGTTACGATTACCAAATTCATCAGAAGTACGAACAATCGTAATCCAATCGCCTGGCGCAAAAAGTTGTCCATGCTCACTCATACAATTACGGGCGGCATCACGGCCATGCTCGATATGTTTTGATTGATAGATGGCGAGTATAGCCTCGTCTTTTTCAACCGCTTCCCAAAGTTTTTCGTTCATCTTATATTGGGCGTAAAGCCCTTTTATACAAACATACTCTTTTGGCTTGAGGGACGAGACCGGCATAAGATGAGGCTTGCGGGCGGTTACGATTTGTACAGCTTGCAAGCCGACGCTGGCACCTACAACAAGAATACCCAAAAAAACACCCTTATTCATTAGTTCTCCTTTATTAGAACACACTCCATACACTTCTTCATCAGACTAGCACGCCATTAATCCAAATTGCAATAATTTAAGGTTCGCGGGAAACGCACACAAACCTATGGGAAATTTGGAGGCACCCTTCGATGGAACACGCTGATGCA
>JAKANL010000013.1 GCA_021823685.1 bacterium | reverse complement strand
AAAACGGCTCCCGCCACCTACGCTTAAAAATGCTACTCTAAATCTGTGTACCTTCTAATAAAAATCCATAAATTTTAGGATGTTTATGAGCTTCGAAATAGTTTTGATGCCCGCGATGTTGATGATGGGCGTTGAATTACAAACAACATTCAGGGATAACGCGTGCCTTTCAGCTATTCCGGCATTTTGGGCAGAAGCGCAGAAAAATAATATTCTTTCAAAAATTCCCAACAAAATTAATCCAAATGTCACCTTGGGCCTTTACACGAACTATACCCCTGATTTTTCCCTTACCAGCGGCCAATATTCCTTTATCATAGGTACGCCGGTTGATAACATCAAAACGATTCCTCAGGGAATGGTGGCCAAAGAAATACCTCAATCTAAATATGCAGTATTTACCGCCCAGGGACCTTTTGCTACAGCGGTTGGCAAAGCTTGGATGGAAATTTGGCAAAACAAAGATATTCAAAGAACGTTTACCAATGATTTTGAATGGTACGATTCGAATAGTACCAACGATGAAAATTCTATTGTTAAAATTTACATCGCTATAAAGTAGCACCGGTTACGATCACGTTTTTTGAAAAAGAGTGGCTGCCCATCGCGATGGGCAGCGTTTTTTGCTTATTTTTTTCCTGCCAGCAAGCTCGTCACAACAAGCCGCGCGACATTGGGACTTTCTTGTATGCGGCGCATGGCGTATGGATACCAGTTCGTGCCAAAAGGAACATACACGCGTACGCGATACCCTGCTTTATTGATCTGATCGCGCAGATCTTCACGCACGCCGTAGAGCGTTTGAAACTCAAACGATTTTTTATCTACGTTATTGGCATCAATAAGTTTTTGTACGTTGCCAATCAAGAGATCATCTTGCGTTGCAAAAGCAACATAATTGCCATGCGCAAAGAGATATTTGGCAATATTGATGAAATTGTTGCGTGTCAACAAAGAATCGTTAAAGGCGACCGCGTTTGATTCTTTATACACGCCCTTGCATAAACGATAATTCGTGTCTTTAAATTCGGGTAGCTGAATATCATTCATGGTACGTTTCAGGTTAGCTTGAATCACAATACCGCAATTGGGGTATACCCTGTGCAGTTTTTTATAGAGCTCGAGCGTCGCATCGGTAAGCGCCGAACTTTCCATATCAAGGCGCACAAAATTATGATATTGCTGCGCGCGCTGCAGGAGCTCCGACACCTGTTGATAGCAAAATTCTGGATCAAGCGCCAACCCAAATTGCGATGGCTTGATCGATATATTGGCATTAATTTTGTAACTATCTATCGCATCGAGCGTTGCTAAATAACGTTCTTTGGCCCGTATTGAATCTTCTTTGTTGGTAACCGCCTCACCCAAAATGTCTAACGTTGCGATAATGCCGCTGGCATTGAGTTTCTTGACGACGTTAACGGCATCCTCGATCGTTTCGCCGGCAATATAGCGCTGCGCCACCCGGTAGGTTATCGAGGCTGGAAGCGCCTTGATAACGGTTATAAGCGCTGAATTAACGTTCGTTTTAAACGAACCAAGAATATCGGAAATGGACGTCGGCTGAACCGTGCACACGGATAACACGAGTGACACAGCGCTCAAACCGCAGATTTTGCGCACAGAACTTTTCATAACGATCCCCCTACAAATAAGACCACCTAACTTCTGTGATCATAGAATGTTGCCCCAGCAATAATCAATAGTTTTACCCCTGAAATATCCCAAATCCCAGACCGGCCAGCTGAGAAAAACAGGCAAATATCGTGCAAATAGCCATTTTTTACAAGCAAGCACCGGTGACGGTATCGAACCATTTTTGGACAAAATAACCAAAAAATGGTTTACTTAAAAGAAAAAAGGGCTGCTCATGGACGCATCTTTCGAACAACAAGAAACAAACCAATTGGTCATAACTCCAGAGTTACTGGCTATTATGCAGCATATCGTTGATAAATATCCCCACAAGCTTAAACAGCTCATGGCGCTCGCCTATCAAACGCACGATCGCCGCGAAGTTGAAGCCGTGCGGGAAAGTAGCTTAGGGCAAGCCCAATCGAATATTTTAGAATTTCTTGGCCTGATGGAATTTCTCTTGGATGAAGTCGGCCGCGAACATGAGCTTACGAGCAATATGCAGCACCAGCTTATGCCATCCATTCAGCATATTGATACGTCAGCCTGCGACGGCGAAGTCGTTAATGCCAGCGTTGAACAAGCAACCAACAAAATCAAACAAAATCCACGGTCTAACCCCCAAGAAGTGCTCTATAAAGAGCTTCTCAAACGCTGGAAACCAGCCAAGAAAAGTTCGCCAAACTAAAATTCAGCCTGGAAATTTCTTATTTTTTGATACCAGAAATTCGACGCTTTCGTGCTTTTGGTGTATGCTTATAGCGTTATTGTTCAACACAAAGGGATTTCATGTTCAAAAAACTTCTTCTTATGCTTTCATGTATTGCCGCTACGCAGGCGCGTGAAGTAACGATCGAAAATAGAAGCAGCAGCGATCTTCATGTACGTCTCAAAGTCGAACTTACGCACAAAGGCCACGTTAAACGCGGTTCCGTTCACGCCGATGTCTTAAGCGGCCAATCAGCGACGGTTGATCTATCAAAAGCAAGTAAATGGGTACGTTCAACGACAGAATGCGATACCAAGCGCTCGGACAAAGGCGCAAAGATATACAAAGAAAACATTGCACCAGCAACAGGCCTCATCGATTCAATAAAACTGGTTAAAATCAAGGCCGTTGGAATCAACAACACATCAATTAGGGGACGCGCAAAGGTTCTTGGCAAGTCGAAAGATAAAAAAGAAGAAATCGTCATGCGCAAAGACCTTGTGAATGCGCCTTACATCACGATTGCCCAACGTGGTACATCGTTGGCATTTAATGAACACACCAACCTATGCTCTTGCTGCTGCCCTTGCATTGGTGCAAACTGCGAAAAGAGCTAACTTATCTCATACGATCAATCAAAAGACCGCCAAATCGGCGGTCTTTTTTTGTTCTGATCAGAGCTCTTTTGCTCGAGTGCGCGCTTGCGCCAACGGCGGCCAACTAATCAAAAAACCCTAATTCGCGCAATGCACACCGTACCTGATACATCGGCAATCCAACGACACTGGTATACGAACCGCGCAACTCTTTGACGTATTGCGCCCCATACCCACGCACACTAAATGCCCCACTTACCTGCCGATAATCAATGCCATCAAGCTCTTTGAGCCGACGGTAATATGGTTCGATCTCATCAAGCGGTATATCAAATATAATTTCAGTCTGTGCGTAACCAACGAGACGTTTTTCAATATGCCACGTTCCGGCATGAAAAATTTTTCGTTCAATGCAAAAGCCGGTACCGCATAACGACCCATCTTTTATTGCCTGTAATATTTTGATTGCGTGAGAAAGATCAACCGGCTTGCCATAGTAGTTACCCCGCATATCGCAACACAGCGTATCAGCCGTGATCACCCAGCAGCATTCGCCCTCGTTGCCGGCCGGCAACATAACATGATCCATTTTACATTGTGCAAGTGCCTGCGTAAGCTGCGGCAATGGCAATGTCCAATCGCACGTTTGTTCGTCGGCAGATTGTTCGACAACTTCAAAAACATACCCGGCTTCTGTAAGGAGCATACGGCGCGATTTGGATCCGGATGCCAAAAATAATCGTTTATTCATCGGTAAACTCTTGGAAAACATATCGCTAAAAGTATATATACAGAATAACAAAAAAATACGCAGAAACTAAGAAATGTAAGAAAGCCAAGAAGATTGAGGAAACGCGATGAAAAAACAAATTAAGGCAACGCGTATGAAACTGGATATATTAAGCAAGCTGATTATCTTGTTCGTGACAGTACCCATGTCAATCACCAGCATATACGCGATGGAAAGCCATCCCGACGAAAAATCGCCTCAACACCTCAACGATTTAAATCGCGCCGTGATGCGCTTTGCCCAAGAATGCAAAGAATTACGCCAAAGCGTGGATATGGCGCTCCACCTTACCGGAAACTGCGCCATTGATTTACGCCTCATTATCACGTATCTCGGCGAGTTGGCCAAAGACTATATGCCAGAAAATCCAACAGCTCATCATATCGTACTTTCTGCGCATATCGCACTTGATCACCTTGATACCTGCATCAATCAGCGACCATCAAAAACACCCATTCCCAACCCGCGCATACCCCTTTTCATGCCCTCCGATCAGCGCCGGCATTTCATCGAAGAAGAAGTTGGCAAAGCATATTTCGGGTTATTCAACATGGCGCTGGAAAAGCTCAGGCTTACGTACCCGCGTTAGCAGTAAACGTCATTATCTCACGGAGAAATTAATCAATGAAAAAGCTCCCATCCATACGCACATTAATATGCGGCTCGGTTTTTGTGGTTATCTCAAGCAGCGGCATGGATCGATCAGGCGAATTGGCCCAAGACACCAGCCGCAATGACCGCAACCAAGCAATAATGCAATTGCAGCAATCGATACGCAACCACGTCGAAACCGAATTACGATTCACCGGCAACTGCAAAACCGACCTCACCCATATCATTCTTTATATTAACCATTCAGCCGAAGAATACGCGTCAGGCTCACCGGCAGCAGCGTACCTAATGCTTACCGCGCAGGCCGCACTCGACCGGCTCGACACCTGTATCAATCGATACCAAACACCAAGAGCTAGCCTAAATCAAGGGGGCCCGGTCGTCGACCAACCGCATCAGCGCCACCAATTTATCGTACAGCACGCCGGCGAGGCTTGGGCAACGCTCCTTGTCAGCGCCCTCACCACGCTCACACAGCCGGGATAATAATCACGTAATCTAGCGGGTTACGCACATCTTTGAACCCAACCTTCGTTCGATGTAAAGCAAAAATCTTGCAGCAAAGATTTCTATTTGACAAAAAGAATCTGGGCTGGTATAATTATTCATAGAATAGCAAACTAAAGCTCAAACGAAGGAGTTTTACATGTTTATGTATCAGGTGAATCCCTGGCTCGTTTAATCCCGTCTCTCGCGCTCCCCGCGCGTTCCCTTCTTTTGTAAATAATTTCTTCCATTCCTATCTTTCTTGTTCTCCTTGGCGGCTGCCCGCCTAAACTATTTTTTTCTCTTCACCCATTTTTTAACACAGTTAAAAATATATTCGTTAATTGTTTTGGAGAACACATGAAATCCATGATATATGGCTTTATAGCCGCTATAATCCTTTTTGCGTCTTTTTCGTATGCCATGCAACCCGATTACCGACAAGCCACCGAAAAAGATGTAGATCAAATCGACCATTTTTTGGCAACTATTGACGCCAAAGACGCCAAGAATCTCGTCATTTTGCCCGATAGTATGAGAAAAACCAAGCTTTTGGAAGCCATCCAAAAGAACCGATTCTTTGTTGCCAGCATCAAAGAGGCCGTCATCGCCTTTAAAAAGCTCTTCCCGATAACCGATGAAGAGTTGCCTAAAACGCTCAACGGCGAATTGTGTGCCATTGACGAAGACGGGCATTACCGAGCGCCTGCACTTGCGGCATCGCTTCGCATACACGATGGAACGCGCGTAGATACCGCTCGCCCAACACACCTTCCGCCATTAGACCAGAGCATGTTTATCTATGACGGAACGGATTATACTCATCCCAATTTTCGCCATAGAGGTATCAACGGCGAATTAACTGCGTACGCTTTAAAATCACTGCGCGACTATGTCGTCAAAACACTGCGTGACCAAAAGAAGAACACGCTCTGCTTATTGTATGGCCTGGTAACCAACGATGACGCAAAAGACGCGGGCGATCTGCTCAAAACGCGAACAAAAGACATTGCTCCGGTCTTTGGTGCAGAAGTAGCCGGCATACGAGCGGCCTTTGGCCGTTCAGCTGGGCCCATCAATCTTGATTGCGCACGATTTCCTGCCTCAAAACCGGAATTTGATAAAGATGGCAACCTGTTGCCCGACGGTACACCAGGGTACGGGTATCTGCTCAGCCATACCTTCCAGGAAATCAAATGATTGAAATGCTGGAACGCTACATCGCCATTGATACGAGTTATCCATCGTATGACTACGATGCTGCCATAGCATTATTTATCCGCCAGGCGCGCGCTGCAGGATTAAACAGCTCACGTATTACCCTGTCATCCGGCCTTCCGGCACTCGTAATAACTCTTGCAGGAAGCGATTCGTCGCTTCCTGCCTTGGCCCTTAATCACCACATGGACGTCGTTGCTGCCAGCCATCGCGATGGCTGGGTTAACGACCCATTTACTGCAACAATACGTGAAGGGGCTCTCATTGGCCGCGGCGCGCAAGACATGAAAAGCGTCGGCGTTATACACTTTGCTGCGCTCTGCGCGTTTAAAAAACAGCATGGAACTCCCCAAAGAACGATCCATCTCATCATGGTCCCGCATGAAGAAATGGGTGGCTTCCAGGGAACAGCCTGCTTGCTCAACCATGCACTTTTTAAAGATCTGCGCGTGGGATATGTCGTCGATGAGGGAATGCCCTCAGGCGACAAGAGCTGCCTATACGTAGTTACCGCGCAAAGAGCTCCGCTTCATGTGCGCATCACGGCTCGGGGAACAACAGCTCACGCGGCATGTTTGTCAGCACACAATCCCGTTCATGAGCTCATAGAAGTTGTGCGCACACTGGCTGAAAAACACCGCGCGCAACAAGCGCAAGCCGCTACAAACGATCCGGGATTATTATATTCATACAACGTCACCTCGTTTACGGCGGGATCAGAACACACAACCAATGTTATCCCGGCTCAAGCGTCGGCTATTATAGACATACGCATTCCGCCAGAAACTGATTTTGAATCAGTTACCAATGAACTCAGCGCATTGTGCGCCTCATACGTAGGCGTTACGTACGAAATAATTGCCCAAGGGATAACCGGGCTGCCCATAATCACACAACAAAATCCGCTGTATCAAGCGATTGCACAAGCAGCACAACAGCATGGCCTAGCTACCCAGCCGCACTATTTTCAGACAAGTTCGGATGCACGTTTTTATCTGCAACGTGCAATTACGGCCATCGGCTTCACCCCTTTTACCGGCATGCCCAACCCGCATGGCGTTAACGAATCAGTGTCGCTTGAAGATCTTGAACGCGGAAAAGAAATCATGCTCACGTTATTAGAACTTTTTTGTAAAAAATAAGAGGAAACGATCATGAAAAAATATTTTTTTATTCCCTTACTTTTGTCCATAGCAATCGGCGCACACGTTTTGATCAAGAAAACGCGCGCTCAGGAAGCGGTGCGCATAGCTATTTTGACGCCGACATCGCACGCTGCGCTCGATGAAATTATTCTCGGTTTTCAGGAAACTCTGCACAAGAAACTCCCCTGCTCGTTTGAGATATATAACGCGCACGGCGACCGGGTTCTTTTACGCAATCAAGCCGAAAGCATCGTTCAGGGTGATTATACGCTCGCCCTCGTCATCGCCACGCAACCAAGCTTTATTATGCGCGAAGTCATCACGCAACGGCACAGCCAACTCCCCGTCGTTTGTACGGCCGTCGATGAATCGGTTGGAGAGAATTCAAGCGCACTAACAGCACAACGCACACCGATAACCACCGTCATCGAAAATCACGACGCGCACTATTACACGGCGCAATTGGGCTTCTTGCAAAAAGTATTGCCCAACGCTCGCAAGCTTTTGTTGGTGTATAGCCCGAACGTTAAAACAGATAAAGAAAAAGAGCTGCTTGTCTCAAGCTGCCGCCAAAAGGGCATCACGCTCACCATTTTGCCAATTTATGCGAGCTATGAATTGGCGCAAAGGGTGCAGCTTCTCGCGCCAGGGCATGACTGCGTTATTATTCTCAAAGACAACACCATCGTCTCATGCATAGAAACACTTATTAACACCTGCAACCGTTTGCGCATACCGCTCTATGCGTCTGATCTCAATTCACTCAAAGCAGGTGCAGCGCTGGCCTATGGCGTTCATGAATATCAATTCGGCGCGCAGGCGGCGCACAAAGCATATGCTATTGTGCATGATAAAAAACGCCCTGACCAAATCCCAACTACCAGCGTCGGCCCTCAGGTATTTATGGTCAATGAAAAAGCACTTCAGAATTTGGGTATTTCATACGTAGCCCCGACCAGGAGTAGATCATGATCAGCGTATTACAACACATCGGTATAATCGGCGAACAAACCCTGCTCTATCTGCCGCTTTTATTCGGCAGCTACCTGGCCATAAGCCTTATGCAAATTCCAAACTTGAGTATTGAGGGAGCGCTCATTATCGGCGCAATTGCCGGAAGCTCAGTGTATACGGGTACCAATAGCCATACACTTTCGCTCATCGCTGGACTTGTGTGTGCAGCTGTCAGCGCCGGCACTGTTGGCGTTGGTGCCGGACTTTTACACGCGTATGCAAAGCTCTCTCATCTTTTGAGCAGTATCGTTATGATGGGGGGCATTTACGGTATCAGTCTTCTTTTGATGCACGGCAGTCACCGGTCGCTCAATCCAACCGATAACCACCTGAATATGTTGAGCATATTCACGCAATATCCGGCATTCGTCACACTTGTGATACTCGGCATCATAATCTCTATACTCATGTGCTTCTTTTTAAAAACAAAACTGGGGGCCACCTGTACGGTATACGGCGACAATCCGCGATTTTTGACCAATCATCGCATATCAACGCCATATATCATTTGCGTCGGATTGGGCTTGGCAAATGCCCTTGCCGGTATTTCGGGGTATCTCATCGCGCAGCACAATAGTTTTATCGATACGGGGATGGGCGCCGGGATACCACTCTTGTGCATCACCGCCCTCATGTTGGGCAAGATATTTTCTTCAGCTCATAAACCCATCGTTTTTGTGCTGCCCATCCTGGGCACGGTAAGCTATTTTTCGATGCAAACGATATTATTACTGATTGGTTTTGATTTGCACTATTTTCCGCTCGTCCAGGCAGCCGTACTCACGGTAATCTTTTTCACGCAGCGATCGCGCCATGATTTTACGATAGGAATATAACCATGAACGTTACTCTAACAAATCTTACGTTTACTTTTCCATCCGGCAAGCGTCTTTTTGATAACCGATCGATTGAATTATCCGGAACGGGCTTTTATCCGACGTCGCCGAAACCTTACACTTTAGTGCGCGGGAGAAAGGCGTCAGCAGGCTATGTCGGATTCCGCGCGATACAGCATCCTGAAAGCCAGTTCGCGCTTCACTTCCTCACCGGAAAAAATGGCGTAGGAAAATCAACGCTTGCGCGCATTATTTCAGGGCTCACGTCACCGCAAGAGAAAATCAGTGGCACCATCGCTTTTGATAACAATCACTATGACCTTTCAGCGCAGGCTACTCGTAGTTTCTTGTATGAGCACGTTGCCTACGCAAGCCAACGGACTGACGATATGGTTGCGCCGCATTTTACGGCGCGGGAAAATATGGCGCTCGCGGCACTTCCCAGCTACCCGGGCCTGGGCATCCTCAAGAAATACAACGGTCAGATATTTGGCATACCCATGGATATCCCGGCAAAAAATATTTCCGGCGGCCAGCGGCAGTTACTTTCGATTGCCATGATCCTTCAAAAAAAGCCTCTCATACTTATTTTAGATGAGCCAACGGCGGCGCTCGATGAACAAAACGCCATCATGGTGATGGATACGATAAAAACGCTCAGCGCACAGATCCTTTGCATCTGTATCTGCCACGACGAAGAACTCATTGCACGCTACGCGCAGGGAAAAAACATACGGTTATAACAAGCCTATTATCGGTATGCTAGTTTTTGTTTTTCATGATCAAGCAGCCACTTTTTACGCTCAACGCCACCAGCATAGCCGCCCAGCGTACCGTTGGCATACACAACGCGATGGCAAGGCACGATAAGAGCTAACGGGTTTGCGCCATTGGCTTGAGCAACCGCGCGAAACGCTTGTGGCCGCCCAATTGCTCGGGCTAAACCACGATAAGAACACGTTGTCCCGTACGGTATTTTTTGCAGTTCTTGCCAAACCATTTTTTGGAATGGTGTTCCCAAAAAAAGACAGGGCGTTTTGAAAACGGTAAGCGTACCAGAAAAATACTGCACTAATTCAGTCATAATCGATTCAGTGATACTCGTACGCCCAGAAATAACCGCTACCCGATTTTTTAACGCAAATCGCTCAATTTCGGCTTCCAAGCCCGAATGATCAGCAAACGATAAAAAGTAGAGCGCTTTTTCATCGGCAATGGCGACCATACAACCACGCGGCGTACCGAATCGTGCCATTTTTAAAATATTACGATTGAGTTCAGGCATAAACAGCCTCCCAATAAGCATTCAGGTAAATTTTACCAATCTTAACCTATCTTAATGATTTTCAAATTTATGATTTTATTTGCCGGCGAAAATTCAAATAAATCAATAAAATCAAATGGGCCCTGAACATCACTTTTTAATGAAAAATGCACCGCTGCAACACTTGAATTATTTTCACTCAAAAATATGTTTTTGAGGGTTATCTGTACATTACTTGTATCAGAAAAATATTTTTTATAAAATGCCGCGGCTTTCATTTGACCATACACAGGAGAATGGACCACAGCATCTTTAGCAAACAGTTGGATTACTTGTTCGTATGAACGTATTTCCAACCCACGAAGATAAGCATTAATAGCATCCGCCCTATTGGTATCCATGAAACTCCTCTTTGATACGGTTTTGGCTTTTTAAATCTTCTTAAATTACTTTACCGGAATTTGCACAATACGCGGTTGATGCTCCATTTTTTCCATGCACGCCAAAAAAACCTGCGGCGAGGTAACAACTGTCATGTCATTTCTAAGCGGATGGAAGCTCACGCTTGAATACGCCAGCGCGTCTTCATCCAAAACATACGCCACTCTTTTTTGTTGATCAAACATGAGCGCATACGGCGTCACCGCCCCCGGAGTCAATTTAAGCAGCTCGAGCAATTCTGCAGGCCTGCCAAACGAAAAACGCCCGCAACCCAAGCTACGGCTCAAGGCACCAAGATCAACGCGTTTATCGTCGATGACGCTGACCAGAAAAAAGAGCCCGTTTTTATCTTTTAAAAACAACGTTTTAAAATGCGGTTCTGGAATGGCGCCTGATGACACGGCAACGCCATCGATGGCGGTCACGATTGGTTTTTCATGAACAGTAAAAACTGGCTGGTGCTCAAAAAGCTGATACGCAATATGATGGTGCTTGAAAAAATCAAATAATAGATTCTCGGTCATAAGGGTTACCCGTACATCAAAAGAATATTTATCCCTATTCAATATACAAAAACAACGGGTTATGCAGAAGGGGCCCGGCTGAAACGGACCCCTTTTGTTGGCATTTACGTATTTTACTGATTAAGCAGTTACGAGAACTTATGTTCAACGTAGTATTTCATGGCATCTGCCACAAAATCAGCTAAGCCAGGATTATCGTCAAACCGCTTGAGTTGAGCTTCGTGAGTCGATGTAAACTCTGGAAATTTCTCAAGCGTTTTTTTAATTCCTTCAGGCATTCTACGCAAAACTTCTGGCATGCGCTCGATCACTTTTTGCGAAAGAATTATACCGCTATGCTTATCCATAAGATCAAGATAGAGTTTCATAAGATCTTGAACAGCCGCATGATCGACCTTGAGACCACTTCTAAAGACCGCAATCAGATCATTCCAAATCTGTTCATTCTCCTGCGCAAGCTGCTTCTTCTCATCTTCAGACCGATTTCTTTCCTTTGCGCGCATTAAGGCCTGCTGAGCCTTGAATTCCGGACCCATTTTTTCCATAAATTCACGGTAAAACTTCTGGTACTCTGGAGAATAGTTATCAAGACCATCAAAGATTTCGTGTTCGTTCATCGTTTGGTTCCCTTGTAAATGGTTAATGGTTTTTCCAATGGTGACCATTAACGTCTGCAACCGCTTGGACTCTTCTTCGAGTACTTTTTTATGCGATTGCAAAGCGGCAAGCTTATCGAAATCACTTTGTTTTAAGATGGTTTGAATCTGCTTGAGCTCAAAACCAAGCGCGCGGAAAAAGAGGATTTGCTGCAACAGCAAGAGTTCATTCTCTTGGTAATACCGATACCCATTTTCTGCGACAAAAGCTGGTTTTAGCAGACCAATTTTATCATAATAACGCAGCGTTCGAATGGTTACGCCGGATAACTTGGCCAACTGGTTAACCGTGTAATTCATACAAGCCTTTCGCTTTAATTAATCGTCACCAATAGCCAGCTTAAAGAATGACGCAACGTCAGGGTCAAGCGTTTTTTCAAAAGATAAAAAATTGGTAAATAGTAGGGTGATGTGTAGAATGAAAATAAGCAATTTCTAGGGAGAGGTTTTACCCGTGTCGTTAAACGAAAAATATAAAAAAGTGCTTATTTCTATCATCCATAAGCATGTTCCCGAATGTACCGTATATCTTTTTGGATCCCGAGCTATTGATCAAGAATATTCGGGTTCTGACATCGATATTGCTCTGGATGCCGGAAAAATTATTGATCACGCCAAACTGGTTGCCATTCAGATTGATTTTGATGAGACAACAATCCCGATGGAGATGGATTTGGTCGATCTACAAGCAGCATCTCAAGAATTAAAAAACGATATTCTTCGTGAAGGAATAAAATGGACAAATTAAGCCAAAAATACCAAAAAATTACCCAAGCGCTCAAAACATTAGAAAAAGCGGTCGCGACTTTTACGATTTTTACCAAGGAGGGTAAAAGCTATAATCCCCACATGGATTACGAAGAAGAATATCGTAGTTTACGCGATTCAATGATCCAACGTTTTGAATACAGCGTCGATCTTTTTTGGAAATATTTAAAAAAAGATCTTGAGGTAAAACATCTAACTCCAGAAATCAAAGCCCCCGCCGACGCAATCAGAAAAAGTTACGCAACTGGCTTAATTACCGAAGCTGAATCTGAAATAATTCTTACCATGATCAAAGATCGTAATATGACTTCGCATATGTATGTAGAAGAAATTGCACAAACACTCGCGCAAAGAATTCCGGACTATTACAAACTTATGCATACGATCATCCAAAAACTACAGCCCTCATGATGGAACCATAAACCAAACTTAAAAAAGAAAGTTGCGCATATGATCGGCATAAAACAAAAAATAAACGATCTCTGGTCCAAGGGTTGGTATATTATTATTCCCGTTTGCATTCTCGCACTCCTGGGATACCTATGGCTAGGCAGATACGCTCGACGCGAGACTATTTTTGACCGCACTGTTTCTATCCCCAAAGAGCTTGTTTTAAATATTGCGCAGATTCCCCCCTTGTGTGACGAAATCGCCGGACTCAAAAAGGGGTTTATCGATGTTAAAAATGGCAAACTTTATTACGAAGAAGAAGGGCGCGGCATTCCGCTTGTTCTGATCAACGGCGGCCCGGGCGGAACGCACCACTGTTTTCACCCGCACTTTTCTCAACTCAAAAATATTGCACGCGTTATTTATTACGACCAACGGGGCACGGGCAACTCAAGCACCGATGACACGGGTAAAACGTATACCATCAAACAAGCTGTTGAAGATCTGGAAAGCCTGAGGAAAGCACTAAAAATTGAACGATGGGCCGTTCTTGGGTGGTCGTATGGCGGTCTTCTTGCGCAGTGCTATGCCCTAACGTACCCAGAACATGTCACAGGCCTCATTCTCATCAGTTCAGCTTACGGCCACACTAATGCCAAATTAAAACCAGGGCGTGAGCACATGTTCATCTCTCAAGCCGAAAGAGATGCTATACGAAAAATTTACCATGAAGAAAGTGCAGACGCACTTACATTGGCTCAAGCAGTGTATAATGCGCACTTAGCCGGCGATTGGAAGCGACAATGTTACTATAAACCAAGAGCTGAACAATTTATACGCATGGCGCTTTATGAATGGAAGCCAGCGCCAGGATTTAGAGCGTTGATTTGCGCCGAAGATGATAAAATCAATTTAGACGGCAAATTTAATGATTTTGAAGTGCCAACGTTACTCATGGAAGCTAAATGGGATTTGACGTGGGACACCGACAAAGCCGCATTCATGCGCAAAAGCCATCCGCATGCCCAATTTGATCTTTTTGAAAAATCCGGGCACGCCATTTTCACCGATGAACCAAAAAAATTCTTTGCCGTACTCAGCAAATTTTTAGAAAAATCCGCCAAAACGCACGTTGTATATAAACCAGGTAAGAGGCTTATCTGGCCCAAAGAGCCGTCTGAATTTTCACGCAAAATCACCATGATTAGGGAATTAACCGATCCGAATGAAAAAGAAAAACAGTTGCGCGCTTTTTATCAACAAACGATCAAAAAAAATGTCACGGATGCATCGGCCTGGCTTGAATTGTTAAAAGCGTTTTTTGGCAGAAAAGAACACCCGGAGAAAAAATATGCAAACGAAGCGCTGGTGACATTACATCGATATGAATCTCTGGCTACGCCGCAAGAATTGCAACCATTTGGCCACTGCCTCACGGTCACGCGTGGGCAACTGCTCGACATGCTTGGCAAAAGAAAAGAAGCTATAAAATGCTATCAAGAGATCTTGCGCGACTTTAAGGGAGTCTGTGAATCGTGCACGCAAGTTGATCGGAAATGGTTGGAGGAGCATATCAAAACCCCATTTAAGGGAGATTGATATAACAAGGAGACCTGCTGTTAAAGCAGTCTCTTTTTCGATGCTTATACTTTATCGCTCAGTTTCAAACTCGGCGCAATTGTACATAGAACACAAAAACAAAAGGGATCATCAGATCGACTTATTCATGGCCGCGCCTCTAATACATGTAAACTGTGACATTGAATGTCATAATTTATGACAGCTACTGTCATTTTTTACAATTAAACGCGCTTTAATAGCTGCAAAATACGCGCCAATCATGGCTCAGAAGTTTTTAGTTAACTTTATGGCGGACACCCTTCGACATGCTCAGGGTGAGCGGGGATGCTTATCTGCAATTAGTATGTTTTGGTATCTAGAACGGTAATTTCTGAGAATAATCAAAGCGTGAACCAAGTACAGCTCGAGCCTCAAGAACATTTTTTAAAGCCAGTAAAAATATTCTGGATCTTCATCGTCAAGAGCAGCCTTGAGATACGCACGTGCTTCTTCGGGATTTTGCAATCCTCGTAACAGTTCTTCTTGATAATCGATTAGACGCTCATTCATGTAAAAACTTTTTCAGACGCTACTCTCAGATCTTAAAGGAACTTATCAAAAGGTTTGCCTCAAGGGCGAAGCCAGACGAAGCTGCGTAGCAGCGAAGACTGGCTGGGGCGGGAGGATTCGAACCTCCGCGTGCCGGTACCAAAAACCGGTGCCTTACCACTTGGCTACGCCCCAACGAACAATTTAAACTTGAGCTGCTCCTGCTTCCGCGGAGCGTTTGTACTCGACAATAATGGTTTCTTCAATCGATGAACGTGTTTCTGAATTGAGTGGGTGCACGATGTCGCGGAATGTTCCATCTTTACGTTTACGAGATGGCATGGAAACAAAGAACCCTTTTTCTCCCTCTATGACCTTCAAATCGCGAATAATGAAGCTATCATCAAAAACCATGGTCGCGTATGCTTTGAGTCGACCACCATTATCAACCGGGTAAATCTTTACTTCCGTAATCTTCATGTTCATTAACCTTTAGCACATCTTTCAAACACTATATCCTGTTTTCAACACACATTCGTTGCTGATCAACAGCCCTTTTTTCCCATTTTTTATCGCTCTTTAAATCTATCGGCTTTGACGCAGCTTGTCAATGCACCATCGCAATGCACCGATTGCGCCGCAAATCCTACTTTTCACCCTGCACACGGGCAGCTCGCAAGCATGCCGAACGCGCGGAGGGATTGGCGGCCAATTCAGCATCACTTGCCGTTACCACCCTACGCGTTAAAACGTCTAACATCGGCTGCTGGGCAAAAAACTGCTTTACCGCACGGTCTTCAAGCGAATGAAAGCTGATACATACGATCGTACCCCCAGGTTTAACCACATGGGTTGCGCTCGATAGGAAAGAATGTATATTTTCTCGTTCATTATTAACCATCATGCGCAACGCCTGAAACGTCTGCGTCGCTGGGTGGATCGACTTCCCGCCTGATCTGCGCGGCACAATACGCTCGATCAAACGTGCCAATTGCAGCGTTGTCTTTATACGCCCATACGCACGCTCTTGGATAATAGCCCGTGCGATCGCTGCTGCATGCCGCTCCTGGCCGAGCTCCCAAAAAAGTTCGCGCAGCTGCTTTTCTGAAAAACGATTTACGATATATTCAGCCGTCATTTTTTGGTGCGCCGGTGACATGCGCATATCTAATGGACTATCGATGGCAAAAGAAAATCCCGCACGCTGCTTGATTTGATCTTGTGAGGTACCAAAATCGGCAAGCGCGCCATCAACAGCACGTACCCCATTTTTTTTCAAGAGAAGCTCCAACTGGGCAAAATTACCCCAAATGAGCTTTAACCGATCCCCATATTTTTGCTTAAATGCCTCTTCGTGTGTCTCGATGGCAATGCGGTCCCAATCAAGCCCAATAACGCGACACCGCGGTTCGTGTTCAAGAATTGCACGGGTGTGCCCGCCCCCACCAAACGTCGCATCAACATACACCCCGCCCGGCTGCGGATCTAAATAATGAAGCACTTCGGAAACCAAGACCGATTTATGATATGGCAATTGAGTCATGATTAATTATGTTGTTCGCACGCGGCGACGCGTACTGCCGGCTGATAATAACGTTTCATCATGGTCACGTTTAGCAGCAGCAAAAGAAATCGGTTCGGCGGCGGCAACTGGTTCTTGCAACGCGGCTGCTACGGTTTTTTGCGTACAAGCGTCAACCACAATATCCAAATGCACGCCGTGCGATCCTTTGACTAGAACAAGAAGTTCACGATCGGTGGCACATTTTTTGAAAACGTCAACGGCTTCATGGGCAGTTGCCACCTGATGTACTTTGATTCCGGGAGGCATCACGGTACGCGCCCACTTAACGAGTGTGCCGACTAAAATAATTTCACTGATCGACGGCGCCTTTCGTAAAAAACGTCCGATTTGTTTATGCCAATAGGGGCTATCAACGCCTAGCTCAAGCATATCGCCAATAATAGCTATTTTATGCGCATCAGTTTTAACATGTTCCATTGCAACAAGCGCGGCTTTCAAGCTTTCAGGACTTGCATTATAACAATCATTGATAAGAATTCCCTTGCCAACGGTGAGCGCAAGCCGCTGGAATCTTCCATCAACCGTAGCGGCCTCGCTCAAGCCCTTAACAATGGTCGCGCTGTCGATACCTAACTGGTGTGCAACACCAGCGGCAGCAAGCGCGTTAAAAATAGTACCCTCATGCGCATTGGTCATGGCAAGCGCATATTTTTCTTTATAAATTTTAATCGTAAAATCAACGCAATCATCATGTACGCGAATTTTGCGCGCTTGAATTTGGTTGATCGTTTTTGAACCAAATTTAACGACTGGATGCGTATAACCTACGTTTGCCAATACGGGTTGATCGCCATTAACGATACCGATACTTTCAGGCTTGAAGAATTTAAAAATTTCACGCTTTTCGATGGCGATATCATTGAGTGAACCAAGCCCTTCCATGTGGCTATGCCCCACAACGGTTATTACTGCCATAGTTGGTCGCAATATTTCCACAGCTCGGGCCATATCACCACGCTTTGAAATTCCTACTTCGAAAACGGCCACGGTATGATGCGAACGCATACGTAAAATGCTTATCGGCAAACCAATAAGACTATTTAAATTCCCCTGCGTGCTTACAAAGGGCCGCCCAGTTAATTGCAAAATAGATGAAACCATCGTACGCGTTGTCGTTTTACCGACTGAACCCGTTATCGCAACGACGGGACAGGTAAATCGCGAACGCCATGCGGCGGCTAATTGGCACAATGCAACAAAGGTGTCTGGGACGAGAACAACCAATAATTTTTTCAATATTTTTTGATCGATCGTGTTCAAAACGCTTGAGTTTTTTTGGTTGATGATCAGACCGGCTGCACCGCGCTTGATCGCCAGGGCAACGTAATCATGTCCATCAACATGCGCACCAACAAACGCAACAAAAACATCGCCAACTTCTAACGTTCGTGTGTCAATTGAAACGCGCAATTGGGGAGGGAACGTGTCGTAAGGAATCTGGGCATCCAAAACCGCAGAAATCACAAACTGTTTATCAAACACCATCGCCTTCTCCATAATCGCATCAAACCCTCGATATCGCTCTCACACACGCAATCAAACTTCGCCTTTTTTTGCTCACTTGTCAAGGAACATCTTTTGTTTATTCCAATCTTACAACTTTCCGTGTTTTTTCTCCCTGCATGGTAATCACCCTGCCCTGCTGTTCAAGCAATTCAATAAGACGTGCCGACCGATTAAATCCTATTTTAAACTTACGCTGCAAAAGAGAAATTGAAACCTCATCAACTTCTTTTAAAAAAGCTAAAACTTCTTGGTATAACGCTTCGTCAGAACCTAACCCAAGATCCGCACCGACATCGGCAACCGCTGCGGCACTCAAATCAAGGTGCTGTCCAGATCGCTGCGCTCGAATCTGCGCGCTCACGTGCGCAATATCGCGGTCGGCAACATATGCACCATGAATTCGCCGCACATGAATTGACTCAGCATTGGAAAAAAGCATATCGCCGCGCCCGAGCAATTGCTCCGCCCCAGCGACATCTAATATTATACGCGAATCTACTTTTGAGGTCACGCGAAATGCGATACGACTTGGAAAATTTACTTTAATTAATCCAGTAATAACATCAACGGACGGCCGCTGCGTCGCCACAATTAAATGAATTCCAGCAGCACGCGCCATTTGAGCAATACGAACGAGCAATCGCTCGATAGCTTGCCCATTTGTCATCATTAAATCGGCAAGTTCATCGATAACGACCACAATGTACGGCAAATCGCGACGCGCCTGTGTGCCGAATTGTTCATGATAATCAGCAATGGATCGGACCCCTTTATGCGCCAACCAGGTATATCGTTCTTCCATCGTACGCACAACCCATTGGAGCGCTCGCACAACACCGAGAGCCTCGGTTATCACAGGAAAGAGCAAATGTGCGATATCGGCGTAGGCGGGCAATTCAATTCTTTTGGGATCAATGAGAATTAATTTAAGCTCATCGGGATCTTTGGAACACAAAAGCGATATTAATAATGAGTTAAGGGCAACGGATTTTCCCGAACCTGTTGCACCAGCCATCAAAAGGTGTGGCATACGCGCCAAATCGGCAATAACACTTTTGCCAACCGTATCAACACCCAATACAAGCGGAAGCGCATATGATCCGCGGCGATATGCATCGTCGGTTAAAAGACGCGCCAAAGGGACCGATGCACGTTGTTTGTGCGGAATTTCAAATCCGACCACTGACATTCCCGGTATCGGCGCCAAAATACGCAATGATTCAGCTTGCAACGCGAGAGCCAGGTCATGCTCTAAGGCAATAATACGACTCAATTTTGTATCAATCGTCGGCGCATATTCAAAACAAACAACAATGGGGCCGACCTTAATATCGGTTACGCTACCGGCAATATCAAAAGATGCCAATTTTTGCTCCAAAATACGTGCTTGATCGTGCAAAAATGCCCGATCAACCGTGTGCATAACGGCATCTTCACCGCGTAACTCAAGATGGGGCAATGTGTACGCTGCAATGTCTTGATGCTCATGCTCCAGGCACACGGGCGAAAGCTGTTCGCTGGTATCCTGAGGTGCGGGTTGGTCGGTCATAATCGAAGGGTCTGTGTGCCAAACAGCATCTTCAACAAGCGCTGCCAGCGTTGGAAGCTGTTGCGCATGTTCCGGATCGAGCATAAGTTCGGGATCATTGCTTACGGTGCGCCCGGTTATAAGCCCCACTATCCACGAAAAACCACTGGCCACCGATTGCCACGCTACATGCACAACAGAAAGGGCCCGCTGAACACTGGCCGACAAACGTTCGCGATGGCCGATCATGGCCATGAGGAGATGGCCAACACGTGCAACGATGGTCACAAACGATAGCCGTGTAACAATAAGTAAGCTCGCGCATAACAACCCAATAACACCCATCAAAAGAGCCCAACGGCTATCAATGGGCATATGATGTACGAAAAATCTACCCAACCAACCGCCGCCAACCAGCATCTGCGCCCACCATACGCCCGAAGAAAGAGCTGCTAACATACTTGTGCCGATTAAACAACCGCCCAATGCCAACGCACGGTCCCATTCACGCTTCCAGCGCCGCAACGCAGTCACCACGCCAGCATGCAACAGGATAAACGGAATAATCACCGCGCCCAATCCAGCCAGGCGCACAAGCGCCAACGCAAAGGTGGCTCGTAGCCATGAAGGCCATAAAATCACGCGCGCGCTATCGATAAACCAGAGCGACGGCTCATCACCGCGCAAAACATATAATGAATAGCACGCAAAAAAAGACAAAGCGCACAAGCTGGTACTCGTAAAAAATAGACGGTAGTGATACAAAAAAAGGCGTATATTTTTAAGCAAACGCATAGTACATCTCCTCTCTACTTACGTATGTTACTCACGTCAGCATAGCGTAAAAATTTACGCAAAGTCGACCACTTGTTCGGTTATGCATACAAGTACTCGCCAACATTTTTGATGAGCCGTTGCCAAACACGCGTCGCGTTAATCGACACCCCAAAAACATCGTAACAATCGAGATTTTTAAACATGAACGATAGCCAAACATTGTACCAGAGAATAAAAATCAATGGCCAACTCTTTACAACTTTTTTTTATCATGCATATAATGGACCTAGTTTAATGTTGCACAGCATGCGGCTACGAGTTGACGTGACGTACAGAATGTACTACCGTTTTGTTAGTCTAGCTCAAAACAAAAACATGCATGCAACAAGTGTAAGGTAAGAGTAACCACTGAAAGCACAAACGAAAGGAGGCGACCAGACAAGCAAAGAAAACAAACAAATAACATCCACACATTGGTGTTGTGTGTAAATGATTTACCAATTTGTGACTACATGAAAGATCGCAAAAGGAGTTAATTCTATGAAATCAATGCTCAAAGGTTTCTTTAAAGTATGGCTGGTGATGTTCTTGACGGCATCAGCTGTATACGGTTGCTGCAATAATGGTTGCGGCAGCTGCGGCTGCGGCTCAAGCTGTAGCTCGTGTTGCAGCTCGGATTGCTGCAACTCATGTTCAAGCTGCTGCAGCTCAAGTTGCAATTCCTGCAATTACTGCACGTACGGCAAAACATATTTCTCGCAACGTGACCAAGGTTCACACGAATACTTGGTAATGTCGTTGACTTCAGACAAACGTCATCAATTCGATCGCGAAGAATTCTATGGCGACTTTGATATCACCCTTGGTTGGAGACAAAACTTCAACCGCGGCAAATTATCTTCATACTTCTTCACGAAATGCGGAAACTTACAAGTTGGTGCTAATAACACCAGCGGCGTAAACATTCGTGCTTCAGACCTCGGCTTGTCAACAACCTTCACGGGTTGCGCGAGCCTCTGTCCTAAATACCAAGATTTCGTAGCAGATTTCGATCTGTACTTGGCATGGGATGAATTCGTAAAAGGTCTCTACACTGAATTACGCATACCGCTCGTTCACTCACGTTGGAACGCAGGGTTAAATGCACCATGCCCAACATCAGCTGGCGGTAGCAGATATTGCAGAACCGACGATGATTGCAGCTACTTTGTAAGCTCAACAGATGAATTTGTCGACATTCCTTCATGCTTAACAGGCAACTGTGCTCTTAAAAACGCCTTGAAAGGTGACACGGCATTTGGCGACGCACCTTGCATGAACGCTGGCAAAATTGACTGCTGCACACGCAAAGTAACGGGCTTAGGCGGCATTCGTTTGACGCTTGGATGGGATTTCTTACGTCGTGAACGCGGCAACATGGGCATCGCATTAGACGTAGCTTTCCCTGCCTGGAACCGACCATGCTCGAACAACTGCTGCCCACTCTATGTCTTTGATGCAAACGTTGGATCACAACATGCATGGAAAGTTGGCGGCGTATTACGCGGTCAATACATGCTGTGGGATCGTGACGAAAACCGTCGCTTAGATCTCTACTTAGACGGCCGTGCGTATGGCGTATTCAGCGGCAAAACAACCCGCTTAATGGGCTTGAAATCGGGCTCCGGCAGCTGCGGTTGCGGATGCGGCGACTTCAACCAATATCTCTTACTCAAGAAATATTCGATTAACAGCGATAACACCATCGAATATGTAAGCTTAGAACGCGCTGCCAACTTGCTCAAGATGCAAGTAAAATCGAAGTCTTCGGTTGAAGGCGAAATCACCGCATTGCTGCAGTACAAACATAACGGCTTTGTTGGCGCCTTAGGCTACAACTTCTACGGACGTAGCTGTGAAAAACTCTGCCCATGCTGCTGCTCAAGCTCCTGCGGTTCATGCTGCGGTAGCTCGTGTGGTTCATGCTGCGGCAGTTCATGCGGCTCATGCTGTGGCACAAGCTGCGGTAGCTCGTGTGGTTCAAGCTGTGGTTCGTGCTCCGGCACCTACTATTATGTAATCAAGGGCGATCAAAACGTCCATGGTGACAATAGCGGCTACTACAGCAAGACAGATTCCGATGTCCGCTCAACGGGCACCGTAGTCACAGCAACAGATGGCGACACACTCCAAGCAGCAGCCTTCAACTTTGGTAACTGCAACTCCGGCTCATGCTGCTCAGATATCGACTACTGCCGTGCAGCACATCCTAACTACATCAGCAACATGCTCTTCGGCAACATTGGCTACAACTGGGAAGATGTTGATTGGAAGCCTTACCTTGGCGTAATTGGTCAAGTTGAATGGGGCAACAAGAACACCGCTCTCAGTCTGTGGGGCATCTATCTTAAAGGTGGCATCTGCTTCTAAGCTGATCCATCGGCAGGATAAAACTAGTACCAAAAAGGACCGGGAAGAATCCCGGTCCTTTTCGTTTAATATTTCTTATCGATCGTCACGAATTCAGAAGCGAATTGCCATAATTGGATTGTTCAATCCATTGACTTAGTCAATGCAATGTACTACGGTCATGGTAATCTAGATTGCGTATAAAAGGCCAAAAGAAAGGAGTCAAAAATAAACGATAGGCATTCCCAGACCGGTGTTGTATGTAAATCATTTCCCCTTCTATGATCACAAAATCGCAAAAGGAGTTTAGTTCCATGAAATTAGTGTTCAAAATATTCTTAAGGGTATGGCTTATGCTATTTTTGACGGCATCCGCTGTACATGGTTGCTACAATAATAATTGTGGTTCATGCGGCACCGACTGCTGCAGTTCATGCGCAAGCCGTTGCAGCGATTGCAATTTCTGCACCTATGGTAAAACATATTTCTCGCAACGCGACCAAGGCTCACATGAATACCTCGTCATGTCATTAACTTCAGATAAACGTCACCAATTTGATCGCGATGAAGTCTACGGTGATTTCAATATCGCACTTGGTGTACGGCAAAATTTCGACCGCTCAAAGCTTTCTTCATATTTTTTAACGAGGGATGGGACGCTGCAAGTAGGTGCTAATAATACCACGGGTGTAAATATCCGTGCTTCAGACCTCGGCTTGTCAACAACCTTCACCGGCTGTGCCTGTTTGTATCCTGAATACCAAGATTTCGTCGCAGATTTCGATCTGTACTTAGCATGGGATGAATTTGTAAAAGGTCTCTACACTGAGTTGCGTGTACCGGTTATTAATTCACGCTGGAACGCAGGATTACAAGCATCACGCCCTGTATCAGCTGGCGGCAATACCTACTGCAGAGCGCCTGGTGACTGTGGCTATTTTGTAAGCGATACCCAAGCAGCTCTTGAAATTCCTTTGTGTTTGCGAAATAACACAGCCCTCGAAGGCGCCCTGAAAGGTGACATTCCATTCGGTGATGCACCATGCCTGAACGCTGGCAAGATTGCATGCTGCACGCGTAACGTGACGGGCTTAGGCGGCATTCGCCTGACTCTTGGATGGGATTTCTTACGGCGTGAACGTGGCAACATGGGCATCGCATTAGACGTAGCTTTCCCTGTGTGGAACAGGCCATGCTCGAATAACTGCTGCCCACTCTATGTCTTTGATGCAAACGTTGGATCACAACACGCATGGAAGGTTGGCGGCGTATTGCGCGGTCAATATATGATATGGGATCGAGACGACAACCGCCGCATTGACGTTTACTTAGACGGCCGTGCGTATGGCGTGTTCAGCGGTAAAACAACCCGCTTAATGGGATTACGTTCTGGCACAGGCAGCTGCGGCGACTTCAACCAATATCTCTTACTCAAGAAATATTCGATTAACAGTGACAACACCATTCAATACGAAGGTTTACAACGTGCCGCGAACTTGCTCAAAATGCAAGTAAAATCGAAAGCTTCGGTTGAAGGCGAAATTACTGCTTTAGTACAGTATAAACATAAGAATTTCACGTTCGCAGCGGGATATAATTTCTATGGACGTAGCTGCGAGAAGCTTTGCCCATGCTGCTGCTCAGGCTCCTGTGGCTCAAGCTGCGGTTCGTGTTGCAATAATTCGTGTGGCTCATGCAACACAGGCTCCTGTGGTTCCTGCGGTACCTGCAGTACTTATTATTATGCAATCAAGGGCGATCAAGACGTCGTTCTAGGTGCTGACCTCGATGGCGGCTACTACAGCAAGGTTGATTCCGATGTCCGCTCAACGGGCACGGTAATCACGTCGCTTGATGGTGACACCCTCCAAACTGCAGCCTTTAACTTTGGCAACTGCAACTCCGGCTCATGCTGCTCAGATGTTGACTACTGCCGCGCAGCACATCCTAACTACACAAGCAACATGTTATTCGGCTCAATAGGTTACAATTGGGAAGAAGTACATTGCAAGCCGTACTTCGGCATAATCGGTCAAGCTGAATGGGGCAGAAAGAACACGGCTCTCAGCCTATGGGGCGTCTATCTTAAGGGTGGCTTCCACTTCTAAGTTTTAAATACTCCAAAAAGTAAAAGAACCGGGATTTCACCCGGTTCTTTTTTATTTGACCACGCTGGGCACACGTATATTTCACAACGCAGCAGTATTCGTGTTATTACGACATCGTGTAACATACTCAATGACGTTGTTAACACAGGTAAGCGTTGTGGCATCTTCATCGGTAATTTCGAGCATAAACGTATCTTCAAACCTGATTATGAGCTCAAACATATCAAGTTCATCGGCGCCCAATTGTTGAAATGAAACATGTGGCTCAATTTCATGCGCTGGTTTTTTGAGCACATGCGCAACGGCCCCCACAATTTCTTGTTCAATATCAATACTCATTGCATATCTTTCTTACGTCTTTTTTCTGATAAAAATCATCAAACGTCAATTCCGGCAGATGATGCATAATTATTTCATGCGTCACAGCCCCCATCCCTACATGGACTAGTCGCGAACATGATCGCAACTGCTTAACGACACTCACAACGTCAATGGGATAATAAAAAAATCGCAAAATAGCCTCTTTGTCCATCCGATCACCGGCATTAAACAACATCCCTTCTTGATTAATAATAGGAAAACGAATAACACGACAATCAATTTTTTCAAGATACGTCCGCACCCGTGCCACAAATTCATCAACACATAAGGAGTGCAACCCATAACTAAATGCGACATCACGAACAACGGCCGCGTACGGTAAGCATGTACGTTTTAAATGCTCCATAGCCAAACGGCTTCCCACCACCACACAATCTGTTGGACGGTAAACAATGGCAAGTTTAACCTGCGACTGTAACGCGTGGCACACAATAAGTTCTTCCAGCGTGCGGCGATCAATGCCAATCAGACGCACAATAACGACATCACGTTCTTGTTTCATCTGGGTAAAAAAAGTAACGTACTTTCCAAGCATATAAAGACCATCAGGAAAGCTCAGAACGCCGGCCGCATAGTGCGCCGAGATGTAACCTACTCCCCACCCAGCCATAAGTGATGGCTCAAACCCGTGTTCACGCATCACAGCAAAAAGTGAGGCCTGAACAACGAAAAGCGCCAAGTACGCGTTATGCGGCTTGGCAAGTTCTTTTTCTGACGAGGCAAAACACAATTTGACAAAGTTGGTGCCGGTGCAATTGCCAGCCTCTTCAAAAAGCTCCTGTACCACGCGATAGTCGTCATAAAAATCTTTACCCATGCCAACGTGTTGGGCACCATAGCCTGGAAAAAGCAAGCCACATTTATCTGGCATGTATGCACCGTAAAAAGTTACGCACTACCTAAAATAATTGACCTATGCGCCTTATGCTCTCCTGTTGCCCAAGAATCACGAGCATGGCAAAAACGCCAGCTCCTGCCGGCTTGCCGGTAATTGCTATGCGCAATGCGTGCGCCACCGGCCCTAACGATAAATGATAATCTTTTGTTGCCTGCTTTATTGCCGCCTCAAGGACCTGGGCAGACCATTCAAGCGCAGATAATCGTTTAACGATCTCCTTCAGACACTCCATAACATCAGGCGTAATAGTCTGTAAGACCATGGAGTCATAAACAGGCTGACGCAAAAGCGTATAAAGCTCATCGCGCAACATAACCAATGTGTGAGCGCGTGGCTGATAAAGCGCAACGGTTTGGAGTATTTGTTCTTTTGAGCAGCTGCTCAACGTTGTATCAAGGGTCGGATCAATATCGCGCACGATCACTTCATGCAGGTATTGCGGGGTACTTCGCTTGATATGTTCGCCATTGATCCACCACAATTTTTCGACGTCGAAAATGGCACTGCTTTTGCCAACGTGTTCAAGTGAAAAATCCGCAATAAGTTCTTGCACGGTAAAAATTTCTTGATTTCCGTGCGCCCAGCTGAGCCGTGCCAAATAATTTAAAAGTGCCTCAGGTAACACACCCATGTCTTTATAATCAAAAACCGCTGTAGCCGCGTCGCGCTTACTGAGCAATTTCCCTGATTTGCCTAGAATCATGGGCAAGTGGGCAAATGCCGGCACCGCGTGACCAAGCGCCTGATAAAGCAAAAGCTGTTTTGGCGTATTACTAATGTGGTCCTGACCACGAATAACATGGGTAACGTTCATGGCAATATCGTCAGCCACAACAACAAAATTGTAAATGGGCATACCATCTGAACGAGCGATAATAAAATCGTCTAACTGATCGGAGTCAATCGTAATATCACCCAACACCAAATCATGAAACGTTATTCTAAAACTTGTTTCAGGAATTTTAAAGCGCACGACGTACGGTTTATCAGGTGACTGCTCGGCGCACGTCCGACAATACTTATCATATTTTTTGCCGAATTGCCCAGCAAGCAACCGCCTCTCAATATCTTCTGGCGAGCAATAACATTTATACGCTTTACCCTCGCGCAGCAACTGGTCAATCAACGCATGATGGCGCGCAATATTATTGGTTTGCAAGACCACTGGTTCATCACTCGTCATGCCAACCCACTCGAGGGCTTTTAAAATCGAATCAGTATATTCTTGCGTTGAACGTGCCTGATCGGTATCTTCTACGCGTAACAAAAACGTGCCGCCGTGGTGACGCGCAAAAAGCCAATTAAAGAGCGCCACACGCATGCTACCCACATGTAGATGCCCCGTAGGTGATGGCGCAAAGCGTACACGAACGTTCATATATTCCTATGCTATTAAGGATGCCCACGGCGAACGCGCATCCGCGCGTGTTGAATCACCTGATTGTTTTGCATCGAGTTCTTTTACCTGATTGAAATACGCTTCTGCTTTATCGGACTGCCCCTGAACCTGGTACCACAATCCTAGGTAATAAAGAGCCATATCCTGATAGCTATTAGCAGCGTCAGTAGCTAATAGCTCAAGCAACTTGAGCCCCTCATCCTTTTCAGATTCCGAACCATCTAAAAGCATCAGAGCAAGCGAAACTTGATACATGCCGCGATAGACATTACTTCTACCCATGGCAGCTATTGATTGGCGCATATTTTTTAATGCTTCGACACGGTTTTGTTGCGCCATAGCAACCTGCGCTGAAAAAGCTTTCATGTAAGGCGCATATGCTGATCCGCTGTTTTTGTCATAGGCATGCGCAAAATCAACCTCGGCTTGCTCCCACAATTCATGGCGATCAGACGCTTTACTTTCTTTTGAAAACTGCAGTGAAAGCGCACGCTGATATGCATCCAGCGAATCAGAAAATGCCACCTGGGCATTCATTGAAGAGCGTTCGCGCAACCAACGGTATCCATGATAAGAACCCCACGCGCCCAAAAAGACCACAACAGCGACTGCCGTCACCATATTTTCCTTGGATGAGTGATTCTTTACCCATTCCCCCAGCTTGTGCAACTCGGCTTGTAACATCATTGCCTAATACTCCCGCCGCCCTTGTTAGGCTTGCGCACCCTTTTTCTTCAATTCTTTTGCTTTACGAATTTCATCGCGCTTCATACCGCGTTCCGTCTTGGTCAAAAGCACTTTAACGCCTTTATAATGGCCGCATGTCTTACAAACGGCATGAGGTAACGAGGCAGACTTGCAATTACCGCAGGTGGCCATCGTTAATACTTTGATACCCTTGTTGGCAAAACGCGAATCTCTACGAGCTCGCGACCGTTTTCTTTTTGGTACTGGCATAACACATCATCCTTAACGTTGAGACGTATATTTCTCGGTTATATCAAGATAACTATGCTTTTATTGTATTAATTTTTAGGTAAAAAGTCTATCAGAATAACGCACTAATTACGAAATGCGCTCGCTGTTCGTTGTACCAGCCCGGCGAAATTTTGTTCAGCAAGTCCACGCATCTGTAGATCAAATAAACACGCACATAATGGTTGTTGATCAACCGCAAGCTCCTGCGCTAATTCGTCAATGGCCCGTGGTTCTTTACAAGCTTCAAGCACGCGCTCAGACAAGCTGTCTAAGCCGGTTAACATGGTTCTCTGCCCGCTCGTTTTGGGTGCTTGAGCTATCGTCAACTGAACCGGCCCCTGCTGCCCAAACTCGGCCAAAATATCCTGCGCATTGCATATGAGTTTGGCGCCCTGTTGCGCTAATCGGTGGCACCCAGCACTTAATGGATCATTAAATGGCCCAGGCACGGCAAATACTTCGCGTCCCTGCTCAAGAGCATGATATGCGGTGATATGGGCCCCGCTTCGCTCGGCTGCTTGAACAACCACAACCCCAGCTGATAACCCGGCAATAATACGATTACGTGCCGGGAATGTCGCTTTATTAGGAAGTACTTCAAGCGCAAAAGGACTCACAATGGCACCCCCCGCTGCCACGATGCTATCAAAAAGCGCCGTATTATGTGCCGGATACGGGTTTAAAAGCCCGGACCCAAGCACAGCTGTCGTGGTAACATCGTGCGCCAATGCAGATTGATGCGCCATGGTATCAACGCCGACCGCCCCTCCGCTCACGATATGCCAATTAAGCGCCTTAAAATCAGGCATTATACGGTCAATAAACGTTCGTGCATACGCAGTCCCACGCCGCGAACCAACAATGGCCAAACATTGTTGGTTGGTTAAATCGCCACGGTAATAAAGCACGGGTGGCGGCACAGGAATATGCACTAACTGCGCCGGATAACCCTCGTGCCCAAAAATAGCAATCTGTACACCGTGTTTTTCGATGAGCAAACACTCACGATCAAGAAGTCTTTGATCTTTAAGCCCATCACTAACCGCCTGCGCAATGCGATCAGAAAAACCCAAAGAACGTACCGACGAAACACCCATTTCGTAAAGCGTATCAAGCGCAAGCCCGCTTTTCTGGCAAGCCTCAACAATATGCTTAATAGCCGCTGGTCCAACGCCATCAATCAACGAAAGGTGAAGCAACGCCCGTGTTGCGCTATCCATCAACCCGCCCTCATGTTAGGGGTTTACTCTTTTTTCTCAGCTGCTTCTTTCTCTGTTGCTTCCTCTTCTTGCCCTTCAAATGCCACTAACGAAGTAAGAATTTGGCCCTCTTCAAGGCGAATAAGGCGAACTCCACGCGCTTGACGGCCCATCGTACGCACTTCCGTTGGAGACAAACGAATAATTTTGCCTAATGAATCGACCAGAAGAATATGCGATTGATCGCTGACAGAAACCAACCCGACCACGCGACCATTGCGCGTATCGGCCGGAATCGTTCGTACGCCAACGCCACCGCGATGCGAAACGCGAAAATCATTAACTCTCACGCGCTTACCGTAACCGCGTTGTGTCGCAAATAAAACGTCTTGATCGGCACTCAAAACTTCCATGCCTACAACATAATCGTCCGGGCGTAATCGAATTCCGATGACACCTGCGGCCTGCCGGCCCATGGCGCGGACCTCGGTCTCTTTGAAGTGAATACCCTGCCCTTGTGCCGTGGCTATAATAATTTCGTCGTTACCCGAACTCATATCACAAAATACCAGCTCGTCTTGTTCGACTAACGTAATCGCACGAATACCGGTGGCACGAATTTTGGCAAAAGCATTAGCTTCGGTTCGTTTAATCGTTCCACGACGCGTTAACATAACAATAAATTTATTTTCTAAATCTTTGGTACACAGCAATTTTACTACGCGTTCATCAGCCCCAAGCGGCAATATGTTAACGACGGCGCGTCCTTTGGCAATACGTGATGCCTCAGGAAATTCA
>JAKANL010000012.1 GCA_021823685.1 bacterium | reverse complement strand
TTCCGATCTAAGCCATATGAAATTGAAATCGCGCTGTGCACCAGGCGAATCCACTGTTGCCAGATATAATCAGCATTATAGGACGTTATTTTTTCTTCATAAACGTAATGCAAAACAGTGGCAGCATCTTGCGCCGTCACCACCCGTTCGAACAAACCAACCAAAACTTCAGATGGGGCATAACCAAGAACCGTAACAACATCTTGGTAGTTGACGCTTTTGGCACTCAAATACACTTGTTCAAGGACGTTGAGCGCATCACGCACCGATCCACCCGTCTCCCTGACGATCAGCTGTAGCCCTTCTGATTGGCATGGTATGGCTTCAGCTTGGCATACGTGCATTAAATGATCATGCAACGTTTGAGCATTAACAGCATTAAAAAACAATTGGAAACAGCGCGATTTAACGGTTTCAATAATTTTATGTTCATCAGTCGTTGCCAAAATAAAAAGCACACTTGCAGGTGGTTCTTCCAAAATCTTCAAAAATGCATTAAAAGCTGCTTTGCTCAGCATGTGAGCTTCATCAATGAGATACACTTTTTTACGGCCATTGAGCGGTAAAAGCGAGGCCGCCTCAACAATCTGACGAACGTTATCAACACCGGTATGCGACGCAGCGTCAATCTCAATAAAATCTGGGTGTTTACCCGCCGCCATCGCCTGACAAGATGGGCATTGCAGACACGGAACCACACGCGCTTTGGGATCTTTTTGAAAATCGGGCAACAACGCACAATTAAGCGCAGCCGCAAAGACACGCGCCGTTGTTGTTTTACCGCATCCATGCTGGCCAGCAAATAAATAAACGGGAAATAATTTATTGGTAAAAAGAGAGTTTTTTAAAATGCGAACAGCTAAATCTTGCCCAACGATACGCTCAAACTGTGCTGAACGCCACTTGCGAGCCAAATGTATCTGGAGCTGAGCATCAATTGCCATGGCATATTCTTTCTGATTTAACGCGAAAAACCACACGAAAATAAGGGAACGTGCGACACCGCACATTCAACATCCCGCTGCTTTCTTTCGAACCTGACGGATTAATGCCGATATGCCTATCGCACCTTCCCAATTTTTATTTTTTCACGTCACCGAACACTGATTTCAAGACCGTTTTATTATAGCGTATAAGCGCAACGCTGACAACTTTACGTCCGCGGTTACCACGCGGCAGCACTGGCCAAAACGGCGATGCCGCATACCGCTAATCCAACACCAGATATACGGTTAATGGTTTGCAACACGGGCGGCGTACATCTTGTGCGGAACATGCTGACAAACCCCGTCAGCGTCGTCCACCAGGTCGCCGAGCCACTCACTACGCCCAATACAAGAATAGCAGCCGACACATTACTATGCATGGCAACGTCAACGCCAACAATGGCAAAGACGGTCGCAAAGGCAAAAACGGTCATCGGATTAGTCAACGTCAGAAAGAACATGGAGACGTAATCGCCCAAAAGGCTCCCCCTCTTTTCCGGGCGCACGTTGCCCGGCGGCGACGTAATAAATGTTTTAAACCCCAAATAACACAAGAAAATACCGCCAATCAAGCGAAACCAAAGCTGATGCTCAACAACAAAATCACTCACAAAAGTTAACCCCAAAGCGGCAATCGTGCTATAAACGCCATCGGCGGTCGATGCGCCTAACCCGGAAATCATCCCTGATAAACGTCCTTGCGCTAACGTTCGACGAATACACAAAAGAGCAATCGGACCCACTGGAATCGAAACGGCAAAGCCTATAAGAAAGCCTTTAAGAAAAAACCACATTGGCATACAACCCCCTACGTTCTATACCATAGATTATATCAAAAAATGGTCGATTTTTCTATGGTTGGCACCGCGATTCACGCGTATGCCCAATTTACATTTCCGTTAGCTACTAAATCAAAAATTTTTTAAAATAGCCGGCCCCCAAGTCCCACTTCACGTTCTGGCACAACCAAAATCGCGTTTCCCTCTGCATCGGGCACACCCAACGTCAAAACTTCTGAAATGGCTTTTCCAATTTGGCGAGGCGGAAAATTCACCACACATAATACCAATCTGCCAAGCAATTGTTCGGTGGCATACCGCGTCGGCAATTGAGCAATCGATTTCTTTACGCCAATCGCTGTCCCCAAGTCAATCTGCAACCGATAAGACGGCTTACGCGCCTCTGGATATGGCTGTACATCAATTATTTTGCCAACACGAATTTCAACTTTTTCAAAATCGGCTAACGCAATCATTTTTTACCCATAGTTATAATCCATGTTCAATTCAAAGATTATAGTACAGTAACCAGCACATTCGCCAAGCACTTCCAAGAAAGAAACCCTCGCTAAAAAAATAGGCTCTTTCTTTAGGCATCTTTTTCGCTTCGGCCATTTTTGTAGCCACCATATCAATCATCTGATCAACGGTTCTACTCGGATCGGTAAAAGTACCCTTAAGGCTGTGCTGGCTCATTCCGGTTCAATGCTGCCAGATCCACAAAATGGCTTGATGCTTTGTAAGCAAAAAAACAATATGCGCGATAATCGCCATTTCCAGCCCACGCTTCCAGTAAAGCCAACCAAAAACCACGCTGGTTAGCGTTAAAATCACAAGGTCAACCGCAGAAAGAAAATCTAACGGCCAAATCAACGGAATGGCCAACAACGTTAAAATTAGCGCCGTAATAATTATGGCTATCCACATCCGAATGCTTGTAAGTCTTTTTCGAAAAAAGAGCCAACCAACGAATGTTAGCAGAAAAAGGCGTTGTATCATTTCAAAACCGACCGCGGCAATAAAAATCATACCAAGCGATGTTTCACTGGGCAAAGGAGAATTTGGCAACAGAAAAAATACCAAATACATGGCACCCAACGCCACCCCTAGGCCAACAGCAAGCACCAAAGCCCAAAATATTGAAAATGACACCCGTTCACGTGATATGAGGGCGCCTAAAAGTGACGGCTGGAAACCAAGCTGCGCGGCCATGCGCGTACTCGCTGCAACGACCAACCCATATATTACCAGCAAGACAATCGCGCTGAAAAATACCAGAGCTATACTTTCCAGCGTTGTTGGCTTTGATAATCCGCCAAAAAATATTCCCCCCAAGACCGCCAGTACCCAAATGGCATAAAGCACCCAACCTGTCGCTTTATTCACGACCAACTCCTTTCCCTAAAAACCGCCCGTCAAAAGTGGCCTTATATAGGGGCCGGAAAAGACGGGGTGCTTTTGACGGGCACAAAAACACTACACTCAAAATAAATTATTTTTTCCAGCGCTTAAGATTAGGAATCATATTTTTAACGATTGAGTAGGCCCTTTCTTTAGGCATCTTTTTCATTTCGGCCATTTTTGTGGCCACCATATCAATCATCTGATCAACGGTTCGACTTGGATCGGTAAAAGCACCCTTGGTGTAGCAATAACAGCAATACGTATCACTCTTGCTGCCGTCTTTATTGGTGCCGAAATGGGCTACTTCGCACATAGGCATAGCGCAGCTCTGGCACATAGGCTTGCTGCACGATGAATGGCCGGATCCTTGGCAAGGCATAACAAACTCCTTAAATGGTTAAAAACCTAAGGTTAGCGTTACGCGCTTTTTTAAAAAAAGCAAAAGGCTGCTACAAAAATCAAATGCGCAACAACAAGAAGCCTGGCTTGCACCAGGCTTCTTTTAGACGTTAAAAACAAATTTAAAAATTTTATGATAAAACTTTCCTCAAGGGCGCAGCCAGGCGAAGCTTAGGACTACTTCGAAGTTTTACCGGCGTAAGCGAAGACTGGTGGAGAGAGAGGGATTCGAACCCTCGACACCCCTTTCGGGATGTACACGATTTCCAATCGTGCTCATTCGACCACTCTGACATCTCTCCTTATTGCGTTTAGGCGGCTTTGGCCTTTTTGGCGTGACCGCGGTGTTGTTCTTCGGCCTCTTCGCCTTCTTCCGCCATAAAGGTGATATCTTGTGAACCGCGAGCAGCTTTTGGCTCAGAGGCTGCTGCAGCTGCTGCCGTCTTACCAGCGCGCTTGAGTTCTGCCGCTTTTTGCACACCGCGCTTGGCCGCTTGCCCCAAATATTCAATGACAATAGCAATGGCACGAGGTGCGTCGTCATTGCCTGGAATAACATAATCGATCATGGAAGGATCACAATTGGTATCAACCAGCGCTACCACTGGTACCCCGGCTGCCGCAGCTTCACTAACCGCTGTCGACTCATTTTTTACATCGACAACAACAAGAGCGCCAACAGGCCAAACCAAACTACGAATACCACCAACGTTTTTTTGTAGACGATCAAGCTTCTTTTGAAATGTTAAAATTTCTTTTTTGGTGTAAAACGAATCGCTCGCACGAGCAACAACGTCTTCAAAATGCAATAACTTAGTTACTGACTTTTTAACCTGTGGAAAGTTGGTCATCGTACCACCAACCCAGCGATGCGTAACGTACGGCATGTTAAGATCTTTAGCCACGGCGCCCACCGATTGTTGGGCTGGCTTTTTAGTTCCGACCCACAGAATTTGTTTACCCTCGGCGGCAATCGATTCCAAAAATTGCGCAGCGCGTTCTAAATAATGCGCCGTCTTTGAAACATCGATCAAGTGGATATTACTACGAAAACCCCAAATATACGGGGCCATTTTAGGATTCCAACGGGCCGTGTGATGGCCAAAGTGGGTACCAGATTTAATAAGATTGCGAAAATCTATCATCGAAAAATTCCTCTTGGGTTTTACCGATTACTCCCTTGGGCTATCAACCACGACAGCCACCCTACAGGATAGGAAGTAAGCATCAGTATTATTTCTTACTTTTAGTGTACGCTTTTTATAGAAAAAGTCTATGACTGTGCCTCTGCCTGCACCGAAGCAGCACCAATAACTTCATTATTTTCGATAGCGGCTACATAGCGCTTACCGACCATCCATGCCACAACAGCCCAGAGACCAAGAATTAGGCCAAAAAATGCTACATGTATGGCATTAAAGAGCGATAGCCCTCCAGATCTCAACACAATACGGGCCACATAGTTAAATCCAGAACCGGTTCCCTTGGCCATTTTGGTGCCAAAAGCATCAATCCACGCTTTTGATTGGAATTTGACCGACTTAACCGTTGGGATATATAAACTTTCTCGTACGGGATAAAAGAACCCATAATTTGCTGCACGAATACCAATAAAAGTAAACATAAACGATGCAAAATTACGAAAAATCAAGAACACGGACAAAATCGCCCCAAACAAAAATGGAATCAAGAACAAACAGCGGCGCTCACCCAATAAGCGCAGTAATGCCGTCGTTCCAAAAAGCGCGAAAATCAATCCAATCGTGTGATAACCAAATGCAATTGCAAATAAACGGCTACCAAACGTTTCTATACCAGCACCATCAATGGAATAAACAATACGCAAATAACTCAACACGGCGTTCATGACTTCAAAAAGAAAGATCATGCCGAAAATGCCCAACACATATGGTTGACGAATGATCATCCACAAGCCGGTAAATATACCAGGGCCCGGCTCACCACCTTTATCAACGCTTTTTTGATACTCGTAAGCAGCTTGGTACCCGTGTAAATACTGACCAGAAACCGTCCGCATGAAAAGCAAAATTACTACCGGTACCAACATTAAAATAAGTGATGGCAAGAAGAGCAAAAGTTGCTGCTTAGTAACACCTGAAAGCACCGTAACATGGCTCAATAAATACCACGCCGCCCCAGCACTCAACACACCACCCAATTTAGAACCCGCAACCAAAAATCCGTATCCCTCTTTGGCCTCTTTAGGACTAAAAACCGAGTTGGCAAATGCCCACGCAACACTAATAATAAATGGCGAGTAACCTTCAATGAAAACATAAAAAAGCCAGCCCAAAAGCCGCCCCGGCCCGGTGTTTGTATTGCCAACGCCAATTTCAGGATGTCCAATAAAATAGACAAAAATCAGTCCAACCAAACCGTAAAGGATAGAATAAAAACAAAGTAACTGGTAGCGACGAATCTTATTAACCAGATAGGAATAAAACAAAATCGCGGGAATCAATAAAAAAAGTGAAAGCATTTTTGCCTGAGGAACGTAATCACTACCAACCGTTGCAACAAAAACAATATCTTTAAGCTCTTTGCACACCGTATAGGCCGTAATCACCAACATAAAGACCGACGATATAAATAAGAGCTTCGTCCGTTCGTATTTTTCTAATGACCACAAAACTTTAAAAGAACCCAACAGTCGCGACGGCATCGTTTTATCCCTTTATAAGAAAAAACCACAGTATACCCGAACGCTTTTTCCTAATCCCTTTTTTTAAAACGACAAAAGGCCTTCGAATTTTTTTGGTTCAGAAGGCCTTTCTTTTCATACTTTTTATCAATCTAAGTTAACAAACCACACGATTTTCTTTAATCGCTTGGTTATATTGCTTACCCAAATACAAGCCAAAAATTACCCAGATAGCCAACATGCCCATTGATGCCCAGAAGATCAGCGCCAGGTAGAGATTCAACCCCAAAACCTTGCTGAAGGCGTTCAAGCTTGAAGACGAAGCTTTGGCTCCGCGCGAACCAAATGTTTCAATCCACGCCTGCGCTTTATACTTCACATCCTGGCTCGTAGGAACGTAAAGTTGCTTGAATGTTGGGCCGTTTAACGCGTAGTTAATGGCTTTAGCACTTAACCCAAGCCAGAACAAGACATCAATAACATAGTAGGTATTGAAAATAACCATAATGATGGCAATAACCAATGGCGTCACAACAAGCGCCACACGTACGCCAACCCATCGCTGAATGTTATTGATACCAAACAAGATGAACAGGAAGGTTACCAAGTTAACCCAGGAAGCAAAATTTCCCAAATATGCCGAACGAGCCATTTCGTCGGTAATGGTTCTGATAGCCATCGTTTTGAAGTTAAAATCGATAAAGGTCGAAATAATTTCAAAAATTGAAAGCACCGCAAACATAAACAACAAATACTTGTGAGAGAGCAGAAGCTTCAGACCTTCAAAAAAACCGGGATCTTCTTCTTCAGCCTTATGTGTGTGCGCACCAGAAAAACCAACCAATTCTTCTCTTGGCGTCGTCTTCAAGAACCAAGCAACCATCAATGCAACACCCATAGCAAACAAAGCTAAAAAGGAAATAAGGGGCGCGCTTGAAGTGAAACCAAAGAATCGAGGAAGTGGGATGAGATACTTAGGCCCCAAAATGCCGCCTAATTGACCAATCAAAACAATCAATGGGAACCCGTAACGAGCCGATTTGTGATCGGAAATATCCGCAACAAAGGCCCAAAACAAAGCTACAACCAATGATCCCCAGCTTTCAACAAAGGTATACCAAAGCCATCCTGAAATGCGCCATGGGCTTGTTACCGTGTTAACCAAGCCAATGCCTGGCAGGGAAAAAATAATGCCCCAGAACACAAGCATCACGGCATAGACGGTCATCATGAAATAAATCATGTGGTGGCGCGGAAATTTATGTAACAATTTGCTGTAAATGGCAACAACCGGAAAGAGCAAGAACATGGAAACAATTTTTGCCATAGCCAAAAAATGTTCGCCGCCAACAATCGACCCGAAAATAGAATCTTTAAGCGGACGGAGTGTCCAATACGTACCTATGATAAACGCAAAAATGACGCCCAAAACAGCATAGCGCCTCAATTCAGCTTTGGTAAAATCACCAAACCACTTTTTGAGAAACCCAATAAAAAAACCCCCAACGGTTCCTGAGTTCGTCATACGAAAAGATCTCCTGGTACGTTAAAAACAAACTTCATATATCTTCAGTTTATCAGACTATTTATTTTTTTCAAAAATTGAGCCGGGTATCTATTCGCAAACACCCACGGCCTGATCCGCCCGAAATAAAGCAATGCGCCCCCAAAATAGCGTCAGCAAATCCCTTTCGGGCTTAACTGCTTTCCCAATTTTGCAAGAAAAAGCCATTGCACTCTTCTTAAAATTGGTTTAGTTTACCGTGACACTGTTTTTTCACCCAAACGCAAAAGAAAGGGTTCCCGCTTATGAATTTCTCCATTCGTTTGTTACTCACTACCATACTCCTCGCCCAGGGCTTATATGGCATCGCTGGCGATCACTGCCCCGCCGTCGAATCCGTCGGCAAAAACCATCCAAAAAATATTGATCGAGATTGTTGTATTGCTTCTGAGTCGGTCCGCAACGGACATCCAGACAAGGTTTGCGACCTCATTTCTGACGGCGTACTCGACTACTGTCTGTCACTCGATCCAAATGCTCGCGTCGCTTGCAATGTTGTAGCCACCAAAGGGCCCGTCGTAGTTACCGGGGAAATTACCGTCAAAGGCGATGTCAATATCGAGTGTATTGTACGCAATACTTTGAAAAAAATCGGTTATAATAACCCGGCTTTCGGCATCGACTGTAATACCTGCCCGGTTATTGTTTCAATCAGCAAACAATCGCCTGATATTGCCCTTGGCGTTAACGCAACAGGAAAGCACGAACAAGGTGCCGGCGACCAAGGCATGATGTATGGCTACGCCTGCAAAGACACTCCGGCTCTTATGCCACTCCCCATTATGTTGGCGCATGGCCTCACCCAACGGTTGGACACCGTCTTTGCGCAGGGTTTACTGCCATGGCTGCGCCCAGACGGCAAAGCACAAGTTTCCGTCAAATACCATAATGGTGTGCCGCAGCATATTGCGACAGTTGTTGTTTCGGCGCAGCATGATCCAAGCATAAGCCATGAAGAAATTGAAAAGGCTTTCAAAAAAGAGATTATCGAACCAGTTTGCGCAGGCTATCTACGCGAGGACACCCGCTATTTTATTAATCCTACCGGCAGTTTTGTCACCGGCGGGCCGCAAGGCGATTCAGGACTTACCGGCCGCAAAATCATTGTCGATACCTACGGCGGCATTGGCAGACACGGTGGCGGAGCATTTTCAGGCAAAGATCCATCAAAGGTTGACCGCTCAGCGGCTTATATGGCACGCCATATAGCCAAAAATATCGTCGCTGCCGATCTTGCCGACCGTTGCGAAATACAGATCGCTTACTCAATAGGCATAGCCGAACCGGTATCCATTTACATCGATTGTTTTGGCACCGCAAAAGTGTCAGAAGCAGCGCTTGAGACAGCAATACGCGCGATCTTCCCCCTCAAGCCTGCAGAAATTATCACCTATTTACAACTGAAACGTCCTATTTACCAAAAAACCGCTTCCTACGGGCACTTCGGACGCAATGACCCAGATTTTACGTGGGAACGCACCAACAAAGTTGCCGAACTAAAAGCATATTTCTCACACTAATTTCCGATCAAAAATACATGAGCCGGCCAAGGGATCTTCCCTGGCCGGCTGTTGGCCGCTTTTCGCTCATCCCGGGCTGCCGAAAAGCCTCATGAGTTAACCCATATTTTACGATTATACCGCTTTATGCTATACTTTGAGTCGTAGGGGTTTATCGAACTATTCTGAACCCTATAGTTGCACGTTAAAATTTAAAAAATAATGAGCCAGTTAATGGAAGAAACAACTCTTATTGAAAAAAACAATCATCAACCGGTTTTAGAGCCTATTATTCACGAAGAACGCCTATTGCCCGTACTTCCTCTCAAGAACGTCGTTCTTCTTCCCAAAAGTATTATTCCGATTATCGTCGGCCGTCCCTCGTCTATTGAGGCAGTTGAATATGCCCTTCGCAACGACAAAGCAATTTTTGTCACCGCGCAAAAAAGTCCGGATACCGAAAAACCAATGCAAGACGATGTGTATCGTCTTGGTACGCGAGCACTCGTTCTACAGGTAATGCGCATGCCCAACCGCGCCCTGAAAATTTTAGCCGAAGGAATATGCCGAGCACGCATCGAAAAAATAGATGTACTCGAGGGCTTCCTTGCGACAACATTTCAGGATTTATCAACAACGGAAACCGAACATAGTAAAGAATTTGAAGCTATTTGGCGACACGTTAAAGTACTTTACCAACAATACGCTCAGCTTAATGAACGCGCACCACAAGAACTGATTAATTTCACACGAACAACCGAAGAAATCGACTATATCGCCGATACCATAGCCGTTCACTTGAATCTATCTTTCGATGATCGCCAAAAAATATTGGAAGAAACATCGCTTAAAAAACGCTTATTCGATATTGCCATTCTCATACAAAAAGAAATTGATATTTTGGAAACGGAAAAACGCATTCAAGGGCAAGTACAAAAACAAGTAGAAAAAAATCAACGTGAATATTATTTAACTGAACAAATTAAGGCAATCAATAAAGAACTCGGCCGTGACGACCAATCATCAGAAATTGGCGATTTGCGTGATCGCGTAAAAAAATCGGGCATGTCGACCGAAGCACTTGAAAAGTGTGATAAAGAAATTCACAAACTCGAACAAATGCCGGCATTTTCACCAGAAGCGGTTGTAAGCCGCAATTATGTTGATTGGCTGACCAGTATCCCCTGGCAAAAAACCAGCCGCGATTCTATTTCGCTCGTACAAGCTGAAAAAATACTCAATAGCAGCCACGCGGGGTTACTCAAACCCAAAGAACGCATTTTAGAATTCATTGCGGCGCAAAAATATTCTGGCACCATGGAAAAGGCTCCCATTATTTGCTTAGTCGGCCCACCAGGCGTCGGGAAAACATCTTTAGCGCGTGCTATTGCGCAAAGCTTGGGGCGGGAATTTGTCGGAATGTCGCTTGGCGGCGTCAAAGACGAGGCTGAAATCCGCGGCCATCGTCGCACATACATTGGTGCACTGCCCGGCAAAATCGTTCAAGCCATGAAAAAGGCGAACACGATTAATCCCGTGGTGTTACTCGATGAAATCGACAAACTTGCACAAGATATCACGGGCGATCCGGCATCGGCGCTTCTAGAAGTGCTCGATCCAGACCAGAATAAGACATTCAGCGATCATTATCTTGACGTTGAATATGATTTATCAAAAGTCATGTTTATCGCAACGGCCAACATTATGGATAATATTCCATATCCACTCCTTGACCGCATGGAACTTATTGGATTAGCCGGCTATACCGAAGACGAGAAGGTAGCAATTGCAACCAATTTTTTGATTCCCAAAAAACTTAAAGAATATCACGTTCCAAAACGTGTTTTCAAATTACCTGAAAATATACTCCGTACCCTTATCAATGAATACACCAAAGAAGCCGGTGTTCGTCAGCTCGATCGTATTATTGCTAAATTGGTACGTAAGGCAATTCAGCAATTTTTGATCGATAAAGAAACAAAAACTATTGTGATTACGCCAGAACGCATCAAAACGTGGCTCGGAAACGCTAAATTCAAACAAACATCACTCGATAAACAATCTCACGCTATAGGCGTTGCGCGCGGTTTGGCATGGACAGAAGTCGGCGGCGATATTTTAGAAATTGAGACAACACTCTTTCCCGGAAAAGCAAATGTAACGCTCACCGGACAGTTGGGTGAAATTATGCAAGAATCCGCCCAGGCAAGTTTAAGTTATATTAAGTCACGCGCACGTGATTTACACATCAAAAAAACGGTCTTTTCGAGCAACGATATTCACCTGCACCTACCCGAAGGCGCTACGCCAAAAGACGGTCCATCAGCCGGTATCGCCATGGCGTGTTCGTTAATTTCGACACTTACCCAAGAGCCGCTCAAGCAAGATATCGCTATGACCGGTGAAATCACCTTGCGTGGCCGCGTGCTGGCTATTGGTGGGCTCAAAGAAAAATTGCTTGCCGCCAAGCGCTATGGCATTAAAAAAGTTATCGTACCCCACGAAAATTATGACGACGTACAAGAAATACTCAAAGAGGTTGAGATCGGGCTCGAAATTTCATACGTTCAACATATGGATGAAGTTGTAAAGCTTGCATTTACGATCGATCCCTTTATAAAATCTAAAAGTGTGGCATGCTTAAAGAAGCATTAATCTTTTTAAACGGAGTCGTACATGAAAAAGAGTTTTATAGCGTTGTTCATCGTTGGCGTAGCACTTTCGTTTGCCGCTTGTGCAAAAAAAGAAGGTGAGTCAAAGAAAAAAGTTGCCAAAAAACATCAGGTTGCAAAAGAAGCACCTGGGTACATGATGAATGAACGCATGATTAAGTAACAACGAATGAATTATGAAAAAGAGCGCATTTTTATGATGCGCTCTTTTTTTCTCGATAAAGGAACGTCCTTATGAAACACATATTATTTTTGTGCACACTTTTTATCTCTGCAGAGCTTATGAGTGGCCCGAAAAAAAAACAGGATCAACCAGAAGTAAAAATTGAAAAGACAGCAACGGATAGCACAACATCGGCCCCCCAGGCAATTCCTCAATCGCACACCATCCCAGTGTGGCCAGTAACACCCTATCCTTCACCAAACCGAACGATTTGCGTGATAGGAACGGCATTGCCAGCAAGTGATGATCAACCTTCGCTTGAAAAATTACTTGCTAAAGATTTTCACGAAGTGCCAACTGATGATTGCGATGGGGACGACCAAAGCGAAAACTGCGACTGGGAAGACCAAATCGAATACATGTTTGAACATCCCGAAGAACGGGAATAAGATACGCACATAAAAATGTACAAAAAGCTAAACAAGAAAGGTTCTTTCGTGAATACACGCATACCCGCCCTTGTACTCTTGATTATTACGCCGATAGCGTATAGCATGGAGCGTTCCGCAACACCAAAATCGCCCCATGCCGCCTACTCGCCAAAAATCACTGCACGGGAAGATTTTTTAGTCGATCAGGCCTTTAAAGATCTAAAAAAAGGTGCACGTAAAAATAGCAGCCTTTCGGCTCGGCAAATTAGCGAGCTCCAAAAAGATTGGCAAGAAATCGCAAGCGCCGTAGGCGAGGTCTCAGTTGAGAGCAATATTGAAGAATTAGAGGTTATCGGAGAAGAAACTACCCATGACGGTAACGCTGAACAAGAATAACTATTTCTCCAACGACATCAGCAATTGACTTATTTGAACTATCAATAACGATGGCACCCACAGGAATAATAAGTGGCGCTATTGAGCGTTTAGTATCGCGCTCATCACGATTGGCAACTTCCTGGCGAGCCGCCTCGTCACTAAAAATTAAGCCCTTTTTAGCCATAAATTGTTGCCACCAGTACGCACGCACGTGAAGTGATGCGGTTAAATAGATTTTGAGTTCGGCGTACGGAAAAACTACTGAACCGGTGTCACGTCCATCAATAACAATCTGGTGGCCACTGGCAATCTGGTGCTCTAGCACCATGACCATCTCACGAACAGCAGGATTGGCACTCAAAAGTGAAGATGCCTGGTCAATATCGGCGTTTTTGAGGTACGCGGTAATATCACTTGTTCCATACCTAACCGATTCTTGCCCCTCTACGTAATCATAATGTACCTGTTGTATATCCAAATATCGTGTAAGATCGTGAGCAGAAAGTCCGGCCAGCTGTGCTAGTGGCACATGCTGCTTTTGAACTAAAATATACGCAAGCGCACGAAACAGCATACCACTATTGAGATAATAAAATCCCAATTGCCGTGCTAATGCACGAGCTACACTCGATTTTCCACTAGCAACCGGACCATCTATAGTTACGATCATATATCCCCCGGCACGGCAATATCCACGCCGCGCAATTCAATCGTTTTGTTACCTTGCCAATAATTTTCCGTCACCTGAACAGCGACAGCAAACGGCCGATCAGCGCACAAACGAAGCAGCTCGAACAACTCGGGACGATTAAAAAAAATAATCGATTTAACGGCCCCGCCGGCAGTCACACGGCATTTAACGTGCAAACCCTTCAATAACGAGGGTTGCTCAAGCAATGCAACATCTGAGATATGGAAAATGGGCGCCTCATTGGCATGGCCAAACGGTTCCAAAAAATGCAAATGCCGCACAAAGGTTTCGTTAATCTCATTAAGCGGCAACGTCGCATCCAAAACAATTTTTTGCTGTAAATCAGAAGGGGTTAGACGTTTGCGTACCAAATCTGCCAGCGCATCTTTAAAGCGCGGTAAAAGCTCAGCTTTAAGACAAATACCGGCGGCCTGTGCATGCCCGCCAAAATGTTCAAACATAAACGCCAGTTCCTGTAACGCGGCAAATAAATCAAAGGCAGCAATCGAACGCCCGGAACCTTTGGCTAATCCATTTTCTGCCACATGAAATAAAACAACAGGCTTGCCAAATTCAGCCACCAATCGAGAGGCAACCAACCCAATAACCCCAACGGGCCACTGAGTACTCGCCGCAACAATAACCGATTCATTGGCAACATCGATCTGTTTTTGATCAATCGCCCACATAATTTCGGCCATTATTGAACGTTCAATATTTTTGCGCGCCTCGTTGAGTTCAAAAAGTAATCTACCAACTTTATCAACCGTCTCTGCACGCGAATCAATCAAAAACTGGACACCCTGACGGGGATCTTGCAATCGCCCAAGCGCATTGAGCTGCGGCGCCAAACTGAAAGCTATGTCAATCGACCCAATTGCTGGTTTTTGCGCCAATCCTCCATTATTTTTAAGCACCTGAAATGCCTGACTGGCTGATTCGTTGACACGTCCTAGGCAATACCGCACCCAATAACGATTTTCTCCGGTTAGAGGCACAACATCCGCAATCGTTCCCAGAAGTAATAGTTCATATGCCTTTTCTGGCAACGGCCAATTTAACCGCTCGTAAAGCAGTGAGACAAGCTTGAAGGTCACGCCAACGCCGGCTAACTCTTTGTAGGGATACGCACAGTCGCTTCGCGCGGGATTAACTACAGCATACGCTGCCGGTAAAACGGCATGCGGCCGGTGATGATCGGTAATAATCACGTCAATACCCGCCTGCGTGGCGTATTCAACCGGCTCGATAGCTGTTATACCGTTATCAACCGTGATAACCAAATGATAGTGGTTGGCTGCAGCCCTTTTAATAATCGAAGAGGAAAGCCCATAACCATCATTCACACGATGGGGCAAAAAATAATTTACACTTGCGCCAATCTCTTTGAGACAATACAGCAACAATGAAGTTGCCGTAATACCATCAACGTCATAGTCGCCAACAATTAATATCTTTTCTTTTCTTTCTATAGCCAAACATATACGCTCAACAGCCTTAGCGGCGTCTTGTAAAAGCAACGATGGCGCAATATCACGCTGAGCATCAGTAAAAAGAAATGCGTCGATTTTTTCAGGCGTATCAAATCCGCGCCGTACAAGCGTTTGCATAAGCGGAATAACAAAATTATAACGAGCACTTAACGCATGAACAACACCAACATCAATGGTTGGCAACAGCCACTGATATTTAGCCCCCTTTGCGTATGCAGCACCTGGTTGGCCCATGGTCAAGACTACTGCAAGGCCGCTACAATCGCCTGACCAAATGCTTCACTCGCTTTTGGCCCCTGAGCCGTAATCAAATTATTTTCACGGTCGAAAACCACCGGCTTAGCGTCTAAGCGTGCGCCGGCAGACTCAAGAATTGGCTTAAGCTTATGATCGTCATCCCAGCCGGTCATCACGGTACCGCGCACGATATCAGCATGCACTAAAATGCGTGGTGAGATGCAAATGGCACCCCACACTAATCTGGCATCACGCGCTTTGACCATCAGGGCATACACTTTTTTGTTATCCAAATGATCCATTGCGCCACGTCCGCCAATAAGAAAAATTCCGGCGTAATCGTTTACATTAAGCTCATCAACCGTTTTATCGACCGCTGTTGGTTTGTTATCGATACCATCATATGCAGGCCCAACTTGATTACTCGCCGTCACCACGGCAATACCAGCTTTCTCTAATACGTCTTTGGTTCCAAAATACTCGACCGGCTGAAATTGTTTGTGCGCAATAACTAACGCAACTTTTTTTGCCATAATCTCACTCCTCATTCCACAAAATATAACCACCAAAAGCCACCATTTTTTCGCCATTATTCCTGCTCCCTTTTTTTAAGCGTAGGAAATAAAATAACCTCTTTGATCGACGTCGTATTCGTCAAAAGCATCGTCAAACGATCAATGCCGAGACCAACGCCGGCCGTCGGTGGCATGGCATGCTCAAGCGCCAACACATAATCGGCGTCATAGTGCTGTGCTTCCGCATCGCCACGTTCGCGCGCAGCCACCTGATCTTTAAAGCGCTGTGCTTGGTCGATCGGATCATTAAGCTCACTATACCCATTAGCCAACTCCATGCCGGCCACAAAAAATTCAAATCGCGCAGCTATTGAAGAATCATGCGCATCGCGTTTGGCTAGCGGTGAAATTTCAATAGGATAATCCGTGATAAACGTTGGCTGCGTTAAGGTCTTTTCAACCATATGCTCAAAAAGTGCATAGAGCTTTTCACCGTAACTGGCCTGAATGTTGGCCAGCGGCGCCTGAAGTTTTTTTATAAGCGAATCAATGGCTTCTGGCCTGAGCTCACTGTCAGAAAAATTCCCCGCTTTCTTCACGGATTCATACACCGATAAACGAACAAATGGTTTGCCAAAATCAAGAATATGATCGCCAAAGGGCACTTGTAACGTTCCGCACGCCTTATTGATTACCTCGCGCAACATGGCTTCTAAAAAGTCCATAGCAAAATGGTAATCTTCATGCGCGGTATAATACTCAAGCATGGTAAATTCTGGATTATGCCTTGTTGAAACGCCCTCATTGCGGAAATTTCGATTTATTTCGTATACGCGTTCAAACCCGCCAACAACCAACCGTTTCAAATATAACTCGGGAGCAATTCGCAAATAAAAATCAGCGTCCAAAGCATTGTGATGCGTAACAAAAGGCCGTGCAGATGCCCCACCAGGAATTGGCTGCAGCATAGGCGTCTCAACCTCAATATAATCATGCTCATCTAGGTAACGGCGAAGATGTGCAACCATGCGCGAGCGCGTAGTAAATCGGTTACGCGTTTCGGCTGAGCTGATCAAATCAAGATAACGCTGACGATATTTAATTTCTTGGTCAGCAATACCATGAAATTTTTCAGGTAATGGATGCAAACACTTACTCAATAATCCAAAGGCGGTTACTTTGAGCGTTATTTCACCGGTTTTGGTGCGAAATGAAATACCCTGAAACCATACGATATCACCCAAATCGATAAATTGTTGCCAAAAACCAAAATGTTCGGCGCCAACGACATCGTGCTTGACGTAAACTTGTAGAGCCGCGGTCCGATCTTGTATTTTTGCAAAAAACGATTTGCCATGATCACGCACAAGAGTAACGCGACCAGCAATAACATATTCATGCTCCTGTCCCTCCACAAAACTACTGATAACCTGCGCACAGGTAGCCGTTATTTTGTGAGCAGCCGGCCACGGTTCATATCCGATCGCACGTAACTTTTTCACTTTCTCTAGACGAACGAGATATTCACTGGACGCGTCGAGATGGGTGTTATCCATACTTTTAGTACTCAGTTTTGATAAACATTTTGTCCAATGTTTATTATATCTTATTTCACATGCTCCTCATAGCGCGCTTGTATGAAGGGCCAGTTAGCCACGTGCCACCATGCATCCACAAAATCGCCCCGGCGGTTCTGATAATGAAGGTAATAGGCATGCTCCCACACATCGATGCACATCAGCGGATAATGCCCATCAGTTAATGGGCAATCTTGATCGTGCGTTTGGACAATTGAAAGGCTCCCATGTTCATCCGTACATAGCCACGCCCAGCCGCTGCCAAATAACGTTTTGGCCGCATCACTCATTTGCTTTTGAAACACATCAAACGCTCCAAACGTTTGTTCAATTCGCTCAGCCAAAAGACCCGAAGGCCGACCGCCACCCTGAGGCATCATAACCTGCCAAAAAAGCGCATGGTTATACACTCCTCCACCAAAATTACGCACACCGGTCTGCAGGGAAACGGGCAAAGAACGTAGATGCGTAAGCAACTGATCAATGGTCATGGTCTGCTGATCAACAGCATTTTGCAGCACGCGGTTGAGATTATCAATATACCCCTGATAGTGTTTGCTGAAATGAATATTGAGCGTTTTTTCATCAATATATGGTTCAAGTGCATTAAAAGAATACGGCAGCGGCTCACACGCATATGAATATTTCATTTTGTTATCCCCTTATTTATACCCATATTTTGATATCTATGAATTATTTTATTCTTTGGTTCGATAATAAATCGTCTCGCCCTGACGGGCCAATTGCAGCTTCTCACGAGCCAACTTTTCTTTAAAAAATGGTTCACGTTGCCAGGCAACCAGTTCGTCATGCAATGCAATAATTTCGCGCTGCAGCGCAACAATTTCTTCTTCGAGTAATTGATTTTCTTGAACAATACGCCAACCATAGAGCAAACCATGCCCGCCAAAAGTATAATGCAGTACAAAAAGTAATACCAAGATGCCCAATAAAAAACGTCCCACCATTGTTTTAACCGCCGCCATTACGGCCCCTTTTTATACCGACAATGTCGATAAAAAACATGGCACAAACCACGTTCAATACGCAATAGTAACACTGCGGGGTTATTCGACCATTACAGACTTAGCCAAATTGCGCGGATGATCAATAGGCCGCCCAAGCGCCTTAGCAATATAATAAATAAATGATTGCATGACGCCTGTCACAACAAGCGGCAAGAGCAACTGCGACGTTGGCGGTAATGCAAAAAAGAGATCGGCCAATTGCGCCAGTTCGTGCTGACCCTGTAGTCCAAAAACGATCAAGTTCCCCCCTTTGGCCTTAATTTCCTGTGCATGCTGAATAAGTTTCATATACAATATTGGGTCTGCATGCGAAAAAAGTACCACCGGAACACGCTCATCAATAAGAGCAATTGGCCCGTGCTTTAATTCTCCGGCTGGATAACCTTGCGCAAAGATATAGGCAATTTCCTTGAGTTTCAGGGCAGCCTCTTGAGCAAGCGGATACATAATGTGCCGTCCAACAAAAATAAAACGATCAAACTGTGCATAATGAACGCCCAGCGACGTTTCAAGCTCGTGTTTATATTGTTCCATCGCACGTTCCATATGCTGGGCCGCGGCATAAATATCGCGATATGCATCATCCAACGATACACGCTTACCCCGCTCATATGCCAAGTAATTGGCCAACAAGTAAAGAATAACGAGTTGGCACGAAAAAGACTTGGTTGAAGCAACCGCCATCTCCGGCCATGCTTTGGTAAGCAGAAAACCATTCGCCTCGCGCACGAGAGTACTCGAAGCAACATTGGTAATGGCAATGGAGGGCAAATCAAGCGCATTAATCATACGCAAAGCTTCCAGCACATCAGCCGTTTCCCCGGACTGGGAAAGTGCAACGTATATTGTTTTTTGCTGCGTAAAAAGTGGCATAAATCTTAATTCAGAAGCCAATCGCACCTGCGTTTGCACGCCGGCAATCGTTTCAAAAAAAAATTGCCCGATACTGGCGGCATGCCATGAAGTGCCACAGGCAAAAAGACATAGTGATTGTACATCCTTTAAACCCGTGCGATCCACGCCCAGCGAATCAAGCACTTTACCACGAGCAACCAATGTTTTAAAGAAAGCAACCGTCGCATATATTGCCTGTTTTTGTTCATACATCTCTTTGAGCATATATGATTCAAAATCACCTTTGGTTGCTCCCTGCCACGAACCCGAAACCTGCTCAATGCGCTGCGTGATTGGCATACCCTGAAAATCATATAAGGCAACGCCATGCGCGGTGATAAGAGCAAAACTATGTACGGGCAAAAAAATGACACGATCAGTACGCCCAGCAAATGCCATAGGCTCGGACGCTACAAAATATTCACCATTTTCCACGCCAATGCAAAGCGGCATACCTCGGCGAACAGCAATAAGAGTATCGGGATAGGCCTGGCACACCCCAATGAACGCATACGCGCCCTTAAGTTCACTTAAGAGCTCAGGTACAGCCTTTTGAAGTGATTGGTATTGATCGATTGCCTGTGCAAGAAAATACGTAATAATTTCAGCTTCAACCTGCTGTAAGGCCTCACTGGCACGTAACGGCATCCGCGCTCGCAACGCATAACAGTTTTCGATTGTTCCGCTACACGCAACGGCTACATGCCACTCGACGTCAATAGGAGAATGCGCAGTCGGCTGAACATCGCAATCTCGCGTAATCCAACGGGTATATCCCAGACTAGGCGAGCCATCAATACGCGCTTGATCGATTCTTTCTATTAAATTTTGTAGAGCACCGGCGACATGGGTACTGGTCAACTGTTTGGTTGAAGAATCGATGCAGGAAAAACCGGCGGCATCGTAACCGCGGCATTCAAGCCGGCCCAACGCCTCACGAACAAACTCCCATCCTCGATTTTGGCCTACATAACCAACAACACTACACATACCAACACCGCACTACTCTCTTTATCTCACGCTGCAATCAAGCACTGCGCGATAGACACATGCACAATGCCCGTCAAAATAAGTATTAATTAACGTTTTACAAATTGGAAGCGGCGACGTGCTGCGCGACGACCGTACTTTTTACGTTCTTTAACACGCGAATCAACGGTCAATAAACCAGCTCTACGCAACGCCGGACGCAAATCACTATTAAGAGTCAATAAAGCACGGGCAAATCCCAACTTGACCGCATCGGCTTGTGCCGGCAACCCGCCACCCTGTACATTAACGTTCGCATCATAACGCGAAGCATCACTCACGGCACGCAAAGGCTCAGTTACGCTTAAACGAGTTTTTGGGGTATCAAAATAGGCTTCATAGTCGCGACCATTAATAACGAGAACCCCATGCCCGCGCGTCAACCAAACACGCGCAACGGCAGACTTACGGCGACCGACGCCACAAATACCGGCGACTACTTTTGTTTTGGGACGAGCAACGGGCGCCTCAACTGGTTCAACCTTATGAGAAACTGTCGCCTGAACAGCGCGCCTAGGTTCTTTTTCAACCGGCCTAACAACGGCTTTCTTAACCGGTTTGGCAACCTCTGCAACCACCGCGCTAATCGCCTTTGTCTTAACTGCGCCAACCTCACGTTTCTTTTCGACGGTCTTTTTGGCTGTCGCTGGCTTCTTGGCTACCGCAGCCTTCTTTGGCTTGGCCTTGGCAACCTTCTTTGACGAATCAGCTAACTTCTTGGTCGTAGGTTTTTTCATAGCGTAACAATATCCTTTTCAAAAGATTAATTCGAGAGAAAACTCTTATTCCAGCGTACAAATTTATCGGCAAAAAGTCAAAATCTGGAGCCGATGGTCGGACTTGAACCGACGACCTATTGATTACGAATCAATTGCTCTACCAACTGAGCTACATCGGCGCCCTTTAAATGTACCAACAAATTGGGTTATATACAAGCGCAAAACACCGTAAAAGCTACTGCTTTCGCGCTTCAAAAGCCTCTTGACATGCAATACAACGCGAAGCGTTTGGAAAATGTTTCAGTCTTTTCTCACCAATTGAAGCCCCACAATCCGCACATACACCATATGTGCCAGCATCGATTGCCGCCAACGCCTTGACCAAACGATCATATTCTTCATATTCGGCGTCTTGGAGCGAATTGCGCAAACTTTCCATAACCACACTTTGCGCCTGATCACCCGAATCCTGTACCTGATCATCGACTATCTGCTCGCGCGACATACTTTCAAGCTGTTCTTCGAGCTCTTGCTTGCGGATCTGAAGTTCTTTTCTTATTTTTGCAAGATCCACTGATTTGACCTGCTCCTTGCTCACGCGGATTCTCCCTTTTCCTTTTGGTTTTAAAAAACTGCTTCATATATGCCTGCGCCTCATCCTGACATACGCCGCACGCAAGCACAAGTGGCATCTTGTATAAATCAAAAGAGCAATACTTGTCAAGAGAAAAGCCATAAAGCGGGGAACCGGCAGCATACACAACGCGGCTCAAGCGACTCGCCATAATCGCCTGCATGCACAGCGCACAGGGCTCAAGCGTTACATATAACGTATAGCCCTCAAGACGCCAATCACCTATTTTTTTTGCCGCGCGCGCAATCGCCAACAACTCAGCATGCGCAAGGGGACTTTGGCGCTTCAACGTCTGATTGTAGGCGCGCGCCACGACCGCACCATGTGCACCAACAATCACTGCCCCTACGGGAACTTCGTCTGCATAATACGCTTTTTCAGCTTGCCGCAAAGCAAGTTCCATGTAAAAACGATCGGAATTAACAACTTCTTCAAGCACCGGAGAACCCTCATCCCTTTACAATACCAGCAAAAATTGTGAGACTACTGAAGGGAGTGCTAGTATTCGTTGGTTGCAGTTTTCATACAATAGTGTACCGACAAATTGACCTCGGTTGCAACAAGCGTTTGAACTTGTTTTAAGGGAAAAATTTTATGGCAGATGAACCAAAATCACCGCATGCTTACACCGCAGAATCTATCCGCGTTATGGAAGGCCTCGAAGCCGTTCAAAAACGTCCGGCTATGTATATTGGTTCGACGTCCGCCGCTGGATTGCATCATCTCGTCTACGAAGTGGTCGATAACTCTGTCGACGAAGCACTTGCCGGCCATTGCGATAACATTACGGTAACACTTCACACAGACGGGTCATGCTCGGTCAAAGATAATGGACGCGGCATTCCAACAGATATTCACCCAACAGAAAAAGTCTCAGCCGCCGAAGTTGTTCTTACCAAATTACATGCTGGTGGCAAGTTCGATAAAGAAACATACAAATATTCTGGCGGTTTGCATGGCGTTGGCGTATCGGTAGTTAACGCCCTTTCTGCTTGGCTTGAAGTCACTATTTTCCAGAATGGCAAAATATATGAACAGCGATTCGAACGTGGTAAACCAACCAGCAAACTCAAAATCACCGGTGAAACGCAAGAACGCGGTACCTACATCCGATTCAAACCAGACGCAAAAATTTTTACCGAAACAACGGAATTTAATTTTGATACGCTCTCAGCTCGTTTGCGAGAATTAGCCTTTCTTAACAAAGGCCTCAAAATAGCCATTAACGACGATGAACATAACAAACATCATGAATTTTTATTTCAAGGCGGCATCGTTTCGTTTGTTCAAGAAATTAATAAAAAGAAGGCGCCAATTTTTCCCGAGGTTCTCTACTTAGAAAAAGAGGGCGAAAATCACGTACTGGAAGTAGCACTGCAATATAACGATGGTTTTAACGAGCAGGTTTTTTCGTTTGTAAATAATATCAACACCATTGATGGCGGAACGCACGTCACGGGTTTCAAATCCGCACTCACCAAAACATTCAATAAACGCGCTAATAAATTAGGCTTACTCAAAGAAGACGAAAGCCTTTCAAGCGATGACGTGCGCGAGGGCTTAGTCGCCGTTATCAACATGAAGGTTCCCGAGCCGCAATTTGAGGGCCAAACAAAAGCAAAATTGGGTAATAGCGACGTCAAGGGAATGGTTGATTCATGGGTATCGTCATTTCTTGACACGTATTTTGAAGAAAATCCCTCAATTGCAAAGAAAATTTTACAAAAATCGATTGTAGCGCGCAAAGCCCGCGAAGCGGCACGTAAAGCCCGCGATCTGGCGCGTCGCAAAAGTGTACTTGATGCGGCAGTGTTACCAGGAAAATTGGCCGATTGCTCCAATGAAAACCCCGTCGAAACTGAACTCTTCATCGTAGAAGGTGATTCGGCCGGCGGTTCAGCCAAACAGGCTCGTGATCGCGATACACAAGCCATTCTGCCATTACGCGGCAAAATTTTAAATGTCGAAAAAGCGCATCTAGAACGCATCTTATCTTCCGAAGAAATCAAAGCCCTTATTTCTGCCGTTGGCGCGGGTATTGGCGAGCAATGTGAGGCCGCCAATGCACGTTACCATAAAATTATTCTTATGACTGATGCTGACGTCGATGGCGCCCATATTCGCACCCTGCTTCTTACGTTCTTCTTCCGCTATATGCGGCAAATCGTCGATCAGGGATATCTATATATCGCGCAACCACCGCTCTATAAAATAAAGCTCGGCAAAAAAGAACAATATCTCAAAGATGAAACGGCATTTAAAGCGTTCCTGATTGAGTGGGCGCGCGAACATTTAACGCTTTTCATACAAGATAAACCACTCAGCAATGCACAGTGGAACTCGTTGCTCAATGAGCTCAATGCGTACGAAAGTCTTCTTGAAAGCGTTTCATACGATTTCAAAGTAGCACCTGAACAATGCCACCAACTCACTATGTTCTTGGTAAAAAATCCTGATACCATGCAACAAAATACGCAAACATTTGAACCATTACTCGAATCGCTGCGCACCGGATTTGCCGACTGTCAAATTTCATTCAGAGCACTCCTCCCGCCAGCGCTCGGCGCCACGCAGGAACCCCGCTCACAATTTGGCTTTGTTGTTTTCAAAAAACGTAGTCATGAATGGGATGTTCCTGTTGAATTTTTCTGGTCAGAAAAAACCAAAAAGCTGGTTGCCGCCGCACATGGGCTCAATCGCCTTGAAGCGCAATCTACCACGGTTAAAATCACTGAAAAAGATGCAACGATCCAGGCTCAGGGTATCGCCAGCGTTATGAAAGCGATCATTGATATCAGCAAACCATATATGACGATTCAGCGTTATAAGGGTCTTGGTGAAATGAATCCCGAACAATTGTGGGAAACCTCCATGAATAAGGCATCGCGCCAGCTACTTCAGGTAACCGTTAATGACAGTCTGGAAGCAGACGCATGGTTTGCCACACTGATGGGGGATGACGTTGAAGGTCGACGCGGTTTCATCGAACTTAATGGACGCTTTGTTAGAAATTTAGACGTTTAATGTTTCGGCCAAGGACGCGGCTGCGTACGTATCAATTGCCCAAAACTCTTATCCCCCTTGAACGCGGTTGCATAGACCGGACACCAGCGCTCGTTATTATTATTAATAACGTTATTATCCGTCAAACAGTTTCTACAAAACGTTTGCTGATCACGCGATAGCGCAAAACACCACGAGCACACCGTTTCCGGGTCAAAACGGATATTGTTTTTACGATACCCCGATTGGAGAGTTAAATAACCAACCCGTTGGGCATAATAATACGCGCAATCCTTGCACAAACGCCGGTTTTCCGCTGGACACGTTTCTTTAGAAATCCCCTGAGCAACGGTGTAAGCCATACTAAAAACAAAAATTCCTAAAAATATCTTCATAAGACCCCCATTTGTTACCTCTCTTCTTACTCAAGCCTACATGAACAGATTCGCTTTTTTCAATAATTACGGCGATTCAATGGCGAATAAGCGATTATATCTAGTGCACCAGCCAATCCTGATCGTCAGCATCATCAGAGTGCTCATCGCTCAGTGAATGGCTTAATACACGAGCAATGGCATAGGCATATAACAACCCAATGCCGAAAAAAAGATATTTCACCCATTTTTTCATAGCACCCCCGCATCCTTACGCGCGGTTAGTTTACTTAATCAAAGTTTCGTTTTGCAATATTTTCAAAAAAATATTATCATCAAAATATAATGGTAGTATCAACAAACGTGCCCGATTGCATCGAACGCGTTGCACAATTTGTGCACGAAAAACAACTTATTATCCCCCAAAGTCTCGTTGTCATCGGCTTGTCCGGCGGCCCGGATTCCGTTTTTCTGTTGCATGCACTTATCGCGCTCCAGCCGACATATCAACATCAGCTCATTGCTGCGCACCTCAATCACGAATGGCGCGCAAGCGCCATTGACGACGAACGACTCTGCCAAAAGCTGTGCGACAGTCTCGATATACCACTCATTAGCGCGCGCGCAAGCCAATTAGCCTACCAGCCACACAAGACTGGCTCAAAAGAAGATATCGGCCGACAATTACGAAGATTTTTTTTCCAGGATGTTATGCGCACCCACAACGCACAGCATATCGCGCTCGCTCACCATGCCGACGATCAACTTGAAACTTTTTTTATTCGCCTCATACGCGGCGCCCATATCGCCGGATTGGCGAGTATCAGACCGGTTCAACAAGCGTATATCCGCCCACTTCTTTTTTTACACAAACATGAAATTCTTGATTACTTGCACAAACACAATATCCACTACGCTATCGATCCAACAAACAGCTGCTCAGACTTCTTACGCAATCGAATTAGAGCCGATCTGATACCAACACTTACCGCTATTGATCAGCGCGCACCGCACAATATCAAAAAAGCCATCGCACACCTGCAAGAAACAGATAGTTTTTTAAATCGTTTGGCTTGCACTGCATTTGAAAAACTATGCCTCGAAGGCGGAACAACAATTGATATTAATACGCTTTTTGAACTCGATCCAACACTCCAGAAATTGGTCATCATGCGCTGGCTATTTCACAATAAAATAACCCACAGCCCTAGCAGCAGTACCATTGAAGAAATTATGCGGTTTTTCCGCCATACACAAAGCGCCGAACACCGCATCGGATCTTTTTATATAACCAAAAAGAAGCACCACGCAACAATCCGCTTATGAACGGATAAATTTCCGCAAACCATCGTTCACAAACTCTTGCCCAGCTTGCGTCAATTTATCCATACTGGTAGCAGCGTGTCTAAAATGAGGAGAACATGTCATGCTCAAAAAACTAGTTTTATTATGCATCGCAATAGCGTTATCTATACCACTCGCGTACGGTCTTCATGAACAAATTCAGCTTCTTTTTGATCAATATCTGCAAGCGGGAAATTTTAGAGAAGCACGCGAACTCATCGTAGAGCAAGCATTTCCAAACGAGCAGGGGAACTTTTTAAAGCAAATTGATCAAGCGGAAAAAACATTTAAAGAACTCGCAGAATCGCAACAAATCTCAAAAGTGGCACAGAAAACTGAAATTGAAGATCTCATCGCCCAAGCAAGATACCAAGAGGCAATCGCTCTGCTTATCCAAAAGGGCTATACCGAAGATGAAGCCGCCGGCATTGTAGCAACAATGATGCGAGACGAACCTCAAACGGGCCCATTACCAGAAGCTGCTCACGCCGGGCCCGCAACGCCCCCCGGCCACGTGACATGGACATCGCCAAGACCAACCCCTTCCGTAACGCCATCCCCTACCGGATACCCTCAATTGACATCAGAACAGTTTGGGCACATTCGCGAGGCACTCGCAAAAAAGGATAACGACACTGCCCTGGCCATTATAATGAGCGCCGGTTTGGAATACGAAGAAGCGGTCGATTTACTCGAAAAAATAACCGTTGATTTTTATGCCGCACAGCCTCGCCGATCATCGCCAGCATCACCACAAGCGAGCTCGGGCAAAGAGCCAGATGTGCGTGAATTCATGAAGGACATAGAGACCGCACTCAGCAAAGGTAATATTGCGCAAGCCGAGCAATTTTTAAAACACCTCGTTGAAATGAGCGAACGACATGAAGCGCTCGTCAGATACGTAACGGACGCGCGGTATTTAATCGCGCAAGCTAAGGATGCCGTCAAGCAAGCAGCAGAGCATCTCGCAAAAAAAGAAACAGAACGCCTCGCTGCGCAAAAAGCTGCTGAAGAAGCTCATAAAAATGCCCTCAAAGATGAAGTGATCAAATATGGCCCTCTGCTCAAACAAGCCCAAGAACTTCTGAAAGACCGCAAAATAGATCTAGCCAAACAGTTATATCAACAGATAGCCGCGCGAACGCTGCACGACGGCGAGGTATGGCATACGACGCAAATGATGTTGAAGCGATTGGCCGAACCTGTAACAGTTCAGCCAGTAGCACCACTCCCCGAACCCGCGCCCCGTCCGGCCCCAGCAGCAGAACCTGAAGCCACTATGCCAATATTTCAAACGTGGGCAGAGAAAATGGCCCGCGCAAATGACCTTGCCGCCAGCCGGTCATTAACCGAACAGGCGCAGGCAAAAAAGCTGTATACCGATATCATAAAAAATGCCCCAGATGACGAGCTTAAAAAGAAGGCGCGCATAGCACTACGCAAAATTGCATAAGCATAAACTCACCGGCCCGCCCGTTAATCGAGCGGGCCTTTTCTCTTGCGCAAAAGCCCGCCAGACACAATATACTGGTAAAAGATCTCATTCGTCGCTAATCTGTAAGCGGTCAATCAAAAAGGGTACGAAAAATTATGGCGCCAGAAACGATAACTTATCCCAAATCCCGTCTGGCGAGTATTAGTCTTTTTATTTCACTGGCCCTTCATAGCATGCTCGTTGTCGTGCAGCTCTACTGGTTTCACTCCCAACCGCCCCGCGTGATGGCCTCACGCATGAGCCATCCGCCATCACGCCCCATCATGCTTTTGCCCAATGCACCATACGCTCAGAAAGCACCGGCCAAGCCAATGGTACCTATTGCTCGCCAGCGAACGCCCCCCCAACCCCCAGCTCCCATGATTACCCCGCCAGCGCCAGGTGCTCAAGCACCATTCCCACAACAGCTCAAATTTATTGAAGCTGGAACGAGCATGCATGCACCCAGAACTTCTGTACCAATTCTTGTCAAAGATCAAGATCTTTCTGCCCTCACACCGCACGATATTGAGCGGCTTGCTGCCCAAAACATGCCGCCGGTACCGGTAGATTTTAAAGTTCCACCGGCACGCCATGGCGGGAATAAAAAACACCCACAAACAAGCGTTTCACGCCCCGTACCAGCAGGCGTGCCGCGCCCGGCCGGCAGATCACATGGTCCAAAATCAGGAGCTACGCCGCGTATCCCCGGACGATTACCGCTCTTTTTGCTCGCCAACCAAGATGATAAACCGCCCGTCGAATCGGTAGCAAGTGACCAAGAAGCAACAGAGGCAATCCCTGAAGGTACCATCCCAGCAGATTTAAGTTTTCTGAATCCTAATCGTACACAAGCAGCGATGAAAGAACGGCTTCTTTCAGCCACCGACGACGGACCCGGAAACGCAAATGGCATTGCTGAACGCTACGGCAACCCCATCGCGCTCATTTATAACGCCAAATTAATCAAAGCACTTCGTCACGCTGGCGCCGTGGTAAAAGCAGAAATCGATCAAAGAACCATCGATACCACACTCGAACAGGTGGTCCGACCGGCGCGTATCCAATTTTCGCTTTCGCGAACAGGATCGATTGTCAATGCGCATGTCATACAATCATCAGGAAATCGGGCTTTTGATAACATCGGACTGCGCATAGTACGCCAAGCCCTTTTCCCACCAATCCCTGCTCCACTGGGTTTTAAAATAACGCATCATACGTTCTCTTTGTATGACAATGTCGTTTTTGATCCCAACGAAATTCCGTCCGTAGTTTCCGGAGAATAATCGTGAACCAACGCATAGAAACCGTTATCATTGGCGCCGGACTCACCGGCTTGGCAGCTGCGTATCAGCTGGAAAGTGCCGGATACTTTGATTACCGTATTTTTGAACAAGAATGCACGCCCGGAGGCTTATGCCGATCTGTTTTGCAAGACGGTTTTATTTTTGATTACACCGGCCACCTACTGCATGCAACGGCTCCGGCCGCGCAACAATTGATTAACCAAACACTCGGATTTAAAAATTGCGTAAGCCAAGAACGGCAATCGTTTATTTATTCAAACGAACAAGTCACCCGCTATCCTTTTCAAATGAATTTACACGCACTCCCGATTTCGGTTATTGCCGATTGTATCGAAGGATTTGTTAAAAGACGCGCACCAAACAACCGCACAATCTCAAACAAGAGCTCTTTTTATTCGTGGGTACAAACCAATTTTGGCAGCGGTTTTGGCAAACACTTCTTTTTCCCCTATCAAGAAAAAATTTTCTGCTACCCCGTACGCCGCCTTTCAGCCACATGGACCGGCCGCTTCGTTCCGGCAACGTCGCTACACCATATTATTCAAGGCGCGATTAATCCATACGACAATAAAAATGTCGGCTATAACGCACGGTTTTATTACCCCGCTCAAGGCGGCATCCAACGGCTCATTGAAGGTATTGTCACTCAGCTCATCAACCCCATTTCATACCAAATAAAAATAACGGCCATTAATTTGAACAATCAAACGATTCAATTGAGCGACGGATCTGTTATCCAGTATAAAAAACTTATTTCAACCATGCCGCTCAAAGCACTCTGTGCCATGATATGTGATAGGAGCGACACAGTGTTTAATCACGCGCATCGCCAACTGCTGGCCAGCTCGGTACTCAATATTAACGTCGGGGTCTCGCGCCGCGATTGGACAGATAAACACTGGATATATGTCCCTGAACCCATTTATCATTTTTATCGTATTGGCTTTCCACATAATCTAACCCCGGCTATGGCCCCACATGAACACAGCTCACTGGCACTTGAATGTGCCTATCGCGATACTATTCCAGCGGATACCGTGGCAAAAGCGATCGCACAAGCCAAACACCTGCTGCATATCGCTGATCACGAAATAGCCACCGTCAACATATTGGACCTACCATGCGCTTATGTAACGTATAACCGGCGGCGTGATGAGGTGGTTCCCGTGCTTCTTGCCAGGCTCAAAGAAAACGGTATATACTCTATTGGCCGTTATGGCAGCTGGAAATATGCCAGCATGCAGGAAGCAATCATCGAGGGCATCGACACCGCACAAGAGCTGCTTACAATAACTCAGCAATCAAGCGTTGGCTGGCGTCAACGGCCGCTACACAATCGCATAGAAACGTAAAAAATCGCATGGAATACGAAAAAATCACAAGCTCATTTTTCGATGATCTGCCAGTCTTGATAACTGGCGGTGCCGGGTTTATTGGATCGCGTATTGTTAAGAAACTCGTTGAACATAATGCACGCGTAAGCGTATTAGACGATTTAAGCACGGGAAATCTGGACAACCTCGATTCTGTTATTGATCGCATCACCTTCATAAAAGGCGATATTACCAATAGCGATACATGCCAGGCCGCAGCGACCATGCAAGCAATCATTTTTCACTGTGCCGCACGCATCAGCGTACCAGAATCGCTCGATAGACCCTTGGAATACACACACACGAATGTTATGGGGACGTGTAATGTTCTCCAAGCAGCTCATCGCTGCCGAGCACGCGTTATTTTTTCTTCGTCAGCAGCTGTTTATGGCGGGAAAAATGACCTATGCCAAGAAGACGCGGTGTGTACCCCCACATCAATCTACGG
>JAKANL010000011.1 GCA_021823685.1 bacterium | reverse complement strand
TTGCGCTTAATGCGCTTTATCCAGCATTAAGTAAGCTTGATGATTTCGCCAAACTTTCCGACGTGGATGTGGCTCTCACCAACGTTGCTCACCAAGATGCCGTTGGCAACCTTGACAAAGTTCAACCCGGTATTACTATCCAAGGCACCATCACGCCTACCGAATCACTGGTTAATCAAATGTTTACTGATTCTGGGCTTGATAGCGTTTCATTAAAAGCCTACGTTCCAACAAATGCCACCAGTTTTAAAGACGTTAAACTCTCTCTCGATCTCAATGAAAACCCTGATACCGGTTTCTGCCCGCTTCGTGGCGGACAAACCGCTCTTGCCAAATTCGGCATAATCGACATAAGTAGCCAAATAACTGACATCATAAGCCTTATTTGCCTCTTCACTGACGCGGGTATTATTATGGACCCTAATACCGGTGACATCGGTTTTTACGTCTCCGGCAAACCAAAGGGTGGCTCCATTTCCTTGGGCAATAACGCCATGCTTAAGCTGTGGAAATCGAGTGGTAAAAATCAAATGGCATTGGGCATTGAACTCGGAAACCAGTTCGCTTTGAGTTCCATCGACTCAAGCCTCAAATTTTTGGATTTCGTAAAACTTAAAAATCCCGTACTTGCCCTTACTAACGCTAATCAAGCAAATCTTTTTGATGTTAATCCCGAGACCAAACAAGTCGATGCAACACTGCCAGGCATAGTCAACGTCAGAAAAGGCATAAGTATTATCTCTCAGCTTGACACCAGCGGAGCTCTCGGCTCGCTTCTAGCACCCCTACAAGCACAAAAATTACGCTTGCAAATTTCCATACCCTTCAAGAAAAACGTATCGAGCAGTGACATACAGGTTTCGCTTACGCGTACGGATCAACAACCAACAACCATCTGCATGAGTAAACTTATCAGCACGCTACCATCAGACATAAATCAACAATTCAATACCCTTTTACAAGCGGTACATGCGCCTGATTTATGCCTAACCACACAGGCCATCAACGTTACTCCATCCGCTGATGGGACTACGCTATCATTTAAGGGGGCCATATCAGCAGGTTCACAAACGCTTAGCGGCACCGTCATCATCACAGCGCCAAAAGACGGAAGTGCAATACGTATGGCAATAGCCGCACAAACTGATAATGATTACAATCTCAATGACATATTACCCATTAACCAAGTGCTCAATATTACCCTACACAAGCCACAATTTGTCTTGGCAACCGGCGATATAAAAGATCCGCTTTTGGGACCAGATACCATCCGCAAAGGGGCTTCAATCAATGGGACTATTGAATTCGGCACCTCTGGACCCCTTGGTTTTATGGGGAACGTGCTCAATATGCTACAATTCAATAACGTCATGGCCACAGTCACCATACCGAGCAATCCAGCAGACATTGATGGCTATACTATCTCAGCACAGAAAAAACTCGGCCAATCACAGCAGCTTGGCAATCAAATGCAAATAAAAGGGCTCAGCTTTACCTTCAAACCAAGTGTTCCCCCAACGCTTAGCCTAGCAATCGATACCGTCTTCACCGCGCCGGGATCGAGTAGTCCAATTGCCCTAATGATAAGCGGGTCCATAAGCGGCCCGGAATTTAGTCTGACCGGGGCCGCAAAATGTCTCGATCAACAGGGTTGTCCATCGCTTGACCTGGGTAAAATATTTCCAGTCAAAATACAAGCAACCCCAGATCTACCGCTCTTAATCAAACTACACTTTGTCGGCGGAGCACCGGTTGGTTTTGGTGGCGGCGGAACAGCCCAGCTGCTTGACAAAAATATTAAAATGCTCTTCGATATTGACCCGATACATCCGACTAAATCAGGCATCAAGGGACAGTTTGATAAGCTATGTCTAACCGACATGATTAATCTATATACCACTCTTTTTGGACAGAGTTTGGGCTTTAATCTGAATTTGCCCGATGTCTTTTGCATTTCAAATGCCAAGTTGAGCGCAGCGCAAGATACCATTAAAATAGACGATTTAGTGATAAAACCAGGATTGCGCATTGATGGGCAACTTTCTCTTGATCCTCTTCCCGTTAACGGCAACGTCCATATTGCGATTATTCCGCCAAGTCTTTCGGCACTCGCCAACGTTGGCGAAATCGGTTTAACTGGTACGGCAGAATTACAACCAATCAACATCGGCAACTTTATTATCGTCAGCAGCGCGACGGATCCAAGCAAAGGACCAATGGTCGATATTCATGCCACTCCAAACAAACAAGGGATAAAATTAAGCGGCCTCGTAAATATCGGTAATATCATAAAACAAAGCGCTGATCTAACCCTCGATTCAAGCGGCCTCAGCTTTAAAACAGACCGCAACATTGCCGGCATCGACACCTCACTCGTCGTTACTATTCCAATCGGATCCAATCCGCAAGCACTCGTAGCTGGCAACATAAGCGTTTTCGGAGCTAAAGCAACTGTCAGCGGAACCATTTCTTCGCAAGGAATAACGCTCACCGGTCAATTGCCGCCACTAACTATTGGCAACGTCATAAAAGTTGCATCGAAAATCGGATCGGGCGGGCCAACGATTACGATTTCAAGCAAAACAAACCAAGCTATAATCGATGGCATCATCTCAATAGGCACCATTATTAATCATAGCGGAACGATCACCCTCACCCCGGGAACCTTAAGCATCGATACCTCTATCATGCTTGCCGGAATAAAAGCCTCTTTTAATGGCAAAGCGCAGATCGGGAAAGAAAGTAATATGGCGGTCACACTCACCGTAACCAATGGACTCAATGATTTGGTTAAAAGCAACATCACAAACATTTTAACTAACCAGGCAAATAGCGCCTTCTCATCGGTTACCGGCGGCATTGAAAGTATTAAATCGAAATGCAGCAGTCTACCACCCATGATATCCGATGCGTGTTCAGGGGTGCTCTCCCAAGCAGAAAATGGCGTAACGATCGCACAAACTGCCCTCAATACGCTAACGCAGGCATTCAATAATTTATCGGTAAATATCGACAGCGTTAACCTCAATGGATCTCTGGGGATGGATGCCGGCTCACCAAAACTGAGTGGCGTTATGAGCGGAACCGTTAATTACACCATAGCCGGACAAAAAGGAAGCATACATATTATCGTCGACCCAAATGATCCCGTATCGCTTGTTACAGCCATTGCAAAAGAATTACTTAACCCAACGAAGGCTATTACTGATTTTGATAACCAAATCAAAAAAATAGGCGATGCAGCCGCGCTGCTCAAAAACCTGCTCGAAAATGTCGGCAGTCTTATTGCCAATGCCATGAAAAACATGGTAACCAATCTGGGCAAATACGCAGCAACTTTGGGCACAGACGCTATCCAAGCCGTCGGGACTGTTACCCAACAATTAGGTTCTATTGTCAGCGATATCGGCCACATTGGCGATCAAATAGCCAATGATATCGGCAAGCTGGGCCCTCTTGGTGAGGGAACTGCTGCCGGCCTTAAACTTGCTATCAGCGCAACGTCAGAGGCAGCTCAAGTTGCGCAATTAGCCACTCAAGAGGCACAGCAACTCGTCTCATCGGCCATTAAAGAGGTTGAAAAGGCCATTGAACAGGCTATCGCCGCCGTACAAGAAGTCGTCCAAGAAATTGGAAAGGCGGTAACCGCAGCGGTTGAGGAATTAGGAAGTGTCGCTAAAAAAGTCTTCTGCTTTGGAGGATTACTATGTTAGTCAAAAGCACTCTATTCGTGCTGTTCAACTTTTTGATTATAAGCACACAAGCCACCATCCAACTCCCACCGTTCCCACAAATCCCCAACCAAGCGGGAGGGCAAACGTGCAACGATGCTGATGTAAAAACACTTATTGGAAACATTATGTATATCTCAACGCTGGGAAGTTTTATTCAAACGTGTAGCGGAAACATTAAAAATGCTCAGCTTAATATTCAAACTACGCAAAACAACATTAGAGATTTGCACAATTTAATAGCACAAGAGGCAGCGGCAAGCAACGCCATTCTTGATGAAAATGGCGGCAGCCTGGCAAAAACAAAAAATGAAATTTACGCACTCCAAAAAGAGTTGCCGCTTTTTAAGCAACTCTCGCAAAATGCCCTGTGTAATGCACGAGGAGCAACTTATTTGGTTGGGCCACTTTCCACGGTTCTGGCAACCGCACAATCAGGTACCGGCCAAGGAAGCATGACGCAAGACCAATACAATGCGGTCAACTGCGCAACCGAACAATTGGCCAAGTGTATTAACAACGATACGAGTCCATCGGCATATCCATATTGTCCAAGCGATCTTACAACCGTCGTCAATCAAAATGCCGGACAGTATATCTGTGCTACGCAAAACCTTAAATCGTGCCCTCCGTCGCCACTCAGCATAAGTGTTCCCGTCGATTTTGCGGCAGATACGCTTGCCATGGCCCAAGATGCCTTAGTAGCCGTCCAACCGGAACTAACGCAGATGCAACAACTTGTCGCGGCCACCAATGCCAAAATTCAAGCAAAACTCGCCGTTATCAAAAGTTATGGCGCAGAACTCACGCAGCACAAAACAAATATTGATAATTTCAAGGCACAGATAGCGCAGTACCAAAGAAATATTGATCAGATCAAGCAATCCTCAGCGGAAAATAAAGACGCCCTCGTAGCGGCAAAAAACGCTATTGTAAAACTTACCGATAGCATCAAACAAGCCAAAAATATTCAAAAAACTGATTCTAATGGAAAGAGCGTCAGTGTATATCAGGTGTGTCCACAATATTTGCAGGCTATGTTAACGGGAATTTAGGTAAAGGAGAAATATCGTGCGTATCTTATGGTTTTTAACTTTCGCAATTGGTTACGGAGCGGCAATAACAGCCGATGATTTATCGGCAACCATACAAGCACTGCAAAGGAGCATACAGGCACCGACCGCACTACCAGAGGCCGTCGCAGCTCAATTACCTGATAATGCCCAAAAGACTTCTCGTGCGCTGGATGAACGCAGTCAAACAATCGAATCAGCCAAACAGGCGGTAGATAGCGCGCAAACACCGCTCGAGAAAAGTATCGCTCAGCAGCAGCTACTCGCCGCCCAACAAACATCAGTTTCGGTTACTGACGCTATTGCCAAAAAGGTTGGGCAGCTCACACCCGAAGAACAAAGCGCATACGCCCAGGCACAAACTGATTTTGGCAATCATTGAGGAGAATTATATGAATAAAGCAATCGCCATATTTTTAGTCATGATGCATACCTATTTGACCGCCGCCATTCAGCACCAAACAATCAATGATGCGCAAGGCAAACCCGTTAACTGTTTGACCGGCAATAAAGTCCCACAACTTAATTTCAGCGGCACGATTAAAGGTTCCAAAAATAGCATGATCGATTTGCGTGGTTGTTTGTTCTCACGCAGTACCTTTAAGCCGGGAACAACGTTTTCATACGTCGATTTTAAGGGTGCCACGTTTCCTCCGCTCAAAACCTTGAGCAATATTATTTTTGATCACTGTTCACTTCAAGGCGCAAGCTTTGTCGCCAGCAAGCTTGACCATACAACCGTTCAATTCAGCAATTTCCAGGATGCCATTTTTAACTTTGCCAGCATCGCAAATAGCTCATTTGATGCCAGCATTTTGAAAAACGTGCATGCCAGCCCGATCAAATTATCCAATACAACATTTTCGTTGGTTAATGCTGAAAACGCCAATTTCGAGCGCTCGCTCTTCAATAATGTCATTTTTACAAAATTAAGCTTACTTTCAGGCGCATCGTTTCAAAATCTCAAAGCGGGAAGCTCCGACGTCACGTTTGGCGGAGGGGACCTGGGAAATCTCGACCTTTCTTACGCTAAATTTGGCGGCGCGAATATAAAAAATCTCACGATCAGCGGCATGGGAGACGAGTTTGGCGTTGATGTTAGCGACCTATTTATGGACGCCAATACCCGCTTTGATAATCCAACATTTACAAATATTTGCATTACTAAAGACGGCAAACAAATCTGCGCGGACGATTTGACACTCGAGGAACTTAAAGAAGATCTTTATTAACTGCTCGTGCTAAACCAAACAGCGGCGGGTATATAATAATCCTCCCGATCTCGTAAAGCTCTAAGCCACGCTAATTTTCTCTGAGCCTTAAGCCGATGTTTTGATCGGAACTTCCCGCCCCTAGAATATTCCAAATCCCCATTTACTAGAGCTTCAACTTCTTCAAAGTACTCTATAGCCCGTCCTTTCAGCGTGATATCAGAGCGAATGCCTGGATCCTTGCTCATAAGCATACCAAACCGATAGTAAACATAGGCCATTTGTTCACGCGTCAGTATTGCACTGTGGCACAGCAATTTCTGACATGCCGCACGTTTATCTCCATCAGAAAGGCTATAGCGAGACCCTATGCGCAAATAATACTCACTAATAGCCGCTGGAAGAATATCCTTCCTGAGTGGTGAATCAGCCGACAGATTTTCGATAGCAAAAATTGGATCTCCCAAAGAACTACCTATCTTCCGATTAAGCAATCTACAATGCACAATCGCCAACGCTTCAGGGGCCAAGTTTTTGAGTTTAAGCATAGATTCATAGATGACAGCCTCACACGACTTTCGCTGACCGAACCTTCCCATAAGTTCACCGGCAACCGGACTTGCTTGGTCAACTGAAACTGGTTGATTCAAATCAAGTGTAAGGAAGTATACGCGCGCATCACTATCCTGAGCAGCGCTTAGGGCCCCTCCTTTAATAGCATCACCCAACAATAATTTCGCCTTAACTATATCTTGAGACAATCCTTCACCACGCAAGTACATTATTGCGAGTTTATACGCCGCGTATGCGTAGAGCTCTCGATTTGAATGTGCTTCATTCATTAATTGCTGCAACATATCACTCTCCAGCTTCATCGTGTGCAATCGGGCAATTTCACACCAAATATCACCCAACTCTCCCTCCTTCAGATAACCACTACCGAGTACTTCTTGAAAAAGTTTGAGCGCTAACTCTCGGTTACATCTACACCCACGACCACGGGCACAAAGAAAAGCCAATTTTTGCTTTGCATCCGCAGCAGATTCGGGGGACAATAGTTCCTCATGTGTCAGTGAACTTTGCAGTAGATCGCGTATCCTCCATTCTTCATGAACCTGAGATTGTGCATATAAACACGCCAATCTATACCGTGCATCCACCATTTTACGCTGGTCAAAAGCTCCGTCGGCTAACAAGACCCTCTCAAGCAACGGAATAATATCACGTGCTGGCCGATTTTTATCGTAGATGAGAGCGAGGCGATATGCGACTTCGGCGGCATCGCGTGCCTCTAACCGTTCGCGTATACTTTCATAAAAACGTTCGTGCTCGCTCCGAGGCGATAATTCACCAGAGCCTAAAAATCGTGTCTCTTCATACAATTTATTTGCCAGTACTACGGCACCACTTGGGCCAGAAGGGGCACCCGAACCCGCCGGCGGCCGTTGCTCCATTGCCATAGCGCTAAATACGCCCAACCCTGTGGCCATTAGCCTAAGCCAATTCATAAACACCCTTTCGTAAAAAACCGATTTTGCAGATCACGAATCCTCCTGATAATCTTGCGCGGGAAACGTATTCAGCCAATCAAGCTTCCGCCGAAGCCTTTCCATTTGGGCGGCAGTCAATTTGTCACTTTCGGCCGCTTCCATAAGAAGAACCCGAGTTTTTTTTCTATCGGGTGGACGCTCGGCTATACCACTTTGTTCACACATAAAAAGACCATATTCACACTGCACATGGGCCAATTGCTCATAGGTTAGCGGATAACTGCCTATTAAGCGTTTGTAGGCCGCGTCCATCTCTCGAAGATCTCGATTTCCAGGATCACTCACATATTTCATATCGCGTGAAAGACCGCGTAACAATCCTTCAAAGTACAGCCATTTTTCAACAGAGACATTTTCAGCTCTTACGCCAGGCTTCAGTCCGCCCAATCCACCCTTATACGTCATCGCCCGTATAATGACGTTTGGTGATTGTAAATTCATCAACACCTCGAATAAGCGCCCTTCACAATCCCCGTCAAATATACAATCACCGACTCGTAGAGGGCGAATATCTGTAACCGTTTCCCTCAATGCTTGCCCGTCTATAGATTTATCGCCAGATTCTAACCCGATCATGGCATCCAAAATACGTGGTACAAGCTGCTCCAGTTCTGAGGACAGGCGACTACTTTTCAGCGCTGACGATAATAATTCAACAGCCCGGCAATGGCCGGTGTTTCTAATAATCAAGAGTCGCGCGAGCCGGTACTGTGCATCGGCCTTGCAGGCCGATCCAAGAAATCCACTCGCCATAGCCGCCTGTAATAATTCACACGCTTGCAAATCGTCTTTTCCCATTTCCGGCTGCCCCCAGTGCCCATCGTATAAACATGCCAAATGATATCGTGCCCGCGCTAATTCAGCTGGGAGAAGATGGTTGCTTGCGATCGCCTCACCAAATAATTCGCGCGCCCGTTGGTCCCCATAATCTTCACAATCGTCCTTATAGGCCATCGCCAATAGGCATTGATTGATAGCCAAATCATGCCCCACAAGCCCACCCTGCGCAAGCTTAGCTTCGATATCATCCTGTACCGCTTCTCTGAAACAAAGATTTCGATACTTTAGTGCATCGATTTTTTGCGGCTCACCCAATGCACCACTTGCAAGTGCTTTATCCAAAAGCGCAACCGCACGATGCTTATCTCGAGACACGCCTCTGACATAAATCAACATTGCCGCCAATCTATATTGAGCATAGGCCAACAGCTCTGCATCTAACTCTTCGCGAGTAATTATATAGTCTAATAGATATTGCCCCAATCTATTGTTTTTCAAATCTTCCAACGCGGGCATTATAGATTCGATCTCGCTTTTGTCCAACAAACCACTTTCAAGCGCTTCCTGAAACAACTGGGCAGCCAAGTCGCCATCGCAATATCTGCGCCTTCCATTGGCTAACGTAAAAGCTAATTTTAACTTTAGAGTGGTCAGAGCGCGCGGCCCAAACAAATTGCCGGCCAGGGCAAGAGCCTGCAAAAGTTTATACCTTTTCGAACAGTCGGGATCCTGAGCATCCGAATATAGATTCACCAATCGATATCGAGCATCTGTCAAAGCGCACTGATCAACCGTCCCATCGGCCGAAACCGCTTCGAGCAACGGAATTATATCGCAAGCTTGCCGATTTTTAGCCGTATAGATGAGGGCAAGGCGATATTTGGCTTCGGCAGTATCTCGCGCCCCTAAAGCCCCACGCTCAAGCATATTTTGATAAAACTTTTCACGCTCACTGCGTGGCGAGAGATCGCCCGATCCGAAAAATCTTTCTTCTTCGTATAATTTATTGACCAATGACACAGCCGTGCTTGGACCGGCCTGACCGCTCGAACCAGCCACCGGCCATTGCTCCATCGCCACGGCATTGGAAATACCCAGTAGCCACACACCCATTATTTTAGGTTTGTTCATAAGATTGAACCATGCTTGCTCAAATTTTTTCATCCTTACGTAAAAATTTCTTGTGTTTCAATTTAGATAAGCTGATACCGCCGAAGAAATCTGCTTGGCACTTAATACACGCTCAAGTGCGTCACGTTTGATGCTGTCCGGGAAATTATTGTGAGTATTAATTATATAGAGATCGTGCTTTAAGGAACGCAATTCAAGATCCGGCCTAAACGGCTGTGTGGGCTCTAAACGAGCCAGAATCTCACCCCCATAAGAAAGTTTGCCGCACAAATCATGAAGCTTGTTGTATATAAATGCCGTAGCCCCACAACTTAAACCAGGCATACCTAACATACGCGCATAAACACGTTCTTCACACTTATTATCCGATAATGGAACAGTTTTCGCCAAACTTGACCGGATATAATTGATAAATTCCTTTGAAACGCCTTCATCTTTTACCAGAGAAGCAATCATAAGGCCAATTAATTCGTATCGTTCTTTGCGCCAGGTACCGATATCGCGTAACCAGGCTAATTTACGTACAATCTCGAAAAGCGTGCAGTCACGCATGGCAGAATATTTGTCGGCATCCCCAGAAGGTGGTGCACAGGAAATCTTTAGATATTGTAACAGAAGAAGTTGAAATTTTTTCTCAACGTGCCAATCGAACTTCAATCGCCCACTATTAAGCTCTCGTTCTAACTGCGATATTGTAAAATCTAATAGTTTTTGCAGCTCTGCTTGTGTTTGAACCAACTTATCAAATTTTTTGCAAAAATCATGATATCGTGGATCTTGCACGTGGGCCAAGCCTTCCAATGACCCATTGTATACCCAGGCAGCATCTTCACGCCCGGGTTCAGCTATACGCCAGGTTATCTGTACTACCCTCAAGTAACTGTACAAGCCAGCAAGCTCTGGGTCTATACTACCAAGCAATTCATTTTCTACTAATCGATTAAATATTTCAGCATCGTGTGTACATTTTTCATTTCGCTCTGCCTCGGACCCAATTATACCAAGTATCTTGTATGCCGCTGCTTGCTCGCATGGCATTAAGTGGCCGCTATTAATCGCGTTTCTCAGCAATTCTTGAGCCCTTGCAACCGCAGCTTCTCCACCAATACCCAATATTGATAAACGAGCAAGTCGATACTGCGCATCTGCCAGACAGTCAGCGCTCAACAATTCACGCCGCTCAAGCACATTTACAAAAAGTTCAAAGGCTTGTTTGTCATCTTGTACGTCCATAGCTCCTCGATGTTCATCATATAAGCAAGCAAGATGATACTGCGCATAAGCCAAATCTGCTGGAGTTAGCCCGCCGCTCCTAAGAGCAGCCTGAAGCAATTCCCGTGCTCGCTTATCACCGTATTCTTCATGATCATCTTTGTAGGCGACGGCAAGGGTAAATTGGCACCGCGCTAAAGCGCTCCCAGCTAAACCCCTCTTTATTGCGGCTTCAGCGTTGCTTTGAACACTTCCTCTTTCACAAAATTTCCTATAGCGCGTTATATCCATTTTCTGCGCTTCGGTAAGCTCTCCGTTACTCAAAGCCTCATTCAATAGAGAATTCGCGTAACCCAGATCCTGAGATAAACCGTCACTGTAAGTAAACATAGCCGCTAATTTGCACTGCGCATAAGCTAACAATTGTCTATCAAGCTGACCGTCCAAAACAAGCCGATTGAGTAACGTGCGTTCCTGCGCAATAGTTTTTATTCGCACAACTTCACTTTGGATATTTTTAACCATTTCTGGCTCCAAAAAGCCGCTAGCAACCGCTTCCTGGAATAATGTAATTGCCTTTTCTCCATCACAATATCTGCCGCGCCCCTTTGTTAGCAGAAAAGCAAACCTTTGCTTTGCGTCAGCAACTTTTTCTGGGCTCAACATATTTTCATACGCCAAAGCCCCTTGTAATAATGCACGTATTCTTTGTTCATCCTGATCACGGTCTCCAGCGTACAAACATGCCAAACGATAGCGCACATCCGCCGCCATATGACGATCCAGGGCATTCTCGGTCGCCGCAACTTTCTCAAACAACTGAATAATATTACGAACTGGCCGATTTTTATCGGCGTATATGAGAGCGAGGCGATATGCGGCTTGGGTAGTATCCCGCGCCTCTAACCGTTCGAGTATACTTTCATAAAAACGTTCGTGCCCGCTGCGTGGCGACACTTCACCAGATCCCAAAAATCGTGTCTCTTCATATAATTTATTTGCCAGTACCATGGCACCACTTGGGCCAGAAGGGCCACCCGAATCCGCCGACGGCCGCTGCTCCATAGCCAAACAGCTAGCCATTGCCAATAAACAAGCGCTTATTATTTTCAGCTTACTCATAAAGCAATCCACTCAATCGCGAGAACTTCGTTAGCTTGATTGGAAAACATTTTTTGCACCAAATAATTTTCTAACCATACAATGACCTTAGCCATGCCAATTTTTTTTGAGCTTTCTCTATGCGATACTGAGCCAATTGCCCAAGATTAATGGCTTCTTCGAAAAGCCCAACAACCTTCAGCCTAAGCTCAGAACGCGACTTAATATCTTTCCTTTTAGAGAGCTTGCAACCGTACTTATAACGAACAAAGGATGGCAATTTATCGCAAAACTCAAGTTGCTTGTTTCGCAGTAATCTTTCAAACGCCTCATACTTATTCATATCTGATACCAGAGGATCCCATGTTATTTGTAGATCTCTTTCAAGAATTTTTGATTCAATCATCGTTTTGAGCGGTAAATACGGCGGCAAATGAGCCAATGCCTCTTCCACCTTCCCCATTTTGCTACCCAACCCAAGAAGCCTGCAATGTACAATTGATTTTGCCGCAGGTTCTAGATCGCCCATGTCCAGCATGTATTCATAGAGCTTTCGATCCAATTTATCGTCAAAAGAAGTCGAAGTTATCGAACCTGATCTATCTTTGGCAACGAATGCTTTGAGATCGTCCATTTCGTTCGCTGGTTTTTCAACAAAACTGGCCAATTGCGCGATCATACCATCAATTAACTTTGTCCGCTCTTTGGTCCAAAAACCAGCCGCCTGTACATGATTTAGCAAAACCACGATTTTTCTAAGTTCTCCAAAAGAAACAAGGGATGGCCCCCGCAAAATGGCTCGCGTATATTGCAAAAAAGCAACCTGAAAATATATCTCAACTAATTGTTGCGGCTCGGCACATGCCCCATTAATCTTTTTTTGTAACGCTGTTATCGCCGCCTCCAATTTAGCTTGAATCTCAGCTCGTTTTCTAGCTGCCGCTCTTGCAGTTATAAGGGACTGCGCAAGCTTATTTAAAGCATCTTGCGACACCACTAACTGTGGGTCTATATGGGCCATTTCCTGCCGTGCCGACCTGTCGAACATCTCGAGATTGTGCGCCCGCTTATCTCTTCGTTCGGCTTCTGAACCAACCGTACCAACAATCTCGCGCGCCACCGTAAGCTGTTTTGGCGTCAAATGGCCACTGCTTATTGCTTTCCTTAACAATTCTTGGGCACGTAAAAAATTACTATTTCCATCAACACCTAACACTAAGATACGCGCAAGTCGATATTGAGCATCCGCAGCATGATCCCCCGTAAAATTAGCTGCCGCAAGAGCCTTTCCAAAAAATTCGCGCGCCAACTTATCATTAGACACGTCAGGACACTCATCATATAAACATGCAAGTTGGTATTGCGCGTCCCCCAATTCGCCTGACGTTAGAGCTCCACTCTCTATGGCAGTCTGCAGTAATTCCAACGCGCGCTTGTCGCCATATGTTTCGCGATCATCCCGGTAAACGTTGGCAAGTTGGCACTGTTGGCGAGCCAACTTATTACCAGTTAAACCAGCAAGTGATAATTCAATTTCCTCTCTATCGGCCGCCCTCGCGCAAACTGCCTTATAATGTAGCGCGTAGACTTCCAGTTCTTTATTCAATTGCCCACTCGCTATAACCTCCCTCAATAAAGCATCGGCCAACTCACGATTTCGAGACAAGCCAATACCATAGGTATACATAACCGCCAATTTGTATTGCGCATATGCCAATAGTCCTTTATCTAACTCTTTGATTTTTATGAGTTGGTGGCACAAATTTCGCTCTTGCGCAATAATTTTTAACCGAGTAAGTCCATTTTGTAGTTTATTGAGCGCATCACCGATAAACCAACCACTATCAAATGCCTCCTGAAATAATGTGGTTGCCAATTCGCCATCACAATTCCTACGTGGCCCCTCGATAAGCGCAAAGGCCAATTTCCGCTTTATATCAGCCAAGATCTCCGGCTGAAGCCGATCGCCTGCAACCACAATAGCTTGCAAAAGTTTACACCTTTTTTCATAGTTGAGATCTTGAGCATCCGAATATAGATTCACCAACCGATATCGGGCATCTATCAGAGCGCGTCGATCAACCGTCCCATCCGCCGAGACCGCTTCGAGCAATGGAATTATATCGCAGGTTGGCCGATTTTTAGCCGCATAGACGAGAGCAAGGCGATACTTGGCTTGGGTAGTATCGCGCGCCTCTAACACCCCACGTTCGAGCATATTTTGATAAAACTTTTCATGCTCGCTGCGTGGCGAGAGATCGCCCGACCCGAAAAATCTTTCCTCTTCATATAATTTATTTGCCAGTACTACGGCAACGCTTAGTCCAGCGCGTCCCGCCGGATCCGCCGGCGGCCGCCGTTCCATTGCAATGGCACCAAAGAAACCCAATAAAATTATACCCTCCAGCCGTAATTGTTTCATAAGAAGCGCTTCTCAAAAAATTGCACCATTATACGCCTTCGTCCAATGAATCGTCACCGCCTCGCCCAGCACGATCCAATTTGTCACGCGCAAAGGCCAGTAGGGCTGGGTCTAAAAATTGCCCCTGCCGCACCAATTGCTCATACAATGCCTTTTCACAAACAGAATCTTTAATTACTCGATCAAAACGTATAGATCGGCTTTCTGCAATAGACCCCTCCTTAACTTGCCAGTCGGCGTCCTCTTTAACACGCCCACTGTCGTCTTTTTTTGTGCCATCCCTACGCAGTATATGATTAGCCAACTTTACTTGGTTTCCGGTCAAATGACCGCTCATAACAACTTTTTCCAGCAATGCTTCCGCCTCCTCAAAACATCTCGAATAATCATCTCCTTCTTGGGGATTCATACAGTCCAAATAAAGCAAACAAGCAAGCCTAAACTTGGTTTGTGCCAACTCATCTGGATTCAATTTTTCAACGTCAATTTTTTTGCGCAAATTATCTGCAGTAGTATTTCTTGTCTTTTCAATTTCTTGATTCAGCTGATCGGCAAAAAACTTTTCACGCTCGATTCGCGCTTCTTCGCAAACTTTACGAGAACCAACCAAACTCAACATACGCTCTGCCGTCATTTTTTGTCGGACGTCTAGCCAGTTGCCACTCAACGCACAACCAAGCAACTCTTTTGCCCTATCATAATTGGCCAAATCTATGTGCCCGCCACCCATTTCTGGCACCGTCGGTGCTAAAATTAATAGACGAGCAAGCCGGTACTGCGCATCCGCCAAATAGGTGGCTCGTAATTTTCCACTCGCAATCGCGGCATCTAGTAACTGATAGGCCTTAAGATCATCGTTGGGAGGGGGGATCGGCCTTCCAGTCTCCTTATCAAAACAAAAATTTGCCTGCCCCCTGTGCTCATCACACAAACAAGCAAGGTGGTACTGCGCGTGCGCCAGCTCGGTGGCAGAAAGTTCTCCGCTCGAAATCGCCGTTTCAAAGTTCATCCGCGCATGCTTATCCCCATAATCATCACAGTCGTCTTTATAGGCCGTCGCAAGTATGACTTGCTTGAGTGCCAAATCATGTGGGGACAACCCTCCCCGATTAATTTCCTTCTCAATATTTTCTTGAACAGCCTCTCTTTGGCACACATCTAGACAACGCCAGGCATCATTTCTTTGCAATTCGCCCAAATCTCCGCTGGTAATCGCATCAACCAATAAATTGTCCGCCTTCTGATTGCTATGACAACTTCGACGGCCATACATATACAGCGTGGCCAACTTATAATGTGCATATGCCAGCGTTTTTTTATCCAAGCCCTCAATTTTGGAACCAACAGCACATTCCAATAAACGGCGCTCGTTCTCAACAGCTCTTAGCCTTTCCAATGGAATGCCAACTTCACTAGCTTTACTTTTAGCGGCATTCGTCTTACGCTTCAGTTCATCTTTATTGTTGCCGGCCGCAGCTAGGGCGGCCTCTAAAACCGCAACTTTACGCGATAAATCACCGTACGCTGGCTCAAGCAATTTTATCGCCAGTACATCATCGCTATCTTTATTCCGTTCACCAAGATACAAAAAGGCCAATCGCTTTCTTGCGTCAGTCAAATTATCGGAACATAGTAAATCGCCAGCATCGACGGCTGAACGCAGCAACTCACGTATTCTGGATTCATCACAATCTTTGGCTTTGGCATGCAAACATGCTAACTTGTATTGCGCATCGCCCCTCATATGTGGCTCAGCATTTTCAACGGCTAAAACAGATTCAAACAGCGGAATAATATCGCCGATTTTTCGGTTTTTCTCTAAATAAATTAGCGCAAGACGATACGCGGCCTCGGCCTTTTCACACGACTCTAACTGTCCAGCCCACAGTTGCTCTTCATAGATTTTCTGCCGGCGGCTACGCGGTGAAAGTCCATCATCACCAGCAAATCGTTCTGCCCCATAAATTGCACAGGCGAGCGAATCTTTTTTTCTTGCCTCTTCGCCGCTCTGCGCTTCCCGCCTTTCCATGGCGAAAAAATTTGCAATAATCAAACAACAAACCGACAGCGCTTTGATCTTTACCATAAAAATTTCTCCGCTATTATTCCCCCATTTTTGTCATGGGGATCAATCTCTCCAAGGTTGTCACACTCAACATCTCACGCTCCGACACGGGCAACACTTCCGGCAATTCGCCGGTCATTTTTTTCAGAGCCCGCTCATAATCATCATCCAAAATTGCACCATCCATCGCCTCAAAATGCAGTGCAAAAACGCATTTTTTGATCGCTTCGATTCGCTCCGATATCCGATAAAATTCCGGCGATAATCGTTCTATTTCTTCATTTAATATATCGCGCTGATCATGGATTCGCAACAAAGAAGCCACCCAGTCAAGCCCCCTCTCCGCAGCAAGCTTGAGCTTGCATTCATCAACCGCTAATTGCTCCCTGACAGCATGATGGCGCTTACACATATCAATCAAATGCGCTGGAACTGCGCTACGACAAATAAACGGTAGGTTCAAAAGGACTTCTGCCAAGATTAACTGGGGCGCGGATAGGTACCGAATGACTGATTTGAGTAAATTTGCAGCCCTCTCATTTGCAAATCCTCTAGATTTAGATATCAGCAAGCGTGCAAGCATGCATTGCGCACAAGCCAGATCTCCCTCTTGCAAAAATTCACTTTCTACAAGCCGTTCAAGCAACCACCTTGCGTTATCATCATCAAGCTCATCAGTATCGCGCGGATGCTCGTCATCAACCACTTTTTGTCGACCTCTGTGCTCATCGTATAAACAGGCCAGATAATATCGTGCATAAGCATCATCGCAAGCTGAAAGATTTCCGCTATCGACACATTTGCCAAGCAAAAAACGCGCTTTTTGATCACCGCATTCATCACGATCATGCATACAAGCAACTGCCAGCAAATACTGCTTACTGGCCAAATCTCGGGGACTCAATGTGCCGTGTGCAATTAGTACTTCAAGATCCTTTTGGACTTTTTCTCGCGAACAAATGGCCAGATAAATCTCAGCATCTTTTTTTTGAGCTTCGCCCAATCTACCACTTGCAAGCGCTCGTTGTAACAAAACTGTTGCACGCAGATTGTCTTGTGATAACCCGTGGCCATACACATACCTGGTAGCAAGTTTATATTGCGCATACGCCAACAATTTTTTATCGGGCAAATTTTCTTCGACGATCCGCTCCAATGCCAATCGTTCAGCGTTTATGGCTTTCAATTGTTCAACAAGTTGTCCTATGCGTTCTTTTTTTTCAGCGCCCAATTCATGGCTATCAAGCGCTTCTTGAAACAATCGCATTACTTTTTCGCCATCATGGTATTTCCCAGGCCCATTCAGAATAGCAAAAGCCAATTTTTGCTTTACATCAGCCAAGATCCGCGGCTGAAACAAATCACCAGCAAGAGCGATAGTTTGTAAAAGCTTGCGCTTTTTCATGTCATCAAAATCCGGTCGATTTGAAAAAAAATGGGTCACCATGTTCCGAACAACGGTCATCTCATCAAACGGCTCAGCAAATTCTGAAACCTCCTCAAGCAATAATGGAATAACATCACGAGCCGCCCGAACTTTGCTCAAACAGAGAAGAGCAAGACGGTATTGGGCATCATCACAATCGATTGGTCCTAAACGCCTCGACGCACGTATATCTCGATAAAACCTTTCATGCTCACTACGCGGCGAAAGATCCCCCGGCCCCAAAAAACGTTCCTCTTCATATAGCTTAGTGGCAAACACCCGCCTTGAGGGTCCAGCACCACATGGCCCGCCCAAGTTTTTTTGTTCCATGGCCATAACAGCACTAGCACCAAGCAAGCAGACCGCCCAGATTTGCGTAAATTGATTCATTGTACCGACGATTTTCACCGTTTTCCCCCGAACAAAAAAGGGCCCCACGAATATCGCAAGGCCCCGTGTTTTACATAATTCGCCTATGACCTTTTTTTAGAGAATGGAACATGTACCACCATTGCCATTGCCACCTTGAGCTGCGTGGCTTGCACCTCCATTCTGCGCTGGTGCCGCCGGAGCTGCTGCAAGCGGAGCCGCTGGGGCTTGTTCGCTCGCTGCCGCAATCTGTTGGTCGACCTTAGTCTTCAGAAGATCTGCTGCTGTTTGATCATCACGCCCAAGCGCTTCACTCCTACACGCCTGTTCTAACAGATCATGAGCCCTATTGAGCTCGACATTTCCACCTCTTCCCGTAGCATACAAAATAGCCAATCGATAGCGGGCGTAATTGAGCGACTCATCGTCATACAAGAGACAATTCCTTCTGTCAGTGAAATCCAAAACTTGTTCTAACAAAGTTCTGGCTCGTACAGAATCACACAGACCGGCTTGTGGGTCTTCACACAAAAGGGCAAGCCTATATTTTGCCCGAGTAATTTCCTTAGGATGGGCATCTCCTTCAGCAATAAGCTTATCAAAGCATTCCCTTGCCTCTATCGGCATGCGAATGCTACCGGTTTCACCCAAATCACACTTGAGGGCATGGTCAAAAAGCGCCTGCGCTCGTGCTTTACGATCAACACTGCCCTGCACTGGACGCTCTAAGGTCCTTTTTTGCATTTCATATTCTTCAGCCCGCATTCTATTCAATGCGTGGTTCGGATCAGCAAGATATGAAAACATGCTAAGGGCAAAGGATCTCTCATCTTGCGGCAACTGATCGCTCTTCAGGGCAGTATCAAGCAATTCTTTTGCTCTTTGATCATCTTGTTTGCCACCTTGGCCTCTGGCGCACATAAGGGCAAGGTTGTACTGGGCATTAACAAGTTCAGCTGCTGGCAAAACAGAAGACTCGCTGCCCGCGATCGCCTCTTCATACAACGCACGCGCTCTGGTCAAGTCTGCCGCGCCACCGCGATTACCTTCTAAAAGTTTGGCAAGTTTGTATTTTGCCGTTGAAAGCTGAGATGAAATGTGGCCACTCTTGATCGTCCGATCGAGAAAATCACGTGCTTGGGCGTCATTGTGCGCATCAACGGGGGCATTTGCGTATAAACAAGCCAATTCATATTGCGCCACAGCCTTGTCGGAAGGATCGATTAATCCAAGATTCAACGCCGTTTCGAACAAACCACGAGCCAAAGCGGTATCTTTTCCTGGATTTTCTTCACTTCCGCAAAACAATGCTAACCTAAATTTGGCATCAGCGCGTTGCGCAGGAGTCAATTGCGCATCTTCATGAACGGCCTCAAATAATTCCAATGACCCCGCAATAGCTTTTTCCCCGCCTCGACCGGCAAAATACATATCGGCAAGATTATACCGAGCGAGAGCTAATTGCGCTTCATTTGCATGGCCACTCGCAATAACACGCTCAAATAATTCGCGCGCAGTAGATTGCAGCTGCGCATCTCCCGCACCTGCGTATAAGACCGCAAGCTGTAACTGCGCATCGGCAAGTTTATCTGGGTCAAGTTTGCCGCTGTCGACAGCTTCCTTAAATAGGTCACGCGCGCGGTTTACATCTATATTTTCGGCTTTTAAGCACAACCCTGCAAGATAATATTTTGCAACCGCTAATTGATCGGGTTGTACCTGGTCACCGGCAATTAAAACGTCTTCAAAAAGCGCCCGCTGTCTATTTTCCCCGACACGCGGATCGGCCGCCGCCGGATCGCCATAGAGGCTATTTGCTAAAGCAAGAGCACGTTTATATTTGGCAACCGTAAGTTCGCGAATCGCTTCTGGCACAACCGTGTGGTCAAGGTTCCCGCTGCGAATAGCCGCACCGAGTAATCCTATTGCGCCTTCATGATCGTTGCTCTTGGCACGTAATAAAGCCAACCGGTATTGGGCCATAGCCGCCTCAACCGCGTTCAGTTGAGCACTATTTATCGCATTGCCCAAAAATTCGGCAGCACGGCTGGTGATAGCATCAGACCCTTGAAGATCTGCCATTTCTGACTGCAGACGAGCCAAGTCAGATGCGACCGCATTCTTCAACGCTGGATCGCTATTCAACCGATCAACCAGTGCCAATGTGGCGTTAACAACCTCGGGCCCTTGCGCTGAATTTGCCCGTATTTGATCGACATATGCCCGCGCCACACGAAGGTTCAGTAGAGCTGTTGCTTCGTCATCACGCGCAAATTCTGCATCAGGAGCGGCGAGTGTGTAACAACTTAGTCGATTAACACGCCTTTCAGGCTGAACAAGCAATTTATCAAGCGCCGCCCGCTTTTCCTTGTCTTTACCTGAAGCAACATAAGCAGCCGGATTTTCTGTTGTGCCAACCTTCCACACAACGAGCGGCTTGCCCGCACGCGCCTTTAGTGCGTACACCTCCAACGTTTTATCTTGTTTTGTAAAATCCTTTGTCTCCCGCAAATCCAGGTCAGTGCCCGAAAGCTTTTTGACCATTCTGGTTTCTTCCGCTGCCCCGGCCGGCGGGGCGCTCGGTTCCATTGCACTGGCCTGCGTAGCACCAAATAAAAAACCCATCAGCAGCACGCGTGATGGGGAAAACTCTAAATCCATAACATTTCTCCGAATTACAACCCAAAAATTCAACTCACTTAAATCTGCGTGGTTATTGCACAGCCCCTTTCGTGGTTTGGAAACGTATATTTAAAAAAACTTGGACCAGGTTACCATATAATTTTTATTTTTCAAACACATTTTTTCGAAAAATTCAAATGGAAGCCAATCGATAAAAATCGCCGGTTTAATCACTCATTTGGAAAAAGACCGTGATTGTTTTTTTCACGAAGCATGCACCAGTTAAGCCGGTTTATAGCGCGAAATCAAAACAAAAGGTCAAATCGTATTTATGTATTACCACACCACTCTTACCAACCCTGAACAACCTTCTCTAAGGTTGCAAGAAACGCATCCATTTCCTTTGCTCTAAAACCAAAAAAGTCGAGTTTGAGTTTTTCTTGGCCCAGCTTCTTTTGCACTTCTTCAATAAAAATCCCTGGGCCTTTGCACTTTTGAGTCCCCTCTTTATCGGCATAACAATAATCAATGGCGCATGAAGGAGATCCATTAACGCAGATAAAACCGCCAATGCGATAATTATCATCAAGATAATACTTGTAACGTTTAATAACTTCCTCTGCTATTTGACGACATACTTTTCTATATTCTTCATTGTCATAGCACGCCTTACCACAAGCCTGGCGCTTGAGCCCTTCATAAGCAATTTCAGGACAGGGAACAACCGACATGCCGATACCATGTTTTGTAAAAAACTCCATCAACTCTGCAACGGGCCCTTCGCCTCTCATATTACGAACACCGTGAGCTCGAATATTCTGATTAACGAGACATTCGCTGATAAAAAAAACTTTTTTACTTCGCGTTTCTTGCATGATACACCCTAATCGTTTGATTTTTCTTTATAAAAGTATGTCATGGCAACATGAAAATGTCATACCCCCAACTAAACTAAAAAACATGCCGGAAGTTACGCATGTAACAGCGGTCAAAAAACAGCGACAAAAAGCCACTTTTTTGGTATATTTTAAATATGGACAAACCGTTTAATTTCGAAATCATCCATCAATCAAAAAAATCACGGGCACGTGTTGGGCGAATTCATACCCCCCACGGCATTATCGATACGCCTGCATTTGTCGCCGTTGGCACGAATGCTGCCATCAAGGCCGTCGATAGCAAGGTTTTGGATGATTTAGATCTCCAACTCATGTTTTGCAACACGTATCACCTCATGATTCAGCCAGGGACATCGTGTATCAGGCAAGCAGGTGGACTGCACAGCTTTATGAATCGAACCAAGCCCATTATCACCGATTCGGGCGGTTTTCAGGTGTTTAGTCTCGCTTATGGCTCGGTCTACGATGAGCTCAAAAGCCGCGGCACCAAAAAATACGACAACGCGATTATACGCACTAACGAAGAAGGCGTTCTTTTCCGGTCGTATCGTGACGGCAGCCCTATTATGCTTACGCCAGAATCAAGCGTTATCGCACAAAAAGACCTGGGCGCCGACATAATTATCCCACTCGACGAGCTGCCGCCATACCACATCGATCACGATGCGCTTAAAAAATCGCTCGAGCGCACGCATCGCTGGGAAGAACGATCGCTGGCCGAACACCAGCGCAACCCCCAACAGCAAGCCATGTACGCCGTCATTCACGGTGGAATTGCCCCCGACCTGCGCAAGCAAAGCGCCGCGTATTTAACAGCACTCCCCTTTGATGGCTTTGCCATCGGTGGAAGTTTGGGCAAAGAACACCAACAAATGTACAGCATGCTTTTCGGGCTCATGCCCCACATGCCCGATCATGCCCCACGCCACCTTTTGGGCATTGGTGATCTCAAAACAATTGAGCCGATTATCACTTTGGGTATTGATACGTTTGATAGCTCATATCCAACGCGCTGCGCTCGTCACGGGCTCATATTTACGCACACCGGCCCGCATAAAATTACACAAGCAGTTAACAAAGAACGGTTAACACCTTTGGAACCTGGCTGTACCTGCTACACCTGCACGCATTACACGGCGGCGTATCTGCACCACCTATTCAAAGCACATGAACTTGCCGGATATACATTGGCAACGATACATAACCTTCATTTTATGGGACAGCTCACACAAAAATATCGAGATCTTATTTTACAAGAGGTCATCTAATATGCTTACGCACAACGCAATAAAAAGCATACGCGCGCTGCGCACGGCCAAAGGCCGCTCCCAAGCAAAACAATTTATCGGCGAAGGGCTGCGTGCCTGCAGCACGCTCATTGAAAGCACATGCCAACTCAATCGCTTATACGTTACGCAGGAGCAGCATGATCTTGCGATCAAAATCGCCCACGCAAAATATGTTACTTTAGTGTCACATGCTGACATGGATAAAATTGCTGTGAGCACAACGCCAAGTGGCATGCTCGGCGTTTTTTCAATACCGAGCCACGCGCTCCCCGAAAAAATTAAGCCCGGGCTCGTGCTTTGCAACATCAGTGATCCGGGCAATATGGGAACTCTGATTCGCTCATCCATTGCTTTTGGCCACCCTGAAATAATTATTATCGATGGCGTTGACGTTTGGAGCCCCAAAGTTGTCCAAGCGTCAGCGGGAACCATTGGCCATGCGCGCGTCTACGATATTTCATGGAAACAACTAGCAAGCCATAGCCAGCGCCCGCCGCTCGCCGCTTTAGTTCCACGCGGGGGAGCCCCAATTTCAGCCAAACATCGTGACACGCTACTTGTCGTCGGTAGCGAAGCACATGGACTACCGGAGATCTGGCTTGAACAATGCGATCTACAACTTACATTACCCATGCCGGGCAAAGCGGAAAGCTTAAACGCCGCAATCGCCGGATCAATCGCCCTTTATCTTATATCATGATAGGCCATCGCACGCAGTTGAATTTTTAATAAAATACCGTCACACTGAGAGCCAAATATTTTTAACCAAAAGGGGATTTATGAAAAAAAACGTCTCGATGGTGCTGTTGGTCACTGGCATAACCAGCTGTTATGCGCAGCCGCTTACCGTCGACGAAGTGCTCAAGCACGCCGAGCAATACGCCACCAAAGCATATATAACCCTACAGGAAACAAAAAAATATCTCGGCAAACAATGCAGCAAGCTTGGACAAAAAGCTGGCCACTACAACCATATGGCCTATGACTATCTTCGGAAACAATATGATCGAGCCAACACCTTGATCCAGGAAGACCGCATGCGTGTTAAAAAAGAATTCAAAAGAAAACTCGCTGATTTCACGCAAGCCGCCGCCCGAGGTGATAAAGATGCCGTCATTTATTACCTGGAGGGTTTAGCCCTTGACCCACAGTTACCTAAAATCAAACCGCTTTACGCTGCGACGGCACACAATCAACGCGAAATCATTGAACTTCTCCTCAGTTACAAAGCCGACATTAACGATCCTAACGAAGACACGATGGAACGCCCAATTACCGCTGCTGCTCGAGCAGGAAATGGAGAGCTCATTTTATATCTTCTTCAACACGGCGCCAAAGTAATGGCAGTCGATATCGACTGCGCATCGACTGACGAAGCCAAAAAACTCCTGCAAGAAGCACACCCGAAATTCTGATCATGACGCATGGCCCAAAATAACGTATGCTTAAGATAGTTGTTTTTTGATTGGTTATTGATATGGCGTCATCCTACAAACTTTCTCTTGTTTCAACGATTATTTTGAACATAAATATCATGACTGGTGCCGGCCTTTTTCTTAATAGCGTTCCATTCGCCAAATTAGGCATACTCAGCCCGATGCCATATCTTACCGTTGCGCTCTTGATGGTTCCGCTCATTATCGCCATAGCAGCACTGCTCAATTACGTACAGGGTGGAAATTTTTACACTATCGGAGCCACATTACTCTCACCATTCAGCGGTTTTTTAAGTACCTGGAGCTATTTTGTCGCAAAACTTGCCTCAGCAAGCCTTATGATTCATTTTTTTGTAACCGCCATGCAACAAGTTTTCCCCTATCTAAACGCTATAAACCCATTTATTATCGATATTGGCATTATCGCTCTTTTTGTTTTGGGCAACTGCCTTGATATGCGCATTGGCAGCAATATCTTACTTACCTTTGTTGGCATAAAAAGCTCAGCTATTCTGAGTATCATTCTCATAGGGATATGGTACTTTCGCCCAAATAACTTTGCTCTACCGCACCTGGATTGGACGGGACTAGCCACGAGTTTACCGCTGGCCATTTACGCATTTGCCGGATTTGAAGCAACGCTTTCCATGATCCAGCATATTCAGGATCCACAAAGAAATGGCCCGCGCGCGATTCTTTATTCCTACGCCATCGTTGTGGCAGCATATTGCGCATTTCAGTTGTGTTATTATGCAGCAATCAATCCCGCGCTTTTGGATAGCGTACCGCCATTCCAAGAGATAGCCTTTTTTATCCAATCTACGGTTACGCATTATGCTGGTTTGCTGATGGCACTTTTATATATCGGTATCGGCAGCGCAGCACTCGGCGGTGCTTACGGCATTTTTTTCAGTAATCAATGGAATTTATATGCCCTTGCTGAACGTGGCCACGTTGCCATCAGCAAACAATTAATGGTCAAAAATAGTGCCGGCATTGCTTACTGGTGCCTCATTGTCGAAGCACTCGCCTGCGTTACCTACTTACTCAGCACGCACGCCAATAAATTTTTGCTTCAAGATATTAGCGCACTAGGCGGGATGATTGCTTATAGCATCACCATTGTAGCTTTTGTTCAGCTAACACGCACAAAGCTCAAAAAACGCTGGGCATATCTTATTGCCCCATTGGCGCTCGTAAGCTGTTTACTCATGCTTTTGGCTTGCATTAGAGGGCTCCATCACCATGGCCCTATCGCCTTTTTTGTCTTTTTGGGGCTCTTGATCATGGGTATCGGGATGTATACTGCCAAAAAACGACGTCCAGCTCTATATATTTCGTAATGTCAGAAATATGCGCCCGAACTCTTGCGAGTAGTAGTAGTAGTAGTATAAACTATAAGCTGATAGTTTAACTTCTTTAAAATAAACGGAGGAATCATGAAGAAGTCTATTGTACTTTCCATTTCAGTCTTACTACTCTTAAGCGGCCGCCTCATGGCAGCCAGGCGTTTGGAGTTTTGCCAAACAAACCAACACTACCAATACCCAACAGTTGAATTTGAACTTGCCATTGGACAAACCTGCCTTGTCCAACAAGCTCCAGGCCTACATAGCTCGTGCATCTCGGAAACACCTAATATAGAAATCAGGCCACATGAATCGCTTGACGGAGTCATGTATCCGGTGCTCAAAGTAAAAGATCGCGGGAGCATTCCCGCCAGCGAAGGCTTTGGTGTGGGCTACGGTAGATGCACCGTTGTGAATGACGCCGGCGCTACAACAGCCAACATTTCATGGGGAACCCTTCTCAAACAATAAGTAACTTACATGCAAAAGTGAGTATGAGGTGCAGAAGCACCTCATACTTTCGGTTTTGTTAAGGGGATTAGTAGATTACCCACTCCTCTCCCCCAGAAACCCTTGTTTAGCAATCAACAAATTTGCTATTATAAAATAAAAAAGAGGGGTTCTGAAGAATAACCGTTCATCAAAAATCAAAAAACCTAGGGGGTCTTATGAAAAACACAGCTCTTTTTATGGCAATGGTACTCAGTGCTCCTGCTATACATACAGATACGCCGTCACGCGCAAATCGTTACGTGCGCTTTGACGGCCCACTTTTTGCACCGTGGGTATCCGGTGATTTTTGTTTGGAGTACAAACATCAGGGAAAAGCTGTGCATGATTGCCTAGACATAAAAGCCGGACAAACATACGTATTCACTGTCCCGACATCCATCAAGCGCGGCACGGTCAGGCGAACATTCAACAAAAAATGCCATACAGGGAAAAAAGGTAAGCAACACTGTCAGGAAGTATATGCCCATATTGACTTGCCACGCAGCGGCACCGTCAGTCTGACATATGATGACACGCGGATTTTAAAATTTCATACGCATGAGCCATACGACAGCACCTATAAAAAATTTAGTTCGTATGGACATCTCAGGCAATATCGTGATGACTCGTTGCGCTTTATGCATACGCAAGATAGCGATCCAACGAGCATGCAATAAAGCGCGCTAACGAACTTTAAGTGTCATAAGAACAAGCAGGCACAAAATAAACGATATGATCCCAAAACGTATCGTAATCTTTGCCTCAGGCCAGCCAAGCATTTCATAATGATGGTGTAACGGAGCCATTTTAAATACACGCTTGCCGCGTAACTTAAAAGAAAGTACCTGAATAATAACGGAAAGCGCCTCAAGAACAAATAAACCTCCTGAAATAACAAGTAATAATTCTTGTTTAACCATAAGTGCCATCATTGCCAAAGCCGAACCCAGAGCCAACGAGCCAACGTCTCCCATGAAAATTTGGGCCGGAAACGTATTGAACCACAAAAAACCCAAAACAGCACCGACCAGTGCCGCACCAACAACAAATAATTCAGCCGTGTTGGCAAACGGTATCGCAAGATAATTGGCAATGCGCACGTGTCCGGCACAGTACGCAATAATTGAAAAAGTCATGAAATTAGCAATCAGCGATGTGGAAGCTAACCCATCAAGCCCGTCGGTTAAATTAACAGCGTTACAGGTGCCAATAATAACAAAAAGCGCCCATATAACGAAAAACCAGCCCAAATCGGGATGTACATGCTTGAAAAAAGGAAACCACACCGCAGCGCCAGGATGCATAAACCATTGCCAAACGCCAATCACAAGCATGCCAGCGCTCACCTGTAGCCAAAATTTCATGCGTGCAGAAATTCCCTTACGGTAGCGAACCTTACGCCAGTCATCAAAAAAACCAATTGCCCCAAAGCAAATCAAGACAAGCGCCATTATCCAGACAACCGGGCGGCACCAATTGGCCCACAATATAAGCGTTGCCATAACCACGCCGATAATGAGCAACCCGCCCATAATGGGTGTTTGACCCTTTTGCTGGTGATTTTCCGGGGTGTATTGACGCACAGCTGAGCTGAAATAACGCGCTGAAAAACGGATAAACCATGGCCCGCACATAAGCGAAAGAAGAAGTGCGGTAAGTAGTGAAGCGCCCGCGCGAAAGGTTATATAGTGAAAAAGATTAAGAACTGAATAAGACGAACGGAGCAAAAGCGAAGCGTGATATAACATTAATACTCACTCACTGTCTTGTAGCCCCCTCAATGGACACCCATGCATCGATAGCTTTTTTAGTGTAATCAAAAGCTATATCCCAAACAAGTTCTCTTTGCTTATTGAGCCAATAAGCGGTCCAGGAGCACGATATAATACCGATTTGGAACGCCGCGGCGCCTTGAGCGCTCGTTCATACTGCTCAACCACCGATTTAATTGAACGCGCCTGTTTTTCGGAGAGCGTTTGCGCCCAAGCCAAAACATCACCACTCTGGGCAAACCCGATTTCCAGAAGCTCGCGCACAACCGTTTCACGCTCGTTTTCTTCTATCGCATCATAATCAAAACAGCGGTTAACGTATAATTCGATAATCCGTGCAAGGAAAAAAGCGCCTACCATGAGCCCACAGTTTTGCCCGGTTTTCCAAGCAGAAACCGACGGTTGATTCGTTTGGTCTGCAAGACTTTTCTGTTCCAGTTTCTCGTAATCCCCCTCAAAAAGACTCCCCGAGTAATAGGCCAGAAGGCGCGAAACCTTCCCCGACGAAACACTGTTACCAATCGCCCGAAAAGCGGCGCCACCAACGAAAGCTAACGTTGATGCAACCCCACCCTGTTTGAGCATTGTTTTTATCGGATTGCGCAAACGTTGCCGGACCTCTTCTTTGACGAATGCATCAATCACAGCCGGCTCCATACCAAACAAAGTACACTGACTGAATAAAACCCCAATCAAAAAACATTTCTTTGCAATATCCATAAAAATCCCTAACGGTTAGTTAATAAAGACATGTATGGTCTTTTTATAGGATGACCTAAAAAGGTGATAAATCAAGCGTTTTTACCGCTTGTGTGTTGGATAGATGTTGAAACAATTAGTCGTTATAGCCCGAACCTACGACTGAACGGTAATCCAGGTCGCCAAAGAGTTCAGGCGCGGGTGTTTCAGATTTCTTGGTTTCCGCAACAGGCTTTGCCGCAGCAGCTTCGGCCCGTTTTTTATGCTCTGGGCATAGAACACTCGCATATTTCTTATTAGCCATACGCGTTTGGAACATTTTCTGTTCTCGCGCGGTCATCTTGGGCAAAACATCATGTGCACACTGGCTGCAATAGTCCAAAATTTTACTAAAGGCATATTCACGTGTAAGCCGCAGCTCTTCAGCTCCTGATATATCACGCAAGGTCACGAACGCCATGCCACCCATAACCGATCCAAATGCCCCTATTCCCGCAGCTTTAGCCATCGCGATCCGGCGATCTTGGTCATTTTTAAACCATTGAGCTGAAACAATGCCACTGCCCACTCCCGTGATAAGCATCCAGGCGGCAAGTTCGATATCGCGCCAACGCTGAATCGCCCGCTCTTTTTGTTGCTTAAAAACTGAAAACTGACGGTCACCAATAGCGCCCTGTTGCATGGCCATACCAGAGGCCCAGAAAAACATGGTTAATAACAATGCTCTTTTCATGAAAAATCCCCCTCTTAATATTGACATCTGTTTGATATCCTACTAAAAAACCAACCTTAAAAGCCATACTTTCCTGCTCCCCGTTCACCTGGGCGCCATGCACGCTAAAACCGAGCCGCCAGACGTGCTGATTGACATTTTTTCGTTTTTTAAATATACTATTAATACATGGCAAAATTAAAGACAACGAAGCGCGGGCCAACTTTTAAAACGGCAAGCTGCGCGAAAAAGGGGGAAGCCTCGGCCATAGCGGAGGCTCGTTTATTCTCAAACGTATTTTTGCAGTAAAAGTGAGGTTTACTATGAATTTGAAACGAATGTTGATCGAAATATCTAAGAGTACTTGCATAACCGCGCTACTGTTCGCCGTTATCACGCAATCGGGACAAGCAGACACATCTGCAGCCAAAACTGATGCGCTCTCCATAACAATTAAAGACACGATCCTGTGTTCCAAAGGCATCCCCGAAATGAAAAAAAATGTGGTTGATGCCCTTCGCGTCTGCTTACCTCAAGTTGATCCAGAGGTGGTATTCAAAAATAACGAACCGTTAACCTACATTTGTCGATTCAAAGACGATCAAAAACACCACTTTATCAGCCTTCTGGCACCAAAAGATCGTCGCGCTATGATGCTCTGGCTGTTATCAGAATTTTTCAGCGATAATAATTTTTGCTACGGCTTGAACTTTTATAACAAAATGTTTGAAGCCCTCCTTGAAAAAAATGGCACCAAAGAAATTGACGAATTTGAACGTAACCATCGCGCATTTTTAGAAGTTCTTAAAAAGTGCGTCCAAGACCATGTAAGGAACCCTCTTACATTCCGGTCCATTCTCACCAACGCACTGAGCAGCGAAACCTGTATCAAGGACCCAATCACGCGTAAACAAATGCTCGATTTTAAGATAAAACATATCGACACCAGGGGCATGCTTTCATTGTCTTCGATCGTGCTTAAGCGCTTAAGCACCGTAAATTAACTACACCCCACTTTTGCCAACCAATCCCCGTCATTTCTAACGAAATGACGGGTTATTTTTTTCAACCACCCCGGCAATTTGGCAAAAATTAACCCCTCACGTATAATAAAAGGCGTAGGTTAGGGCTTTTTTGCACAAGCGCAGGCATACGCATTCATGAATAACCAAAAATTTTTTGACGTTATCGTTATCGGTGGCGGACATGCTGGCATCGAGGCAGCATGGGCTGCGGCATCCATGGGGTCAAAAACCATGCTCGTCACCCTTGATATCAATAAAATCGGTCACATGTCATGCAATCCTGCCATTGGCGGGATTGGCAAAGGGCATATTGTCTTTGAATTGGCCGCTTTAGGCGGGCTCATGCCCCAATTATGCACTCAAAGCTACCTCCAAGCACGTATGCTCAATACCCGCAAAGGCCCAGCCGTACAGGGACTGCGCCTCCAAATCGATAAAGAATGGTATAAAAAACACGCTCAGGAACAGCTCAAAAATGCCCCCAATTTAACGATTTTAGAGGGTGAGGGCGAAAGTCTGTTAATTGAAAATGGGCACATTTGCGGCTTGCGCGCAAATAGCGAAGAATACACGGCCAAATCAGTGGTCATAACCACGGGAACGTTTCTCAATGGCGTTATTCACATCGGCGATCGGCACCATCCGGGTGGCCGCCGCGACGAACGCGCAACAAGCAAACTTTCAGGCAGCTTAAAAAATCTCGGCCTGCGCATGGATCGCCTCAAAACGGGAACGCCGGCACGATTGCAAAAAGATACCATTAACTTTGCCGCTATGACGCCTCAGGGTTCCGATGACCTGGCATATTTGTACGAATTTTATCCGCACCGTGTTACGCATAAACATGATTGTTTTATCACGCACACGAATGAAAAAACACATAAAATTATTGCCCAAAATATTCACCGCTCTGCCATTCACGCCGGCAATATTAAGGGTAAGCCGCCACGCTATTGTCCCTCAATTGAGGATAAAATTAAGCGCTTTGCCGATAAAAAATCACACCATGTTTTTATCGAACCGGAAAGCATGCTCATCGATGAAATGTACCCCAATGGTATTTCAACTTCGCTGCCAGCAGATGTACAGGATGCTTTTATCAAGACAATCAAGGGGCTGGAAGATGTTGTTATCGCCAAGTATGGCTACGCCATCGAATATGATTTCGTGTACCCGGACCAACTTAATCATGGGCTGGAGGTCAAATCAGTACCAGGGCTCTTTTTGGCTGGCCAAATTAATGGCACCACAGGATACGAAGAGGCAGCCGGCCAGGGCATTATCGCCGGCATCAACGCGCACAATAAAGCACACGGCAAAGAACCATTTGCACTTGCCCGTCACGAAAGCTATATCGGTATTATGATTGATGATTTAGTTACGATTGGCGTCGACGAACCATATCGCATGTTTACTTCGCGAGCAGAACACCGTATCTTGCTGCGCCAAGATAATACTTTTTTACGACTCATGGACCATGGCTATCGCAACGGTATGATCGCAGCAGAAATGTATACAGACTTTTGCAAAGAAAGAGCGGCTATCAACGCCATCATTACCGGCACCGTTCCTGACCACGAACTGAGCGGTCGCGCAAAACTTACGATATACGCCGAACAGCTTTATGCACCGTATATTGAACGTGAATACAAAGAGATTGCTAAAACACAGCGCTACCAGGAGCTTGCAATTCCTGCCAATTTCAGCGTCGATGGATTACCGGGACTATCGATTGAATTACAACAAAAAATCAATTACCATAAGCCAACGACCATTGCACAAGCGGGCCGTATTCCAGGCATGACACCGGCGGCTATTTCGTTGTTGATTTTTAATATAGAATCGGCAAAAAGATCGAACGTGGAAGGCAAAAAAACATGAAGCTGTTCAATGTCCTTTTATTCACCAGTACGCTGTGCGTTCAAGGGCTCAACTGCATGGAACAACGCGCCATAAACTATCAAATGGCCCTATTAAAAATGGCGAGCCAGTCTATCGATCCAATAGATCATGACTTTGCCAGCCAAGGATACCGGCTTTTCAAGCTTTGGGAAGAATTTTGGAATCAATGCCCAGAAGCTCAAGAACAAGATTTTAAAAACGAACAACATTTCTACGACATTTTTAAACAAGATCGTACGCACGCTATCCGGCTGAGAACATACCTGTACAATGTGCTTATCACACAATCCACACTGCTCACGGCATTACGCGATAAAAAAGACACAAAAGCAATAGCGGAAGCCCAGTGTCGGCATGCTGAACAAGTGAAAGATTTTTTACGTTTTGAAAACGCAACGTTCATCCAATGTGCCGATTTTGGCAGGCTTTTTTCTGAAAATAGACTTCGCATGCATAAAAATTTGTTGAACCTCACCTACGAATTTTTAGCTGATGCTTACATACGACCATTTTTAAAGAACCTAACAACGCGCAACAAGGACGAGTTTGACCACATCAACAAAATCATTAACCAAACATTATGTCTGCTTTGTCCCGCAAAAAATAAAAATCCAGCAAAGTTACTCAAAAAAACAGTAACAAAAGCGCGAGAAATGCTGGCTAAACAATCTGTTCCACTCGCTGCAAAAACATCTTAAGCCGTCGGTAATCGTTGTTCCCTAACAACGAGAACGTCTCGATAAATTGTTGTAACCCGCTCTCGTCAAATCCACCGTGCTGCCTGGCCACGCGGATCATGGCCAATAAGAGTTCGTCGAGATTTCCCAGTTGATGCGCCTGCCCAAAAAGAATAGGTAAATAACCGGGACGCCTGAAAAAAAGCTGATATTCTTCTGCCGTTGCCGGACGGACAAACGCGTGGAGCGATGCTGCCAACGGTGCGTAGGTATAGCAAATGTGCTGGTCTTGCGTATAACCAACCGTCAACGCAGTGAATACGGTCTTTAAAAACATAAAAACCTGCGGTTGTTCGCGCTGCAGCTCTTCAAGTGTTTTTTGATAAGCAAAAACGCTGCGCGAGGGATCGTCCGATCCGGTATAAATGTGGTGCACCACGCCATAAGAAAGATTTTTTTGGCAATCCACAACCGCCAGTGAGCCAAAGACTGGTGGCTGGTCCCATTGCCAACATTGCGATTTCCACGATTGTGGCGAACTTTCAACTACTTCGGCAAAAAAGCTCAATTTGGTACTCATAACTTAATGTCCGTTCTTCAGCTTGCAAATGTTCCAAAAATCGTTGACGGTGAATCAGACAACGCCCACACTCATGCACGCAGCGGCGATGTACCCTTGTCGCGTATCCCTTATGCCCTTTGAGCGCGTATCCGGGGAATAGACGATCGTATTCATGCATCATTTCATCACGCTTAACTTTAGCCAATATCGATGCCGCCGCCACCGAAATAGAGCGCTGCTCGCCAAAAGGAAATGACTCAACGGTTATCGTTTTCAAGATGCCCGCGTGAAAAGAAAGAGGCATGGCATCAACGACAATTAATGAGGGAATCTGTGGCGCCTGCCCCACAACATGTGCTACGGCCCGGCGCATGGCGCACAGCGTGGCTTGATAAATATTGTAAGTGTCAATTTCGCGATGGCTCACCATTCCGTAGGCATACCAACTGTGTTGCTTAATCCATTTTGCCGCCCGCACTCGTTGCTGTGCATTTAACACTTTAGAATCCTTAAGAAGAGCAAACGTAGCTCGAGGATGCAAAATAACGGCAGCAGTGACCACGGGCCCGGCCAAACAGCCCCTGCCAACCTCATCTAAACCGCATACCAATCCCCCATTGGTCCACAATTCGCGTTCAATTGAAGACTTTGCTCTTGGAATTCTTTTAGGCATTCTCTGTCGACCGAATTTTTCCATTTGACAAGTCTTTAAATATCAAATATACTCATAATAGGTAAGTAAAATCATGCCTATTAGACTAGCACAATCGCTATAAAGGTACAGGAGATATCATGAAAGGTTCCACAGCTCTCCGCGTTAAGGAACTCCTCCGAGAAAAAGGCTGGACCACGAAGGTTTTAGCTGAAAAAACAGGAATGTCGGAAAGTTACTTGACCCATATAAAAAACGGTACCAGACGCTGGAATGAAGATTCATTGCGTAAATTGTCTCAAGCGTTTGAATTGGACCCTATCGATTTGTTTATACAACACCGTAAACGAACAGATAACGTTGAAAAAAACGTCTCATTCACGTTACCAGAAAAGACGGATGTAGAATTAAAAGTTCAGGTGGTTCCCGTTGTCGGCGATGTTCCGGCCAATCCATCACCATACAACAACCAGCTCGTACAGGTAACAACTGGCCACAAGGAAGAATTTATTCCGGTGCTCAATAGCTCAGATGGCTCAATGTTTGCACTGGCAATTGAAAATAACCTCATGGCACCAACTTTTGTAAAAGGTGACTATTTGATCGTTTCTCCGGAAACGTGGGCACGCTCTGGCGATATCGCAGCGGTGGAATACGGAAACGAAACCCCCATGCGCATCATTACTCGTGTAGCATATACGGATGACTTTATCGTTTTAGAATCAATCAATCAGAAAAATCCTCCGATTGCATTGATCCGCGGTAAAGATCATTTCCGTATAATCGGACGCGTTATTCAACGCATTCAAAATCTTTTATAAAAAGTCAAAAAGCCACGGTCATTTTAAAATGACCGTGGCTTTTTTATTCTCGAACGCTCGTAATAACCTAACAAATATCGTCCCTCATTAATATACGCTTGTTCTTTTGTGATCATCCCAAAAAACAAGTGCTGGAGCCCCGGCAAACATGGGTGATCGTGGTGATGTTGGCGATTTGGGCGATTCTGGCGTAGCAGAGCGCTCTTTATAAGCACGATAAACGTCAAAAGAACGCTTTGCATCATTTTTTTCAAATTTAAGCATCAGCTGATCAAAAATAGCCTTTCTCACTTTTAATTCTGATTGATCAACGTGACGGCCGGTGCTTTCATGGGTCAAAAGGGTGAGCTCATGGGCAAGCTCAAATATGGTTACTCTGTGCGTAAACCAAGGTTGGCGCCCCCCTTCTTTCATTTTGACGGTGAGTGCCTTAGAGTCAAGCTTTTCATCAACCCCGACAAGAAATCTATTGAGGTGGTACAAATCAGCCCGCCATATCATTTCGGCCAAATGGCTTGCAAAAAAAGATCCATCAAATTCTACCCGCCCAGCCGTTTGCATCGCACGTCCCGTGCATCCAATCAAGAGAAAAACTGCTAAAAGAACACGTTTATTCATTTAAAAAACCCCTCTGTTGGTTTAATGTTCGACCGTGGAATTTAAGTGTACCCCATTCTAAATTTCTAGCAAATTTTGGCTTAGTTGATATACTTATAAGTAGTTTTTACTAAACAAATTGGGGGGGCCGTCCCCCGAGTTGTAGTGGTCACCAAGTGACCATTTCCAGTTAGTAACGGTATTTTAGGAGCTACTCTATGCAGATGCAACGGTACGAAACATTGATTCTGGTTTCACCTGATATCACCAACGATGAGGCCAATGAGCTTGAAAAGGCCTTTGATCGTAAAGTTCAGGAATACAAAGGTAATATTATTTCATACGATCGCTGGGGCAAGTATCATTTAGCCTACCAGGTAAAGCACAATGATTACGGTGTCTATTTCCTGGTACGATTTGAAGTCCCTGCGACCAAAAAGGAAATTGCCGTCAAGGACGTCAAGAGTCTTTTAGACCTTAAGTTTAACACGCTTGTTTTGCGCTATATGACATCTCAACTAAGCAATACGGCTTCTTTGGAATATAAGCGCCCCCTCTCGTTGGACGAGAAACCGCGCGATATGTCGCTGTTCAGCAAAGAACATCGCCATCACCACGATTCAATGCCGCGCGTTGAGGCAATGGGATCAGAAACAGCCGTAAGCGAAAAGATCGCAGAATAAGCGTTTTAGAGGATTAAAATCATGGCAAAAAAAGTTAAATTAAAGATGAGTGACCGCCTTTTAAAGAAAAAGGCGCGCCGCGTATCGTTTTCATCCAAAAAACAATGTCGTTTTCTGGAAAACCCTGAACTGATAGCCGATATCGATTACAAGAACGCAGACTTTTTGAAGGGGTTTTTGACTGAACGCGGTAAGATTTTACCAGCACGTATTTCGGGCACTGGAACACCTTATCAACGCCTACTCTCACGTGAAATCAAGAAATCGCGCATGATGGCCCTTATGCCATATACGCGCTCTGGTTATTAAAAGAAACATTTTGATTAAAAAAGGGCCCTAACGAGGGCCCTTTTTTATTGTGCGAAATTGCGTTTAAATCTAAAAAATGTTATTATTTTGGGTAATGTTTCATGCCTAAAGGATGCCGATGAAATCTCTGGAAATGCGCAAAAAATTCTTCGATTTTTTTAGAAAAAATAATCATGAAATTGTCGCCAGTTCCTCGCTTATTCCCGCGCAGGACCCCACGCTGCTCTTCACCAACGCCGGCATGAATCAATTTAAAGATCTTTTTTTGGGCAAAGAAAAACGCAGCTACACGCGAGCTTGCACCATCCAAAAATGTGTGCGCGCGGGCGGTAAACATAACGACTTGGATAATGTTGGTTTCACCAAGCGCCACCTCACGTTTTTCGAAATGATGGGGAATTTTTCGTTCGGCGACTATTTCAAAAAAGAAGCCATTCAATATGCTTGGGATTTTTTAACCAAAGAAGTGAATATCCCGGCCGATCGCTTGGTTGTCACGGTTTATAAAGATGATGACGAAGCATTTGATATTTGGCACAAGCAGGTCGGATTGCCTAAAGATCGTATTTTCCGTTGCGGCGAAAAAGACAATTTTTGGGCTATGGGCGATACCGGACCTTGTGGCCCATGCAGCGAAATTCTCTATGACCGAAACCCATCATCGAAAGAAAAAGTTATTGACCCCAACCAGGATGACGTGCGTTTCTTAGAAATTTGGAACAACGTTTTCATGCAATTTGACCGCCAAAAAGACGGAAGCATGATTCCGTTGAAGAAACCTGGCATTGATACTGGCATGGGCCTCGAACGCTTGGCGCTTGTCTTACAAGAGAAAGACTCGGTCTATGAAACCGATTTATTCATGCCTATTATCGCTAAAATTGAGGAGTTGACCGGACTAAACTACGAAAAGCAACCAGCCGACATTCGCGCCGCTTTTCGTGTATTAGCTGATCACATCCGTTCATCGAGCTTGATTATCGCTGACGGCTGTATGCCAAGTAACGAAGGCCGCGGTTATGTATTGCGTAAAATTATTCGCCGCGCCGCGCTTTTCGAACAAAAACTTTGCAAGCATTCTATCTTCCCGCTCCTGGCCAATAGTTTTATTGATTTCATGGGCGATATTTATCCAGAACTGAAAAGCAATCGCACATTGATTACTAAGGTAGTTACGCTCGAAGTTGAAAAGTTCGCTGACAACCTGACCCGCGGTAAAGTTATTTTGGATAAATTTTTAGAAGAAAATAAAAAATCCAAGAAATTAACCGGCGAACAAGCGTTTAAACTCTACGATACATATGGATTCCCCCTTGAACTAACCGATGTTGTCGCCAAAGAACACGGATTTACTATCGACACCAAGGCGTTCGAACAATTTATGGAACGCCAGCGTATTCAATCAGGACAAAAAACTCCCGAATCGCTCACTTTATCGATCGATCCAGCGATAAAGACTATTTTTACCGGCTATGATCAAATGACCACGGCATCAACGATTATTGCGATCATTCAAGACAACAAAATGGCTAATGAAGTTGCGGCAGAATCAGAATGCTGGATTATCCCGAACCAGTCACCCTTCTACGTCGAACGTGGTGGCCAAGCAGGCGACCAGGGAACGATTGAAATTGGCGGCGAAACAATTCCAGCGCTAGAAACCAAAGAGCTGGGTAATGCCATTGCCATCAAAATTCATGCCCCTGCCAAGCTAAAAGTCGGGCAAAACGTCACCCAATACGTAGATTGCA
>JAKANL010000010.1 GCA_021823685.1 bacterium | reverse complement strand
CGATATTACCGACACGAACCTTCAAAGTAAGTTTGGTATTATTCATTTTCCTCGTCCAAAAAAGAAAGAGGCGTTAGTCCCCTATGCCCAAGATTATGTCGAACAGGCGCCAATCGGGGATCTGGTGCAAACGGCAAGTCCGGAAAAACGCGAAGCAATCAAAAAAGCGGTAGAAAAAGAAATTATGTCTTGTCCTATTGAAAAACAAAATTTCCGCGCAGCGAAAAGAGCAGAGGTTTTGGTTACCGGTATGTTCTTGGACGATTTAGAAAAGCCGGTATCGCACGATGACGTCAAACGGCTAGCCATTGAGGCGGCACTAAAAAGAATGGCCGCGCCAGCTCCTGTGCGAATGGATGATCAATCCTCAAGCCCATCAGGCAATAAACCTGAAATGGCTAAAAAGACTGAGTAAAACGGTTATATTCTGACCTCAGGGGGCCCCCCTTTTTTATACCCTTCGACAGGCTCAGGGCGAGCGAGCGGTCTTTAAAAAAAACCCCCGACGTGACCTGCGGGGGTTTGGTGTCGCATAATACTCGAATCTTCTTTTGATCTACGCAAGTTCCCTAAACCACTGCGCGAATGTAATCAGTGCACGTATTAATTGGGCCTGATCGCTTGAATCACTTTCCGCCGGCATTTCCGTTATATTTCCCGTCATTCCGGCAAGTTGTACCAGTTCCTTCTTTGCTTTTAGATGCGCACCAAGTTTGGCGCTCAGATCCGCCTTTTCTTGCGTCGATAACAGCGACGCTTGGCGATCTAACGTTTCGTCTATTGTTTTACATGCCGCAAGAACATTTTGCAGTGCTTGAGTGGCTATCTTGAATGTGTCGGGTAAAAGGGTAACGGTCCGATCAGCGGTAATGGCGCTTTTAACGGCCGCATCGCCTAATATCGCCGATTTGACCTGCGCGTTCAGGGTATTAAGCGCCTCCTGTACGGTTTTCAAAACTGCTACAGGGTCGGCTGTCTTGAGTATCTGCAGAAGGTCTTGGTACCCCTTGGTACATTCGCTGAGAAGCCCTTGGACTTCCTGCGCACCAGGACGAGACGCGTCTATCGGTGCACGTGTTGCGGCACCGGCCATGCCAATAAGCTCTTGTAACTCTTTTTGATCCTTAAGATAATCCACAATTGATTTTTTTGACTTACTTTTAATGTCGTCATCGAGCTTATCAACCGTGCGCAACCACTTGCTTACATCGCCCGCCAGGGTGGTCAGGGCCATATTGATATCCTGAATTGCCAAACTTGCATCGCGTAGTTTTTCTAGATCGGTGATTTTTGTTAACCCTTTGATTGTTTTGGCAACCGCTGTTTGGCTGACATTCTTTTTGATGAGCTTATTCAAATCATCAATATCTGTTTTAATGGCTTTATATTCTTTTTGGCCCTTGCCCTCGGGCATTTTTTCGCCCTTTTCGGTGGAAGCCACAGCTTTTTTGCCTTCTTCCGGTTTGCTGATTCCCTTGTCGCCTTTTTTGCCCGCGTCTTGTGTTCCGGTAATTACACCGTCAGACTTGGATGATGCGCCACCAGATCCTGGAAAGCCACCCTTATCATAGCTTGAACGATCAGAATAGCGGCCGCTATCACTTGGTTGGGAACCTTGTCCGCCATAGTATGGCGAATAATAATCGCCGCGCGGACCATAGCTACTCGAGCCGTAACCATCGCCGCCTGATCCTGATTTGGTGAGCATTGTTGGGCGTGTTTGCGGCATGCGTTTGCCTAATTCTGTTTTTAATTGGGCTTTTTCTTTGGCTGTCGCATATTTATCAAAAAAAGCTTTAGCGCCAAACTCAATATTTTGTGTTTCATTATAGAGTATATCAATAATAGCGTTACGCGCCTTTTTGGCTTGTTTTTTCTTATGTTTTGGGACAGGTTGTGCGCGTGCGGCATCTTCCGTGGATAATTTGCGTAACATGGCGTCATCGGCGGTGATCATGTGTTCATAGTGCTTTTGTAGACTATCAACGATACCGCCTATCTGGTTGTGTAAGACATTAAACTCAGCTGAAGCAAAACTTTTGAGCAGGGCTTCACTGCCTACAATCGTCTTAACATACGCAAGCGTTGTTCCCACTTCTGGCTGTATCTTGGTCCACTGATGTTCGCGCTTGTTATCCGTGGTTACGCGAAGCAAGTTGGCGAATGTGACATTGATATCTTCAAGCATATCAACATACGTTTCTAGAAGCTGTTTTGGCTCTCCCGTTTCAACGTCACTCGTCGAAATGACGGGTGGTTTTAGCGCACTTGGGCCGGGCTGATCTTGTGTTGGAAGCTGTTCTTGTATCTGTTGGCTTTCTGCTTGCTGAGCAGGCTGTTGCTGAAGCATTCTTTGAACGTCTTGTTCAATGGACTGAGCCATCTTTTGCTGTTCTTCTTCGGGCAAGCTTTGCATGTAGTCGTACATTTGCATGGTTTGCTTGATGAATTCATCTTTGGCTTCTTTGCTCATTTCTCCCATGCCCGGATTTAACTGTTCTTGCATCTCTTTAAATTCTTTAGAATCAACAAAGCTTTCAATTTGCTTTTGGATATCGGCTGGGCTTGCTTGGGGGATGGCTTGTGGAGCCGCTTGCGGTACGGCCTTTTGTGGGCTTTGCGAGGCTTGTTGGCCGTACGTGGCGGCCCACAAAGAGCAGCTTACTACTAAAAAGATACGGGTACTTTTCATATGATACTCCACTATGCTATATCTATTAAAATGAAAAACCTCTCTAAAACATTTTCTTCTTGTAATATTAGCACGAACCGCGCGCGAAATAAAGGCTTCTGTTTGGTTGAAGCGCTTGTTGCTGTGGCAGTCGGCGTGGTGATGGTTTGTATGATTGCCAATATTTTGGCGACCGCTAGTCGTTTATCACTACAAGCAAAACAATATTTTACGGTAACCGCGCTCGGCGTGACGGCTCTTGAGGCAGCCAGAGCCCAACGTGCGGCGCCGCCAACGCCCTCTGACTACGAAGTAGGAGTAGAGCGCCAAGCGATCAATACAACGCTTACACGTACTACAACGCGCATATCGCCACGTGCCGAAAATGCACAAGCAGTGACTTTTATGACTATGCAAGTGCAGGGGATTATTTTTAAAACCAAAGAAGAGGCCGGATGAAGACGGGTGCGTCGCATAATTTAGCTTTTACCCTTATTGAAGTAAGCATTTGGCTCTTTATCACGTTCTTTCTCATCACAATTATCTTTCAGGCAAGTCTTTTTTATGTAACGACAGCACATCGCATAACCAAGAACATGCAAACGCTCGTTGAGCTTCACAGCGCCATGCAGCTCATGCATAACGATTTTGCCCAAGCGCCAACTGCTGTGTCTGGGTATACGCTTGGTGACATGCGCATGTGTTCATTTAAAAATGGCGCGGGACGCGTGATTTCATGGCGATTTATTGTTGCCAAAAAACAGCTGATGCGGGAATATCGCCATCAAACAGCCGATGGCAAAACGCACAGCGATTCAAACGTTATTCTTGAAATGCTCAATAACTGTACGTTCTTCCCGGTTCTCAGTGGCCAGCGTGTTTGCGAAATCGTCGTTGAGCTTACCAAGGCGCCCCATACGATTCAGCGTCGTTTTTTTATTGGTCAGGGGAATTTATGAAGCAGAATGGTTTTGCCCTTATTTTGGTATTTGTATTGATGAGTACTGTATTAACCATCGTTGCGCTAACGCTGTACCAAACCGCGCTTTGCCGGTCTTTGGCGCGACTGCAATGCATCAACTATCAGCAACAATATGCGCTTTCTGGGCTCAGATCCTATGCTTTGGATTATACACGGCGGCGGTGGCGAACCATCGTCGCATTCAGGGTGCCAACATCACGCGAAATGCCCAAGTGGTGCACGATCAACGATGTTCCATATAATGCACATATCAGGTGGGAAAAAACCGCCCCTGACCATCTGCGAATTAGCGTAAGTCTGCAGGGTACTGGGGTTGCGCTCCAGGCGCAGGCTACCATGCGCGCTTCTTCTGATAAAAAATTTATTGCTGTTCTGGATCCGGCCGGGGTTTAATTTTTGTTATTCTCAATATGGCGTAATTGCCGTATACTTGGTAGACAAACCAGATATCAGTTACGAGGGTTCCATATGGGCCCGAAAGTTAGGAGTGACGATGAGAGTTTATTTACTCAAAGACGTTGAAAAAGTGGGAATAGCCGGTGAGATGATTAAGGCATCAGATGGCTTTGCCAAGAACTTTTTGATTCCGCACGGTTTTGGTATCGAAATAACGCCCGCCAATAGTGCGGTATATGAAAAGAAGGCTCTCGAGGTCAAAAATCGCAAGCAGGTCATTGAGTCTAAGACTTCGATGTTAGCAGAAAAAATTCGTTCGCTGTCCCTTGTTTTGAAACGCAAAATGCATGATGAGACCAAGCTTTATGGGGCCGTAAGTGCTGGCGATATGGTTGATGCTCTTGCCGCCGAAGGCATTAAAATTTCCAAAAATCAGGTACTTTTCGATAAAATCATTAGGGAAAAAGGCGTGCACGAAGTTACGATTAAGCTTTCCAATAGCCTGATGCCTAAATGTACGCTGAAAATTATTCCAGAATAGGATGATCGTGGGGTATGCCAACACCCAAACGAGCTGAATCCGGATCTGGCGCTGCGCCCCTAGGGCAGGCGGTCCCATTTTCCGGCAAAACACTTCCATCGAGCATTGATGCCGAACGTGCGGTGCTCGGTGCGATTTTGCTTAACGATGCAACTTTTCAGGCAGCCAATGAAATTGTTGGTGCGGCTGATTTTTATCAGCCAGCCCACCAACTTCTTTTTGCCGCCATGCAAGACCTCGCCAATACTTCCAAAAGAATCGATGTGGTTACCCTGCAGGATGAGCTCATTAAGCGGCAGCATCTTGATGCTGTTGGCGGCACCGTTTATATTGTTTCGTTGCAAGAAGATATCCCGCAACTTGGGCTTGTGGAACAGCACGCTCGTATTATTAAAGAAAAGGCCATTTTGCGTGCGCTGATTATGTCGGCTGCTACGATTATTAACTCTTGTTATGCGCAACAAGATGAAGATATTTCAAAAGTCCTCGACGGCGCCGAAAAGACTATTTTTGAGATTGCCAATAAGCGCTCGGCCAATACGTTTGTTCAGCTTGATTTATGGCTCAAAAAGACGTTTCAGCATTTAGCTGAAGTAAAAAGCCACCGTTCTGGCATTACCGGCATACCGATGGGATTCAATCAGGTTGATTCCATGACTTCTGGCCTGCAAAAGGGTGACTTGGTTATCTTAGCGGCACGTCCCTCAATGGGTAAAACGTCTTTAGCGCTTAACATAGCGCTCAATAGTGCGCTTGAAGGGTTTGGGGTGGCCATTTTTTCTGTTGAAATGCCGGCAGAACAATTAGTCATCAAGTTACTTTCAAGCGAGTCGACGATTGCTCACCAAAAAATACGTAACGCCACGATTAGTTCCGACGAGTGGGTTACGTTGACCAACGTTGCAACTAAGCTGGCGGACCTCCGGCTTTTTGTTGATGACACTGCCGGCTTAAGTGTGGCTGAAGTACGCAGCAAGGCGCGCAAAATGAAGGCCGAGCATCAGATCGATTTATTGATTATTGATTATTTGCAACTGCTCAATGTAGCGGTACGCCATGAAAATCGGCATCAGGAGGTTGCCGAAATTTCGCGATCGCTTAAAGCGCTTGCCAAAGAGCTGCATATCCCTATTTTGGCACTTTCGCAGTTATCTCGTGCCGTCGAAAGCCGCATTGATAAGCGACCCATGATGTCTGATTTGCGTGAATCTGGCGCCCTTGAGCAAGACGCGGATCTCATTATGTTTTTATACCGCGATATTATTTATAATCCAGAGACAGAAAATCCAAATCTTACCGAACTTATTATTGGCAAACAGCGTAATGGGCCGACTGGGACGGTGTTTCTCAATTTTGAACGCGAACTAACTAAATTTACCGATGGTGATTATTCCTATTGAGCAAGCGTTGCGGGACAATCGTGATCTTGTTTTGGTTTTAAGTGACCGCTTTTGTGGTACTTACAGGTAATTGCTCTTTCAGCTCCACCCGCTGTGCCCGATCGGCTATATTCACACGTGTATGTCTGTTCATCGTCGCTTGGTCTGGCTACGCTTTCATGGCTTTTGTACTGTTCCTTTTTTTGGCACATTTTGGTTTGTACTTGAAAAATAACGATTGTTGCTAAAAAACTGAAAAACGCCTTTTCTGCCATGCTCATGATACATACTCCTTTCGTCAATCGTGAAAAAAGTACCATAAGCACCCGCTGGAATACAATAAAAACTTGATCTTTTTTCAGCGCCAATAAAAATATCCGATTTGGAATAAAGCCTTGTGCCCATAATTCAAAATATGATAAGCTGGCAAGTGTGTATATGTTTAACCTTATTCAAAAAAAGGAGATTATATGATGAAGAAGATATTGTTTTTTTCGATGGCGTGTTTCTGCTTTTCGGCCCTCATCGGCGACGGTATCAGAGAAATTAAGTATGCGCCAATCGAGAAAGAACCTTATGTCTGGATAGAGAAGGTCACCTGCCAAGGAAAGGATAAGGCTAAGGCTAAGGCTAAGGGTTGGGACCCTGATTTGGTTCACATTTCGGGCAACAAGGACCCTAAAATGTTTTTGAACAAAAAAATGACCAAAGAAATGTATTTTTACAAAGAAATGAGCAAAGATAAGAAATCTCCACGTACGCCACTTGTTTTAGAGCTGGACAAAGCGAACGTGTGTGGTATGGGCGAAGTTGTTAGCAAAGTGAAGCTTGGCGTTTTCGATAAAAAAGACAACGTGCTCGGCGGCTACCTTACCATCTCGATATAATCATTTAAATTAAACACTCAAAGAGAAGCGCCCAAAAAGCGCTTCTCTTTGAGTGTTTCTCGCCAAGACTAAATTCCCCAATTATACGTTCTTTTTGTTTTTCTCTTGATCTTTTGCCGACCTTCTTTTAGGATCATCTTTGTTTAAATGAGCATAATATACAAAAAAGAGAACGTAATGGAAGATCCTAAAAAAGCCAAAGCCATAGTTATTCTAGCAATCGATCCCGGAACGCGCTTTTGCGGATACGCAATTGCCGCCCAAACCGGCAACCACACTGGCGTTTGTGCGCATGGCTGCCTTATTTTTAAAGCCCAAAAGCCGCTGCCTGAGCGCTTGCTTGAATTTCACGACGCGATAGAAACGCTCATTAAAGAATGGCATATCGATAAAATTGCCATCGAAACGCCTTTTTTGGGAAAGAATGCGCAAAATTTTCTCAAGCTCGGGTATTTGCGCGGCATTATTTATCTTCTCGCGCAAAGACACCGCGTGTTTATTGAAGAGTTTACTCCGCGTTCAGTTAAACAACAGATCGCCGGGTTTGGTGGCGCGAGCAAAGAACAAGTGGCTTGTATGGTGCATACGCTTCTCCCGCGCTTAGGGCCCCAGGTGTTGCGTGAAGATGAAACTGATGCTTTAGCGATAGCTCTTTGTTGCCTTTGGAAAAATCGCATCCAGAGCGCTCTGTAAAAAAGCATGAAAAATTTCGGGCGAGGTTGCATTTTTAACCAACAGTTAATAGACTAATAGCGGAAGGTGAGTAAAATAGTTTTGAAGCGAAATTTTAACGCAAAGTGGTTTTTGTGGGAAAAAATTGTCCACTTTGAAATGAACGGCGATAACTAAATGGGATTTTTAATATGAAAAAACCCTTATCGACCATGAATGTGCATCCGGCGATTGCACCGGTTTGTATTAAAAAATATGATACGCGATTAAGTGAAGATGATATTTTATCGTTATGCGACGTTTTTCTTACGCCTGGAATTCATTATATTACGTTTTCGTCTCTTAAAAGCGGTCGGCAGACTATGGAGCTCTTTGTTCAACAGTTGTCGTGTTATCGTGTTGTGGGATATGTCGACTATCTTTCTCACATAACGTACGCTCATGGCATGAATATTTATGAGCTTTTTAAGCAGTATCGTGAACGCACGGCATTACAACAAGCGCTTGATGAGTTCTTTTTGAGTTCTTTCGATTATGATTTCATCTGGATTGTGCATAGCCGGTTTGAACGGCCACGATTGTTTAACAGAATATTCTTGGAAACCGCTTTAAATCTGAACATCGATAAGAAAATACCTATCATTTGTATGGGTGACGATTAGCTTCTTTTTCTGAGCCTATCTTGTCTTATTTGACATAATATACATTATGCGACGCAAAATGGGGGTTCAAAGAAGAATTTGCCAGGAGGGATCGTTGCGCTGGGTTTAGATCCTAGTTTTTTGGAGAACGGTTTCGAGAATCTGCGCATACGCTGGAATCTTCTTGCTGATTTCTTCGATAAGCGCTTGGTCATACCCATGGGTAGTCAAATTACGGTCATCGACCATTTCAAGCGCCAACCTAACTTCATCGGCTGAAAGAATTTTTGCTTTTAAACTTTCCCTAAAAGTTGTTTTTGGTGATGGAACGGCAATGAAAATACCCTGGGCGCGCAGGTAATCACTCAAATACTTCCATGAGGTATCAAAGGTATACTCAAAGCGCTGAATAAGGGAGTCGCGGTATATTCTATACATTTTTTCTGGATCCTGTTGCGCACATTGGGCGACGGGAACGACATATTGCATGCTAGCAAGAGCCTCTTTGAGCGTTATAAGCGAATCGCTCGCTTTCTTATATTTTTTTAGGAGCTTTTCCCTGTCTATGTCCATAATACCCCATCTTTCAAAATTTCTTTTTTAAAGTCACCGGATACCGCATTTAAATCAATGATATCTACCATGAATGGTACCGTACTTTCTTCGATGGCTTCACGGATTGCGCTGAGCGTAAAATTTTCTATTTTTTGATTATCGTCTAAAGCAATATCAACATCAGATTCAGGCCGGTTATCACGCCGTGCACGGGATCCATATAAAAAAATGCGCGCTCGCGGTAGCTCTTTCTTAATGATATCGATAATGATCTTTTTATCTTCTGAATCCACGGATACACCTTTCCTGACGATCTTAAGGTACCATAACTCCAGCTGAAGTCCAGAGTTGAGAGCAAGCGGGGGCAAAAAAGCCCATAAACACGCGAAAAGAAAAAAATCCATCGCATTGACCGAAAAGCCAATGCGATGGAAAAAAGGAGAGTAGTAATGAAGCCTAATATAGAGTGAACCCATAAAAGAGTTCCCTTTTAGTATGCCCGATTCATTGAAAATGTCAAGCAGTCACGTTTTGGGAATTTCGAAATTACGGCAAAAGGCTGGTTTTTACCGTTTGGCAAGATTGAGCAAGTGCGCCGCTGGCCGAAGGCAAGGTAATGAGTTGGGGCGAAAAAGCGTCCAATTTCCGGCGCAAGACGCTTTCCTGAGCCATCGCGCTTGTAAAAAATAATTGACAATTAAGCTTTTCCAAAAGAGCGATAAGTAAATCAAGCCGCCATTCGTCAAAATCAAGCATAAAATCATCGAGCAAAAAAAGGCATGATCCGTAAAGCGCGACTAATTCGCGCGTTTGAGCAACTTTAAGCAAAAGTACAATCAACTTCTGCTGTCCGCGTGAGGCAAACATACGTGCCGCATGCCCATTAAACGCAATATAGATGTCATCAACATGCGCCCCAAAAAGGGTGTGCCCGACCCGTTCTTCGCTGGCAGCAAGCGCAGCACCATGCTCAGCCCAAAACGATTCAAACGATTGGCCCAACTCTTTTTTTGCCTGATACTGCAGCTGGATGGAAGCATCGATTGCATGCGCCTGAATAACCGCACTTACCGCCGTATTAATGCGCTCAAGGTACCTGCGCCGCTTTTGGGCAATAGCGCACGCCTGCACCCAAAGCTTGCGTGTCCATATATCAATAACAGCCGGATTAGGCGAACCGCGCCGCAAAAGCGCATTACGGTGTGCAACAACCTGGTCATATGCACTGATTTGAGGTGCAAAATCTGGTTCGTGCACATAAATATAGTGATCAATAAAATTACGTCGTATCTCTGGCCCGCCCTTAACGAGCAGCATATCGTCTTCGGTAAGTGCTACGCACGTTGCATACGCTCTGAGCTCGCGGTGATTACGCAACACTTTACCATTGGCCTTAACGGTACGCCTGGCTCCCACACTGGCAATACTTAGGTCGTGCATGATGTTATCGCTATCACGCAAAGCCAGCTGAATGTGCAAATAAGTATTGCCAAAAGCGACGAGCTCGCGCGCAGCGTGGCAGCGGAAAGAACGCAAAAAACACGCAAAATAAATGGCCTCCAATAGAGCTGTCTTACCCGCGCCATTACACCCTTCAATAAGAACAACGGGCTGCTGAAAAGTAAGCGATAGCTCTTCAAAACAACGAAATTTACATGCGTGAAGTGATTCTAATCGCACGGCTTACGCGTTGGTTACGGGCGAAACGGGCATAACCAGATACGTTACTTGGCACGCCGGACATTCGGCTTGGAAAATAATTGGCCGCATGGTGCTGTGAAGCCAGAAAATAACGGTATCGCCAGGAAGTGCATGCAATCCATTGAGTAAATAAGGCGCATAAAAACGAATAGCCATTGACCCCGGAACGTATTCACTCATCGTCAACTGTTCTCTGAGATTGCCCACTTCTTTATTTACCATGGCAACTTCAAGCGTTGCATCATCAAGATTAAATTCCGTGGCAATAAACTGCCCTGAAAGCAAGCAGGCCGAACGGCGCAACGCTTTGATAAAATCGGCTTTTGGTGCTACGCGACGGCTGAACCCATCGCGATTGAGAATGGGCAAATATTCAGGAAAGGAATCGACGAGTAATTTGGTGAAAAAATTAAATGAATCACCGGAAAAAACCATTTGGTTTCCGCAAATGCCCAAGAAAATTTTCTCGTTATTGCTCGCTTCAATAATTTTTTTAAGCTCGAGAACTGCCCGGCGTGGCAATAACCACGAACGCGCCTCAGGCAAGCGATATTGGTCGGTAATCGCCTGTGCCAAACAGTGGCCGTCGGTGGCCGTCATTTTCATGCCCTGGTCGTTGATTTCAACAAGCAAGCCATTGAGCGCCGGATTGGCGTTACTTTGCGGAATGACAAACGAAACCTGTTCAAGCATTTGCAGAAGTACCGCGGCCTTGAGTTCCATCAGATTTTCGATACGCTCGGGAAATGGGGGAAATTCCTGGCAATCTTTGATATTTAACGAGAGTTGTGCGTTGCCCGACGCAAGCATGATTTGGTTGCTGTTGAGATTAAATTGAACATCGCCATCAAGCTCTTTGGTGAGTTCAAAAATGCGCCTTCCCGAAACAAGAAAATCGAGCGGTTCAGAAATCGATGCGTTATTAAGCGGACAACTGTATTGGACGCTTATTTCAAGATCGGTGCTTTTGAGGACTAATTCATGATGACTTGCTTGAAACAAGATTGAGGACGTTGCATCCATGGTCGTTCGTCGTGCACAAATGGCCTGCATAGCAGACAATACATGCGAAAGTCTTTTTTGGTCTATAGTAAACGTGTGTTCCATAATTCTTTTTTTCGTTTGAAAGATTCACGGTATCCGCCACTTATCATAGCATATTTAGCTTTTTTACCTAGTGCGCTTGCGCACAAAAAAAGCATGTTTAATGGGCACTCTTCGATGGAACGCGCATCGACGCGTTGAGTCTCGTCGTAACCTAGGACCGCACCAATGACATACCTATGTGGGTGTAGACGGATAAGCCACTGCATGCCAAAAGTAATATTTGCAAACCGCTTGAATTACTTCGTTCGTTGATGCTTGGCATTATAAATCGCTCGGAGTTGGCTTGTATCAACATGCGTATAAACCTGCGTTGTCGTTATTTGCTCATGGCCGAGTAAGACTTGTAGCGCGCGCAAATCAACGCCTTCATGCAGCATGTGTGTCGCCATCGAGTGCCGCATCAGATGCGGATAAAGCCGCACGCCACATTTTTTACCAATCATATGTACTCGATACCACACTTCTTGACGCGTAAACGGCCGCACTTTGCCCCGATGGACATGCGCAAAAAGCCACTCGCTTTCACGATTTTTAAGCGCAATCGAACGGATATTGGCAATATACGAATCGATCAATGCCTGCAGCTGTGGCGAAAGCGGAATAAGCCGTTCTTTAGAGCCCTTTCCCAACACTTTAATCAATCGTTCGTCACAGCGTACATGGGCAAGCGTAAGACGCACCAACTCGCTCACGCGCATGCCTGTGCCATAAAGCAAAAAAATCATGGCCGCAAACATGCGCCCCGGCGGAGATTGGTCTTGCTGTATACCCGCTAAAAGTTTCTGAAGCTCTTCAATATTGAGCACGTGGGGAATAGTTGCCCGCTGTTTGGGCGTCGTTATTTTATCTACGCAAATCGTAATACCGGCATGTTCCTGATGTAAAAAAGCAAAAAAACTGCGCAGCGAAGCGATTTTGCGCGCAATCGAGCGAGCAGATAACAGCCGCTCTTTTTTCAAGTGCCAGAGATAACCAGAAACAACGCTATCATTAAGTTCGGCAACTGCCGCAATTTTCTGCCGCCGCGTATATCCGACGAACGCTTTTACATCACGCATATACGCAGCCACGGTATTTGGTGCCGCGCGCTTATGCGCAATTAACGACATTTCAAATGGTTCGCAATATGCTCCAATATCCATAGCTCTCGGCCCTCTTTTAGTGCTGCAAGTATACCCCGGCACGCACGTCCAGAGCAAGCTTCTGGCAAAACAATGCCAAGGGGCCGCTTTTGGGTAAAAAACATACCCCCAAAAACCTTGGGAGGGCACGCAAAAACCCTTTACTTAATATTTCAAGTTGGATTATATTGATACCAGGGGATAAAAACTGGTTGAAGAATCGGGGTAGGGGAATGGGGTTTATGAAATCGATGAAAAAATGGATGTGTCTGATGTTCTTGCTTATTATCCGAACCGCAGCTGCCCCAGTGGCACGGCAAAAGTTGCCTGTCGTCGTAAATCCCATGGGCCTCACGCCAGATTTTTACATGCTCCTCCAACTCAAAGAAACCGCGGGATTCCTCAAAACATTCAAACAATGCCCGGGGTGTTCGATAAAAAATGCCGACTTAAGCGGTCTCGATTTGCGTTCGGCCAATCTGGCAAATGCCGTTCTTTCAAATGTGAGCTTCGACGATGCTGATCTTACCGGCGCAAATTTTACCGGAGCAACGTTCGAGGGATCTTTTATACGGACCAACCTATCAAACGCACATTTTGAAGACGCCAATATATCGCAAGCCTACCTGCAAAGTACAACGATTACCAACGCGACCTGTAACGCACAAACGAAACTCCCCAAAAACCTTTTTTGCAAAGATGAGCAGCTCATGATAAAAAGTGGCACAAAAAGCGCGGTAGATTTCGCGCGCGAAACGGGCGAGTGTGTCCGTTGTGACTTAACCGGCGCACATTTGGCCGGAGAGTATTTCCGAGCCGGCAACTTTAAAGGCGCAATCTTTCGCGGCGCTGACCTCTCTGGGTGTGACCTTACCAGCGCCAACCTAGAAGATGCCGACCTGGAAGGCGCCAATCTCGCCGGCGCTATTCTTACCAACGCCAACCTTACGTTTGCCAACCTCAAAGGTGCCAATCTCTCCAACACCCAATTCGATGGCGTAAAACTTTATCGTCCGGTACAGGGATATTGGAATAAAACGTTACCCAATTTTGAACACATTCGAACCGCCATTGCTTTTGAAGTCGCCAATCTTGATTATGCCGATTTTCAAAGGGCCACCATTGATGACCAAAGCGTTCGATACGTTGACTTGCGAACGATAAAAAATGGTGAACATTTGGATAAAAAACGGCTCAGGCTTGAAGATGAAGATCTGTGTAAATATACGAGCGGATACGTCAAATGCCACAAAAACATCATATCCGTCGAACCTGAGGCCCTTGTATACGCCGGAGAAGACGGCATTGTCCTTGTGCAACAAAAAATGGTCCCAGCCACCGTGCCCATTATCAAAGCAGGCGGTGATGGCAAGGCAGAATTTGCGTATGATTTTGAGAAAGTCCCATTCGCCATAAGATATCCGATTACCTTGCCAATCGAGGCTTAAAGCCGCCCAAAATGCGGACAGGCAGGGTGAATGGGTGCAGGAGCTTTACTCCGATCATTCTGAGCTTGTCGAAGAATATCCTGTATTAATACGAACGCGCAATAAGCACATCGCGCGGACTTGGCTTGGAACAATTAAAACAGTGCGTAACTTTTTGCGTATCGAGCAATACCCGCGTACTTGCTTTATACGGCGCAAGTGCCTGTTCACATTCAGGCGATTGGCACCAGCCCGTAACGCACGCAACGCCACGCTCTTCCAGTTGCGGCCCAAATTCGGTCAGTTTTTGCCCCACAATAACAAGCCGTTCTAGACGCTCTTGAGCTTTTTTATATAAGCCGTCCTGAATATTTTTGATCTCAGCGGCAACAACCTGCGTTATCTGATCAAATGGAACCGTCGTTTTTTGTCCCGTAAATCGATTTACCAGCACCACTTGGCGCGCTTTTGCATCGCGCGGACCAATTTCCAAGCGAACTGGCACTCCACGCAATTCCCAATGATAAAATTTAGCGCCCGGTGTTTTTTGTCGATCAAGATCGGAAAACACGCGCCAATCAGCAAGATTTGATTGAATAAAATCGAGCTCGTTGGCAACGGCTTGATATTCTTCGTCATTTTTAAAGATGGCAACAACAACTACCTGAATCGGCGCAATAGCTGGCGGTAATACTAACCCTTTTTGATCGCCATGGGTCATAATGGTGGCGCCAACAACGCGTGTCGTTATCCCCCAGCTGGTTAAATAGGGGTACGCTTGTTCGCCTTCGCGATTTTGAAATTTAATATTAAAAGCGTGCGCAAAACTTTGGCTTAAAAGATGCGACGTACACATCTGCAACGCCCGACCATCCGGCATAATGCCCTCAACGGCATAGGTGCGCTCGGCACCGGCAAAACGTTCACTGGCCGATTTTTCGCCAACAAAAACGGGTATAGAAAGTTGCCCCTGAATAAACGAGACATATTCGTTGAGCATCAATTGTACTTCAGTTTCAGCTTCTTGAAGGGTTTCGTGAACCGTATGCCCTTCCTGCCAGAAAAACTCGGTCGTACGCAAAAAAGCGCGTGGGCGCTTTTCCCAACGAACCACATTGCACCACTGGTTTAATTTAAGCGGCAAATCACGCCACGAACGAACCCAGCGCGAAAAACTGTCATGAATAATGGTTTCTGAGGTTGGCCTCACTACCAACGGCTCTTCCAATTGCTTACCGCCGGCGTGGGTCACCACGGCTAGTTCAGGCGAAAAGCCTTCAACGTGTTTGGCTTCTTTGGCAATAAAAGACTGTGGAATAAAGAGCGGGAAAGATGCGTTTTGGTGACCCGTTGCTTTAATACGCGCATCCATGTATTGCTGCATATTTTCCCACATTGCCCACCCGTAGGGTCGAATGATAAAACAGCCGCGAACGGGCGCCTGATCGACCAATTCGGCTTGATAAATGATATCCTGATACCACTGCGCAAAATCTTTTTCGATATCTGGTAATGTATTCATACGACCCACAAAAACTACAAAAAACAACTGCTCACTAGTTTATCAAAAACACGCCCATAGTCATAGGTGCTTACCATATCCTTGGCGCAATTCTTCGCGATGAAAGATAAATAACCCAATGCATACAGCAGCAAAACTAAGCACAAAAGCATAACTCACGATGCGTCCGAGAAAAAGCCATTCAAAAAGTGCGGTAAAAAATGGGATAGACCCGCAAGAGACGGACAAAAAAGTCGCCGTGTACCGCTTCAACAAAAAACCATATAGGTTATAACAGATTAAATTACCAATAATAATCAAGGCGCCAATACAGGCGGCCACAATGTGCCACGCGCTGACTGGATTGATCGGAACTGGCGTCCATGATTCAAAGGCCAGAGAACCCAACAAGGCCAAAAGGCCGCCCGTGAGCATAGCAATGCCATTGATCTGCACGGCGCTATACCCGGCGTGCAAAAGTCGCCGAAACGTAATCCAGGAGTATGACGTCAAAATAACACACGAAACAAGCATCACATCGGCTGTTGAAAAGCCTGCCAAAGAATGTAACAAAAGTTCACGCCCACCCTGATGCATCAGTACCGGGATCAACCCTACAAAGCCAATGATCATGCCCAGCCATTTACGGGTCGTCATGCGTTCGCCAAAATATTTCCACGAAAAGAGCGCCGTAACAAAGGCTTCAAGCGACCATAACAGCGAAACTTTAGCGGCTGGCAAATATTGCAAAGCAAAGCTCTCAGCAATGTAGGGAAACAAAATAAAGGTAGCGCCCATCATGAGAAACGGTGCAACGTCACGAATGGTTATCCGCCGTTTTTGTGCTCGCACAAGCGTATACCCGAGCAGCAAACAACCCGCAATAATCATGCGAACGGCGATAAAAAAAAGGAGTTGGGCGTACGCCAGGCCCACGGCACCAAAGATAAACGTGGAGCCAAAAAGCGCACATAGAATGACCACGAGTATTAACATGGCGATAGGCCTTTAGGTTTTTTGTAGCACAAGATCATGGTCAAGCAGTTGTACGCGTTCGATATCCGTTGCTTTACCAGTAATGGCATCGAGAGTAAGAGCAATGGCATTGAACACAAATGGCCCCTCATATGAAACTTCAAAACGATGCGGCATCTGCGTCAAAAACATATTGAGCGGGCTTTCTTTTTTAAAGCCAATAATCGAAAACCATGAGCCAACCATGCCCACATCGCTGATAAAAGCCGTTCCCTGCGGGAAAATACGTTCATCGGCTGTTTGCACATGAACGTGTGTACCAACTAAGGCGCTCACGTGCCCATCTAAAAAGTTGGCCATCGCCAATTTTTCTGCCGAGGCTTCAGCATGAAAATCGACCACAATGAGCGGCGTTTGGGCACGAACATAGGTGAGTATCGATTGCATGGTTCTGAATGGGCAATCGGTAATTTCTTTCATGAATACGCGCCCCAAAATATTGACCACACCAACGGTGTATTCGCCGACGGACACGAGCGTAACCCCCGTTCCGGGACAACCCGCTGGATAATTTGCCGGACGCAGCAAATCACTGTTGCCAGAAAAATAGGGCACAATTTTAGCATTATCCCAGACATGGTTGCCCGAGGTCACCACGGCTACGCCGAGTTCGCGCAACCGTCCCATAATTTCAGCCGTGATCCCGCGTCCCAATTTGGCACTATTTTCACCATTAACAATCATGAGATCGGCTTGATACCGCTTTTTGAGCGCGGCCAAATGCTTTTCCAGCACAGCCATGCCCGGCTCACCGATAAGATCGCCAATGCATAAAACTACAATCTCGTTATCTTTTTTAACGTGCATACTCAATCGCTCGTTTCTCTCGAATAACGTTGACTTTTATTTGCCCAGGGAAACTCATTTCTTTTTCTATGCGCACAGCAATTTCACGCGCAATACTTCGCGCCTGATCGTCACCGATAGCATCTTCTTCAACAATCACGCGTATTTCTCTGCCCGCTTGCAAGGCATATGCTTTCTTGACGCCGGGAAAAGTATTGGCAATATCTTCCAACTGCTCAAGACGCTTTAAATACGCAGAGAATGTTTCACGCCGAGTTCCCGGCCGTGAAGCAGAAAGTGTGTCGGCAATAAGAATAATCGGCGCATAAATACAGCTAAAAGGCACTTCTTCGTGGTGCGCCGCAATAGCATTAACGACACGGACATCTTCCCCGCAACGTTTGGCAACGTCAGCGCCAATATGCGCGTGCGGTCCTTCAATTTCTGCCGTAAGCGCCTTACCAATATCATGGAATAAGCCAGCGCGCGCAGCTATGGTTGGATCAACGCCAAGTTCAGCAGCGATAATTCGTGCAAACGAGGCCACTTCTTTGCTGTGTTGAAGAACATTTTGCGCATAACTTGTTCTAAAATATAATTTGCCCAAAAGCGTGGTTATTTCGGCTGGGACCCCCTGCAAGTTAAGTTCAAGCGCAGCATTTTTGCCATATTCTTCAATAATTTCTTCGATTTCCTGTTCACATTGCGCAACCGTCTCTTCAATGCGGGTTGGGTTGATGCGTCCATCGTGGACTAAGCGCTCAAGCGAACGCCGCGCAATTTCACGCCTGATCGGATTAAATCCTGAAATCGTGATTACTTCAGGTGTATCCGAAATAATAAATTCCATGCCCGTCGCCATTTCAAGCGACTTGATATTACGCCCCTCTTTGCCAATGACGCGTCCCTTCATATCTTCGTTCGGCAAGTGCACCACCCCGGTGGTTGCCGTATTAACCGTATCTGCCGTATAACGCTGCATGGCACTGAGCAAAATTTCATTTGAACGATCTTTTGCCGTTTGACGCGATTCTTCTTCAACCTTTTGGACCCACTTTTCTTGCGCGTGATACACTTCATCACGCAACGTAGCCATAAGCGTATTTTTTGCTTCGTCACGGCTCATGGTGCTCACCGCTTCAAGTTTAGCAATTAGATCGCCATATACCGCGCGTACACGTTCTTCATTGATGCGCAAACTATCGGCAGAACGCATCAATTCACGTTCGCGTTTTTGCATCTCTAATTTAATTTCATCCAAGCGCAGTTCGCGTTTTTGGAGATCTTCATCACGACTGATAACTTTTTTTTGCAAACGATCAAATTCTTGTCGATCGCGGCGCATTTCATCTTCAAATTCTTTACGGCGGCGATAAATTTCATCGCGAACTTTTAAAGATGCTTCGCGTCGTTCATTTTCAATTTCGCGCTCAATAGCGCCAAGACGGTTTTTGGATTCGATGAGCACGCGCCGTGCACGCCGCACCTGTACGCCTGCATAAACGAGCAGGGAGCCGGCTAAGGCAACCCCCGCACCGCCAAACATATAAATGTAATACCACATCATGGCAATCCTAATCTTTATTTTCGGTTTCGTTCAAGCTCATTACCCACGCAGCACACCATTTTCATGATTGCCCATTCCTTCCCGATCACAACGTATCGTCAGACAATGTTACAGAGGCTGATGCATTTCGGAATCAATTGCATTTGATAATTGTTCAAGTGACTGCATTTGTTGCTCAAGATTTTTTAATTGAAGAGCAATTTGCAACGCCGCTAACACAGCAATTTTCTTTTTATCCGAAACACTTGATTGCAGCATAATCGTTGACATCAACTCATCGAGCATGCGCACCGCTTGTAAAACCGTTTCTTCTGATTCGTCACTGAGCAAGGTATACACATCGTCACCGATGGTAACGATGTGTTTTTTTAACTGATTGTTCATAGTTGATTATCAACTTTAACGATGGCGTCAATATCTTTAATCAGACTATCGACCATCGCTTTGGCAATCGTACGCTCTTGCGAACCCTCTTCGAGCTCACCCATGCGCCTTTTTAGGGCCACATTTTCCTTGGCAAGCTGAGCATTTTCGGCCTTAAGCTGACTAACCAACAGTAACAATTCGGTCACTTTACGCTCTAAAACGCCAAAAGCTTCCATGAACTCCCCTCAATCTTTTTTAAATAAAAAACTACTCGTCATTGTACCGCAGCGGCTCCCGTTCTGACAAGAGCTTTTTACGATTGCGCTAATTGAGCAAGTTGAGCAAACGCTTGTGGCTCAAAAATTGCCAATTGGCTCAACATTTTGCGATCCAACGAAACGTTCGCTTTCTTCAACCCATGAATGAGTTCATTGTAAGAAAGTCCGTTCAGGCGCGCAGCGGCAGAAATACGAATAATAAATAATCCGCGCATCGAACGCTTTTGAAGCTTGCGTCCTTTATAAGCGTACGCCATAGCGCGCAAGATTGTCTCATGCGCACGGCGGTAAATATTTTTACGCTGCCCCCAGTACCCCTTCGTCTTCTTCAGCATGCGCTTGTGGCGCTTGCGCGTCATAACCCCACGTTTTACTCTTGACATATTCAAACATCCTTAGCGACACAAAAACCGACACCCATACAAGCGCCGGGTTTTTGATTCAGTTTAAGTAACTATGATTTATACGGTAACAATACAACAAAATGCTTTGCATCAACCGAATTGATATAACCAGCCTTACGCAGCTGTCGCTTTCTTTTTTGCGTCTTGCTAGCCATTAAATGGCGACGGTAAGCCTTTTGTCGTTTAACTTTTCCCGTAGCCGTCATTTTGAAACGTTTTTTTGTAGCCGAATGCGTCTTCATCTTAGGCATAACCGAAACCTTTTAAACTTTTTGTTTTAAAAAATATACACGAGACCAAAATTGCCCCATTTTCATATCACTCTCTTTTTCGAGATGCTCAAGCCCACGCTCAACAAGCGTTTGATCGATCTTGTTAAACATTTCTTGCCCGCGTGAAGCTTTCAACGCGGCCTCGCGTCCACGGAAGATAAGGGTAAATTTAACCCGATTACCTTCGAGCAAAAATTCGATGGCCTGCTTCATTTTCGTTTGATAATCATGCTCTTCAATTTTAGGGCGAAACTTCATTTCTTTAACTTTAATTACTTTTTGCTTTTTCTTAGCATCGGCCTGCTTCTTTTTTTTGGCGTAGAGCAATTTGCCAAAATCTCCAACCTTTGCAACGGGCACCCCCTGGGCACCGGTATCAGCAATAATAATTAAGTCGAGACCTTCTTGACGCGCAAGCATAAGCGCATCATAACGATTTAATACGCCTAAGTTTTCCCCCGTACTCGAAATCACTTGCAACTTGGGTGCCGTGATAAACTCATTAATACGTGGATGATCCTTAAAGTCTCTCAAGTTACTCCCTTGCTTATACACTGCTAATCATTCCCATTTTTTCCAGCACGCTCGCACGCATTTTTTGTGCTGCGTCAGCGTTTTCGCGGACATAATGCAAGAGCTGCTCACGTCCCTGGGCAACTTTTTGTCCTTCAAAAGAAAACCATGCGCCCGACTGATCGACGACCTGGTACCTGAGCGCAGCATCAATCAAATCAAGCTCCCTGCAAATACCTTCGCCAAAGATCAAATCTACTTCGGCCACCTTAAATGGCGGCGCAACCTTATTTTTGACTACTTTAATAGCCACACGGTTACCAAAATGTTCATCACCGCGCTTCAAACTCGCAATACGTCGCACATCCATGCGCACTGAAGCATAGAATTTGAGCGCATTGCCACCACTGGTCGTTTCTTTGTTGGCAAATGGCATGCTGTTGATGTTATGACGAATTTGATTGATAAAAATAAGAACCGTTTTCGATTTATGCACGATTGGCGTTAACTTACGCATCGCCTGCGACATTAAGCGCGCCTGGAGGCCGACATGCGCATCGCCCATATCACCGTCCAATTCAGCTTTAGGAACCAAGGCTGATACGGAGTCGACAACGAGAACATCGATTGCCCCAGATCTAATTAACATTTCCGTAATATCGAGCGCCTGCTCCCCAAAATCAGGTTGCGAAATCACGAGATCGTTGATTTTGACGCCCAACTTGGCTGCATGTGCTGGATCGAGAGCATGCTCGGCATCAATGAACGCACAAATGCCGCCACTGCGCTGCGCCTGTGCTATAACATGTAAAGCTAACGTCGTTTTACCGGTCGCCTCAGGGCCATAAATTTCAACGACACGCCCACGCGGCAACCCGCCTACCCCCAGGGCATAGTTGAGCAATAAAGAGCCCGTAGAAATCGATTCTACTTCGCTGATAGGGGATTGGCCGAGCAACATGACGGCACCTTTGCCGTATTGCTTATCTATTTGCGCAAAGGTAACCTCAATGGCCTTAAGTTTTTCCGCTTGTAGAGCGGTCTTTGGTGTCTGCGCAGCTGATTCAGCTAACGCTGCCGTATTTTTTTCTTTGACGTCTTTTACCGTACCGCTCATTAACGTGCCCATTTCATTAATTTATCGTTTATTTTAATTGTAGCAGGTTTATATAAAGACGCAATAAAAGCCTTTTCCAAGAGCATTTTTTGCCTCCCAAAAAGCTGGCCTAAGAGTTCGCCGCGCTTGGCATTGAATTGTTGCTCATTAAATGGCGCAACGGCATCCAAATGGATAACAATCACGCGATCGGCAGATTCATGACTTGTAACCGCGCCAGGAGTAGCCAACGTTGCCATCGATGCAAAGGCTTCACCCAGCTGCTTGCGTAAGCCTTCACTTTTTTTATCATCGTGCGCATTGATCATGCCTGTCGTCGTTAGCTGGGCCCCCTGCGCTTTGGCAAAGTCATCAAAATCGGCTTTATTTGTCTTCTTGAGCGCCTGAGCCACGATCTTTTGCATATTAAGATGCGCGCGGTTTACGTGCCAATCGTGGACAACACGATCTTTAATCGCACTCAATTCTGGCCTATTCATCTTGACAATATCGGTCACCAGGACAGCATAGCCCCGATCACCATCTACAACGGCCCCGCCAAGCCCTTTGCCAACACTGAAAAGCTTCTGCATATACTCATTTGGCTGATTACCGCGTTCGACCATCAATAATACACGCTTTTTGCCGCCCTTGCGCTGCGCCATTTGTTCCAACATTTCTTGGGCGTTTTCTTGCGCTAAGGCGCGCTTAACCTCAAAGGCAAAGAACTGCCCGAAACGCTCTTTGCGCAGCGAACTAACAATGTTCCCACGCACTTTTTCAAGCGGCTTATACGTTTGCACTTTTTTGGCAACACGTTGGATCACTTCAAAGCCATCTTTGACTTCGACCGGCAACGTTATGGCGCCGTCGGCTCCAAGCTCAAACGCGGCCTTTTCAAAAGCCGGATCATAGGTGCCGCGGCTAAAGAATCCGGTCAAACCGCCATTTTTCTTGGTGGCCGTATCAGCTGAAAGTTCAGTCGCCTTTTGCGCAAAGAGTTTTGGATTTTTCTGGAGTTCTTGTGCCAAAGCAGCCGCTTTAGCCTTGACTGCCGCTTTTTCTTGGAGAGTTGCGGGCAAAAGGATATGACGAACCTGGATTTGCAGCGGCGTTTCAACAAATTCGTCGTATTTATGACGATTATAGTAGCTGGTAATAGAAGAATCATTAATTGCAATGCCATAATGCTCAGGATCGAATTCCCAGATAACACCAGAACGCCTTTCTGGCTCCCAGTATCGCTTGGTCAAACGATTTTGTTCATCGTAAAAAGACTTCAACTGCGTATCAGTGACCGCCTCTTTTTTGCTTGCAGCAATAAAGGGTGCACGTGCAAACGTTGCAATAGTAAACGATCGATCGGCATACGTGGCAACGTACGCTTGTTTGAGCTGAAATTCAGGAATATAAAGGGCGCCTTGGCCTAATGAAAGCAGCAGTTGCTGCTTGAGCTGTTCAGCCATACGTTCTTTAAATTGAACGAGCGGCATATGAACCACCTGAGTCAAAAGAGATTCATTAATTTCACCAGATGGGGTAAAGAAATTCTTTGGCAGCGAGGCCAATAATTGGCGATCTACGTACGCGGGAGAAACAGCAAGCCCCAACGATTGTGCTGCTTGATTAAAAAGTTCCTGCATAACCAAACTATGTACGGTGAGTTCCTGTATATCTCCGCTCAGACCCTGCATAGCTAAAAACTGCTCGGCCATTGGGCCAAAACGCTGTTTTAATTGATCAATTTGCTGTTTTGTTTCCGTAAAACGTTGTTGATATTGCAGCGCGCCAACCGCCTTTCCATTAACCTTGATCGCCCAATTCCCATCATCAAACCATTTGGTAAAAAGCGAAAGAACCATCGGAAAAGCGACCAAAAAGCTGATCGCATAGATCGTGTAGCGTAATGCGCGGCCTTGAAGATGACGTCGAAAAATTGAAATCATTGAGAACCCTTTTTCATGGTATATGTTTTCATGCACCAACAAAAATTTTTCACTTTTTTTAAGTATAGCAATATCGTGTGTAAAAGCACCTGTAATCTATCAGCTAACCCTCTTACACGGCAAGTGGCGGTATCGAATTTGGCGTTATCGGCGATTTCTGCACATCAACTAATGCTCTTTCAGCAGAGGCTCGGCGCATAAAATCACGCGCTGCTGCTCGCTGGCCGACAACGAACCCTATCACAAATGCAGCAACAACGAGCACCAAAACAGCTGCCACAATCCAGCTCGCCTCACGCCGTTGCACGATGAGAACTTCTGATTCTTTAATATTCATGTTTTTGCTTCCATTTCAACCCACGTTACCGGCACGCCATGTTCGTTACCTTTTTTAGTTAACATACGCATAAAAGTCAATTGCCGTTTGGCATAGTGCCGTGTTTTTTGCGCAATTACTGCCGACAGCTCATCATATGAGCTAATTTCGCCATGCAGATAGCGCACGATATCGTCATAGCCAATAAGTTTTTTACGTAAAAGAAACGGTTGCCATGTTTCAAGCGCACGCACTTCATCGATCCAGCCCTGTTGTAAAAGAGCATCAACGCGACAATTGATTCTTGGATAAAGGTCTTTTGTTGGTTGCCAAAGAATTATTATGCGACAATTAAAGTCTGGCGCAAATTGTGGAGTAAACTGGCTGGGAAGAATTCCGGTGCCATGCCAGATATCCAACGCACGCTCAATACGATAACGATCGTGAGGATCAATCTGATGTGCACGTACCTGATCAATAGCGACTAACTGCTGCCACAAGACTTCTGTTTGTTCGGCATATAAACGACGTCCAACTGCGGTAACTTCCGGTATACGAAAAAGTAACGAATGAACATAAAATCCCGATCCGCCAACAATCAGTGGTGCCCCACCGTGCCTCAGAACATCGCTCGCTACACCTTTAACGCGGCAACAATAATCAACGGCACTGATATCTACCGGCTGATCAACAATATCAAAAAGCACGTGCGGAACCGCTTGCCGGCGCCAATTCGGTTTTGCGGTGCCAATCGTCAACGGCGTATAAAATTGTCCAACGTCGGCATTAATAACGGTGCCCCGTATCGCGGGGGCATGCATCAGGGCAAAATCGGTTTTGCCAACAGCGGTAGGTCCAGTAATAATCGTAAGCCCATCGAAGGGCTCGAGCGAAAACTTTTTTATCATAAAACCGTTATGTATTATTAAATATGTGCCTCTTTTTCTTTGGGTATCGCACGCTTTTCCGGCATTACTAACGACCGCAACCGTTGGATTGCTGCTTCATGATCAACGCTTTCAACCAGCGCTATTTCTTCAGCCAAAAGAATTTCGGCTTGCGCAAGTAACGCCCGCTCGCCAAACGAAAGCTCCTTGTACTGCGCTATATACCGCAAATCGCGATATATTTTGGCCACTTCCAAAAGATTACCGCTGCGCAGTAATGCATGATATTTTTTGCTTCTTTTGTTCCAACTACTAATCGTAAGCTCATCCATCGGATCTTTGATCATTGGTGCCGTTAAAATAGTAAAAAGTTCGCGAATCGTATTGGGTGCGCACACACAGCGAACGCCAACACATGCCAAATTATCAACGGGTACCAAAATCGTCATCTCTTTGTGGATAAATTTGAGCTCATAAAAATGGGTTACACGCCCACCAACGTTTTTTTCAAAGATAGCACTTACGCGCGCCACGCCGTGGCCGGGATACACAACCTTTTCATTGAGAGCAAACACTCTAGTCACCCTTTCTCAACAGGGACCTGTAGAGAGGTTGCTCGTCAGCAATCGTATTATAACATGGTTTGTTTTTTTTGGTAGGTGCTTTGCATATTCGCGCGCTACAAGCAAAAAGTGTAATCCATTGACATGGCACGTAGTGCCGGTCTTATACTTTCGGCAGAAGTCTTAATAGGGGAAGAACATGAAGACCGGGCTCATACTTGTCCAGCTATGTGCACTTTTCATTATCACAAAGATAACGTTTGCCGCCGATGCAAACGAATTCGTATTTATCGTACGTTCATACAACAATGAAAAATGGTATCAAAAGAATCTTGATTCAATGCTTAACCAAACAAACCACCATTTTAAAATAATATACATTGATGATTGCTCCAAAGATGGGACAAAAGGAGCGGTATTGACATACCTGAGACAAAAAAATATCGAAACACGCGTAATCACCATAGATTACCGTAGATTTAACCAACCGCGCGACGCCGAACGCATCGTTGAATTTTTAAAATCGAAGCAATGCGGCAGAGCTAAATTCACCTACATTGAAAACAACGTTAATCAGGGGGGAACGTTTAATTATTACATGAGCATACATACCTGCAATGACCGCGCGATAATTGTTTCCGTTGATGGCGATGACTGGCTTTATTCTCCTGACGTTTTAAACATTGTAGATAATACGTATAAAAGAAATCATCCATTGCTTACCTATGGTAATTATATACAAACAAGCGGTAATCGGTACCATCGACTCGCTCGTTTCCCTGCGCATATTATAGCCACCAATAGATTCAGAAAATATGGCTTTTTATCCACCCATCTAAAAACCTTCAGGGCCGGGCTTTTCAAAAAGATACGCGCAGAAGACCTGCAATATCGAAACTCTTTTATAAAAGCGGCGACCGACCAGGCCATTATGTTCCCTATGCTTGAAATGGCTGGCGACAGAATCATTAATATCGATCGCCCACTTTACACCTATAATGACAATCACGAGTTCAACGTTGGAAAAACGCGCCCAGGACTAAGCGTCAACATGCGTGATATTATTTCAAAAAAAACACCTTACCAAAAAATAAATTTCGTCAGTTACTGATACCATCAAAACGAGTTATTGCCACAAATCGCAGTTGCTCATTTGCCGGCTTTATGTTACACAACAAAGAAGCTAAAAAAACGTAAACTGAGGAGCCGACTGATGAAACAAACAAAAATATTTGGGTTATTACTGCTGTCATGTTTGATCAACGCAAGAGCTCAAACAAAATCAGAAAAACTTAACCTGTACACATTTTACAGCAAATCGCACGCCATCTTAAAAGACGACTGGTTTGCCCCGAGCATTCAGCGCATCAACGATGATTTAAATGTAACCATCCGCTTTATAGATCAGCTTGGTACCGGCAACTATGGCACCAAAGAGTTCAATCAAACTATGCTTGATAAAATTGATCTCATTGATGACGCCATCAAAGAAAATTGGGGCGGCATTTTTGTTTACGCCGATATCGATATCCAATTTTTCAGACCATTCAGCAACATTATTCGCGAAATGCTCAAAAAGTACGACATGGTTATCGCAAAAGACAGCCCACAAGGCACTTGCTGCGCTGGCTTTTTTGCCGCACGCGCAAATAAACGCGTTAAAAGACTTTGGCAAGATGTACGCAAACTTACCCCAACAACACGTGGCGACGATCAAGGCGCTTTGAATAAATTTTTACGCAGAACACACCCCTGCCCGGTTAAATGGGCGTATTTACCCAAAGAATTTTTCGGTGGCGGCACACTGACGGGTAAAAACTGGGAACCTGGTAAGTCTTTACCGGTACCACAAAATATTATTATGCACCATGCCAATTGGACTGTTGGATTACCTAACAAAATCGCTCAGCTGCAACTCGTCGCGGCAAAAACCGCGCGTAATCGGGCAGATTAACACCCCTCTTTTTGGCGCGCGTTGGTTTTCTGAAAGCTCGTGATACAACCGAATAAGTTTTTTTGCCGGTCCAGCGCAGTGCAAACAACATAATTTTGTCATACATCGTTCTTTAATATCAAAACAACGGGGAATCCCGTCGAGCCAATATAACTTTTTGACACGCATGTGAGACAGGGGTTCCTCGTAAAGCTCAAAGCGGCCGTCGCCGTCATGCAGCAAGAAGGTATCAAAGCATTCACGATTTATCGGTTCATTAAGAAATTGTACCGTGTGTCCGCGCGCACCGCTTATGACAAAAAGCGTCGATAAACTCATATCGGAAAAAAAGTGCCCGCGATCAAAGTATTCTTTCTTAAAAAACGGTAAATTTTGGGTATAACAATCAGTTATGTAATGGCAAAAAGCATCGAGAGCTTCATATTTCCAATAAACGTGCCCCGGCGAACAAAAAAATGCGTTATTGACGCCATCCAGACTGCCACTCCTGCGCATTAAAACCACATCAGCATTATGGTAAAGAGCGTATTTTTCGCCGACATTGCAAAACAAGAGAACGTCAGAGTCACAACAAAAAACATGTTTTAAGGCATGCTTGCGCATGAAATCGCGCAGAATGAACCACCGCTGTACACAAAAGAGCTCAAACCGATATCGGTTTGAGCTCTTGTCTTCTGGCCTTAGGTATATACGCGCAAAATCTTTAGCGGATGTTGAATATTGATTAATGTCATAACCGGCAACTTCGGGAAATTTCTGCCCCACTCGATCGCCGAGTAAAATAACTTTTTTATTAAATCTGGTCGCCTGAAGAAGAGTATAGCGCAAAAATGAGCATGACCCGGTTTGGATAAAAACGATCGGAAGCTCACTACCCGCAAGATTAAACATCGTCGCTAGAAATAAGATTAAACACGCCAAAGAATGATAGAGTTCCATGCGCATATCGTCCCCCTAAAGCACACGCCACCACAAAGCAATTTAATATAGCGATTAGGAAATAATCAACAATTAGATAAAAAAGACCGGACTAGATCACTCTTCTTGGGCCTCTAGTCCGATTCCAGATTTTTATTGAGCAAGAAGCTTTTATCTACTGAGCATACAAGGGCATAAGCTTTTTTGCGCCTCCCTGGAAATGCAAACACCAAAAGCGCACAGCTCGCTTGGCAACCATATTATAGCCGTACGGAATTTTTTCACGAAATGTTATTTTTTTGACCATCATGCCACAAACCTGTTCCATTTCATAAACCGAATCGTCGGCTCGCATGTGATGGTCAAAACAAGTATTGCCAACTGGTTTGGTCAAATTACGTATATCGTAGATATTTTCACGCTCATGCCCAAAAAGCGTAAATAATGTCATATCGCAAATACCATGCCTTTTGTTATGACGATTTTCAAATCGCCCGCGCAAATCCCTTCGTCGTTTCGGGTCAGCATATGTCTGCGCAATAAAATCTACTAAATCGCCCAAAACGGCTTGTTTGATATAACAAGTACCACCTGACAACATCTCTCCATTGATTGCCGACAGTCCATTGGAACGCGAACCAAGAAGCGCCACATCACCATCAAAATAGGTAACGGCTTCGTTGACATCTCCATAAAGCAGTACATCAGAGTCACAGTAAAAGCACCTATCAATGTGCTTCTTTTTCATAAATTCCTCGAGTATAAACCAACGCTGTATGCAAAAAAGCTCAAATCCGTGCGGGTTAGGACTTAAATGAAGATAATGTTGAGCAAACTTTTTTGCCAAATCTGCATATTCATCGATTGAGAAAATTGGCACACGACAATATTTGGTTTCAGAATCGGTGATTAGAAATACTTCTTTATTGTACTTCAGCGCTTGGTCGAGAGCGACCTGAACGTACGGCTGGTAACCACGATGAACAAAAATTACCGGGAGAGCTCTTGCTACCGACCATATGCAAAAGAAGGTGTATAAAAAAACTATATTCTTCATGAAAATATCCCACAACGTTATTTGAGCAAAAAATATGATAACCCATCTATATCCGCGTGAAGGGAACCGATCGCGGAGTAAATGCATAACGAACGCCAAGCCATCTATTTCCTGGTCTGCACTCACGAGCATCATTTAAATGCACGTGCCACGTTTTTATCGTCAACGACGGGTTGCTAACGTTATAGCCAATGGCAATCCACTCATCGAGCATCGCAAGTTCACAGCCGGGTTTACCAATTAAATAACGCGCATCTTTGTATTCCATCGGCGTTTTGAAGATCCACGTGTCCATTGATCGCACATGACGGCGCCAACGCCCCTTATATTCCGGTACATTATATCGGGTTAATGCAAGAACAAGGCGCTCTCGCGTAAAATCGAGCTTCTCGATAGACGATAACGTGTCATCAAGAAAGATGTCGGTATTCGCCACGATGACGACCTGATCTTTTAGATGCTCATTGGCAAAATCGAAAAAATCTTTATACGTCGGTTGCCCCGGCCATGATATAATTTCGATTTTAGGATCAACGAGAAAATCCGGCGCGTTACCATCAAACTTTTCATAAAGAACGTAAATCTTACCAATATATTTATTGGCTATGTTTTCTTTAAAGCACCGCTCAAATTCGGCTCGGCGTTCAAGATCCTTTGTATTCCAGTAGGTAACTAACAACGGGTACGAGCGCTGTTCAGAAATTGCAAGACAATTTGAAATCAAAGCACCAAAAACTAGAAAACTAAAAAATAAACGGCTGATTCCCTTCATGCGATTACCCTTTTATCCGTCGTCGCCATGTCTTCACTCAAAAGAGCTACGTCAGGCTTCGCCAAAACCCCGCAGTTTAGTGCGCTGGATGAGAGCTTCGACGGGTACGATCGAATTCCGCGCGATGAACCGGTGCGCGCTCCATCAAAATAATCTCTTATAACGCTCACAAAATTTTTGCCCTGAAAGTACGCGTATGCTTCGTAGCACGCCTTGCGCATGGCTGCTTCAGTTTCCGTGGAGACTCCGCGAATTATCGAGTCAATTGATGCAACATCAGCTTCTTTAATGAAAATCACGCACCGTGACCAATCAAAATTCTCTGGCAACATCATATCGTCAGAAAGTAATACCGGAATAGCCCCGGCCTGCAGCGACTCCCAGAAACGCAGGGTGCTGGCGCCGGTTCCGCGCAGGCAAAGTGAGAAACGCGATCGCGCAAGAACGTCTTGATATTCTCTTTTTTCAGCAAGCTGTCTTCTTTGTGTCTGACTACCCGATTTACTGAAGTGCCAAACGGCGCGCCGTTTAATCACCGCATCTTTCGGCCACGTTAGATCGAAAAGGGCTTTACGCACCGGATGATTACTAAACCCGATAAAAGAATACAAGATATCTTTTTGCGGCTTGGCGGCTATGCCATTAATGGCGATATGTGGAAAAGGCAATACTTTGATCGCTGGATCTTTGCTGGGTTCTGCATGTGGCGTAAATAACACAGTTACGCCCATTTTTTTGAGAATTGGCAAAATTTCTTTATAACGAATGTGTTGGCAAATCGTAAAACCGCCATCTACCGTTAAACCAAGCTGCGAGAGTTCCGACATTTTCCCAGCATTAATAAGCGTCGACCACGGGACGGCAACGTAATTGACATCACTTTTTAATGGATTCTTCTTAAGCAGTTGGTACGCAGTGAGTTCAGTTGGCACGGCTTTTTCTAAAAGTGCGGCTTTGTATTCGTAACGTTGCATATCGGCCCGGCATGAAAAAGCAAAAATGCTCGATAACATCAGAATTTGTAACCGGACTCTTCTTTTCATCATGGTGATCTCCTAAAATATGCTGAAAAAAATTATCTAAAAAACTTCGCTGCCAGTCTACCAATAGACCCAACAGTGAGCAACCGGATTTTGCAATCTAATGTGGCAAAAGTTATAAAAGCTTCTTCATGAGTGTTATCGTTTCTCCAATAGGAACACGCATACTGCGGCAAATTGCGGCGCGAACAAGCTGATTCTCTGGGATACCAATATTCCAGTAATTCATTTTCGTAGCCTGCGCAAGATGCCAAAAACAAAAGTTTTCTCCCCTCCCTACCGGGAAAAATTCGATTACCGGCGTTTCCGATTCTGCATAAATCATGTTTGCAAGCCCGGCTCCGTGCGGGGCAAGAATAATTTTCGCTTTACGAAATATCTTGATCTGATCGATTATGGGCTCTTTACCCGTGAAAAGTATAATATCATGCGAAAATTGCGGGAATGCGCGCTTAACCGCGTTGACCAATTCAAAAAAATTATCAATAGCCCGTGGCGGTTTCGTTCGATAAACTAAAACAATATTGGTTCGTTCTTTCTGGCTGCAAGACGCTAGCCCAAGCGCATGAAACATCTCTTTTTTTGTGCGCCAGACCGACTCGCGACAGGCTGCCCCGCAATGTTCCGGTCGCGCCAAATAAATTTTTTTGGAAAAGTATACCGTGCCGCGCTTTGCCCAAACGCATCGATCTTCTAACCCCAAAATTCTCATATACTGCGCCACGTAATTGGCGTACGGCACCAAAATTTTTATCGCGGGATCTTTGCGTAATACATCAAGCAAAAGCGTAACGCGGCTCAAGCCTTCGATAAGCCAGTGATAGAAAGCAGGGTGAAACAATTGGCCAACCGGCGCTAGTTTTTCATAGCGCTCGACAGGCATATTTTCGATGGTATTTGGCTCAACTTTACTAAACGCCCCAACAAGAAATTGTTGGTTTTTATCAAAAATCGTACCATCAAGCGGTTTACGGCTTATGGGAAGTACGCAAGCGTCGTTGATAACGGCAATCCATGATTTATACAGCGTGCGGGGAAAATAGTGAGGAAGCCATTTATTGAATCTTGACTGGTCAATGCTTTGCGGCGGCGAAAAAAGTGCCGGCTCAGAATGGAATTGCGGATATTCTATCAGTTGAATGCCAAAAGCGTCGTGAATATCGCTCACACAACGCGTGGGAACTTTCGGAAACGGTTGGCTTAACGGATAATTTAAAAAGACACACGTACAAAAACAGGTAAATTTGTGTAGCGACATAAAGAACTCCCTTCTTGCGACCGAATTTATTTCAAAATAGCATGGGAACCCATCTTTAAAACAAGTTTTGAGAAGAATTTTTCTTTGTCCCAAGCAAACTCCCATAAGATATTGCTTCATCAGGCCGCCCGTTAACACATGCATGATTAAACCCCCGTCCCGCCCCACGGCAGGCCGGCTAGACCAAAAAGGGAAATTCTTCTCCTCCCTGCTCACCCTGCCTGCACCGCCAGTCTTCTCTTACAAAGGCACATTCCCGAAGAAATGCTAAGCTACGCCGGGCAGGCAGAATGTGCGAAAAAGTATGGCTTTGCTCAAATTTTGCGTTATGCGACGAAATGAGCGGCTGGCAAGAGAAGCTCTCTTTGAAAGGCAAGCGTTATGCGACGCATGAATGGTGCGGGGAAACGACAAGGGAGAATGCGTCCAAAAATTTGAGTGGTTAAGACTAAGGTAATATGAGTTGGCCATTGACAAGAAATATTATTTGCTCGTATACTGGTATTCAGTATTATATATCGAAACTAAGCACTCAACAAGAAAGGATATCGTGGCAAAAAAAATCATCGGCATAGACCTGGGAACCACCAATTCCGTGGTCTCCTTCATGGAGGGTGGCAAACCTAAAGTTATCCCCAATAAGGAAGGCAACAATACTACCCCCTCAATCGTTGCCTATACCAAAGATGGCAACCGCCTTGTCGGCGTGCTTGCCAAGCGCCAAGCCGTTACCAACCCGGAAAATACGATTTTCTCGGCCAAGCGCCTTATCGGCCATCGATACGATGAAATCAAAAATGAAATAGCCAAACTCCCCTACCACGTCGTCAAACAAAAAAATGGCGATTGCGCCATTGCCATCCAAGGCAAAGAATATACGCCACAAGAAATTTCGGCTGCCATACTCAGTTACCTCAAGCAAGCTGCCGAAGATTACATTGGCGAATCCATAACTGAAGCGGTTATCACCGTTCCGGCTTATTTCAACGATCAACAACGACAAGCAACCAAAGACGCTGGCAAAATCGCCGGCCTTAACGTTGCCCGCATCATCAACGAGCCAACAGCAGCAGCCCTTGCCTATGGCATGGAAAAGAAAAAGAGCGGCTTGATCGCCGTATTCGACTTTGGTGGTGGTACGTTTGATATCTCGGTCTTGGAAATTAACGACGGCGTTATCGAAGTACGCGCGACCAATGGTGACACGCAGTTAGGCGGTGACGATATCGATCAACTGGTTATCGATTATCTGGTCAGCGAATTCAAAAAATCTAATGGAATCGATTTACGCAACGATAAAATGGCTCTCCAGCGCCTCAAAGAAGCTGCTGAAAAAGCAAAAATCGAACTTTCAACCGTCCCAGAAACTGAAATCAATTTGCCTTACATCACCGCTGATGCTTCGGGCCCTAAACACTTGGTCATTAAAATATCCCGCGCCAAACTCGAAGGTCTCTGCACCGACATTTTCAAACGCCTCATCGAACCGTGCAAGCGCGCGATGGCCGACGCACAAGTAAAAGCATCAGAATTGAGCGAAGTTATTCTCGTTGGCGGTTCGACGCGTATGCCTAAAGTACAAGAAATCGTGCGTGAATTCTTTGGCAAAGAACCAAATAAATCGGTTAACCCCGACGAAGTCGTCTCCGTAGGCGCCGCCATACAGGGCGGTATTTTGGCCGGCGAAGTCACCGATGTCTTGCTCCTCGACGTTACGCCACTTTCTCTGGGCATCGAAACCCTGGGCGGTGTTATGACGCGTCTCATCGAACGCAATACCACCGTGCCAACCCGCAAATCACAAGTATTCTCAACGGCAGAAGATAACCAAACCGCCGTTGATATCCGCGTCTTTCAAGGTGAACGCGAATTTGTCAAAGATAATAAATTTCTCGGCCAATTCAGGCTCGAGGGAATTCCTGCAGCCCCACGTGGCTTGCCACAAGTCGAGGTAACCTTCGATATCGACGCCAATGGCATCGTGCACGTCTCGGCCAAAGACAAAGCAACAAACAAAGAGCAAAAAATCACGATTACGAGCAGCAGCGGCTTGGACGAAAAAGAAATCGATCGTTTGGTCAAGGAAGCGCAGGAACACGAATCTGAAGACAAAAAAGCGCGCGAAACGGTTGAAAAACGCAATCGCCTTGATAGCCTCATCTTCGAAATAGAAAAAACGCTCAAAGAACATGAAACAAAACTACCCGCCGAAGAAGTAGTCAAGACAAAAGAGGCTTTGGAAAAAGCAAAAAAAGCACTCAAAGAACATGCCGATGATGCGCAAGCACTGCAAGCGGCGACCGATGAGCTGCTCGCCGCTTCGCATAAAGTAGCCGAGCTGCTCTACCAAAAAACGCAGCCCGAAGCCGCGCAAAGTTCGCCAGAAAAACCAGAAAAAAAAGATGACGAACCAATCGAAGGCGAAATTAATAATAAGTAAACACAACACAACGGGCCATGCCGGCGTATCGCGGTATGGCCCATATATTTCGAAATAAACCTATGTCTACACTGATTTTCATCATCTGTGGCATTTTTTTTGCCCTAGGCACCATAACGGTAAGCTATTATCTGTATCGCATCCGATCGCGCAACGCCGGGAAAACATTGAATGATATACTGCTCACCACCTATCGTGACAACACCGCTCCGTTGGCCAACCGCGCGCAAGCCGGTCTTGATTTAGCTGAGTTGTTTTTAAATGAAGCGCACCCAGAATCCGCCACCAGCGCACAACATATATTAGAAGAACTGCTCGGGTTTCCTGAACTCGACCAAACGTTGGGCGCTCAGATTAAATGCTTACTTGCCGGCGTACTCTTGGAGCAATGCGATGCGCAAAGCTATACCCGCGCCAACGAGCTACTCCAAAATGCCCCCCAACTAATAACACATGAACAAAGAGTAGTGTTTACGGTCGTGAAAAGTTCATGCGAGGCCAAAGAAACGCTCACGCCCCAACAACGCAAACAACTTCTGGAAACGCTCGACCGCTTATTGAGCAGCCCAACACTCCCGCCCTACGCACGCGCATGGGCAATCAACACGCGAACGCAGCTCTTGGCGCTCTCGGATAGTTAAAAATTTTTAATTGGATGGCTGGTATAACTCCGCATGCCCAATCGAACACGCCATGTCAACACAGCAGGTGGCAGAGGGGAAAAACCGCTGGACCAAAGCCTTTTTCCGCAAATCAGACCTTGACGAACTTAAAGATTTCACATATAATTTATATATGATCATTTTTTTGATTAAAAGCCATACTGGAAATAAATCTGGTCGGAGCCAATCGGTATCGAGACAGGTAAAAAAAGGGCAGCAAACACCGCATTCTTAAGGAGATGTTATATGAAAAAATTATTTGTTCTCATTTTTGTAACCGCTAACCTTGCCGCGATGGATCACACCAATTCGCGCATGGCTCTTTCTTTTATTCTCAATTCTGAGAGCGTACCAGCTTTTCCAGCGATAGACCGCGATTTTTTAGTTGGGCAAAAGCATCCTCGCCCGTCACTTGATGGCATAGAACAACATGCGACCTTACAGAATAAACGTACGCGAACGGAAGAAAAATCATATAAATGCCCCTACTCTGGCTGTGAATACGCCACTTCTCATAGTGGCAACTTTAAAGCACACCTGCGTGCCCATGCTGGCGAAAAACCGTTCAAATGCACCTGGCCTGACTGTCAATATGCCTCTGCATATCGAAGCAACCTTACACAGCACAGGTACATTCACACCGGTGAAAAACCGTTCAAATGTCCGTATCCCAACTGCCCTTATGCAGCCGCACAAAAAGGATCCGTTACAATACATATGCGTAGCGCCCACACCGGCGAAAAACCCTATAAATGCGAATACCCAGGCTGCTCTTATGCAGCTACAACACACACGCGTCTTCAGAAGCACCTGCATGCCCATACCAATAAACGTTCGCATGGAACAATATGAAAAAATTTTTTGTTCTCATTTTTGTAACCGCTAACCTTGCCGCGATGGATCATACCGATTCGCGCATGGCCTTATCTTTTATTCTTAATCCGGATAATGCAACGCCACCATCAATTGAACGTAATACGCCAGAAATCCCAGAAATGACTGACGTCTCCGTCGGTCAAAAACGCCCGCGCTCTCTGTCTGATAGCAGCACAGAACCAAGCGAAGTCCCCGCTCACAAACGTACACAAACGCAGGAAAAACGGTTTAAATGCACCTACCTAGACTGCCCCTATGCTGCCGTAAAAAATTGTGACCTCACCGCACACATGCGCATTCACACCGGTGAAAAACCGTTTAAATGCCCGCATCCCGACTGCTCCTATGCCGCCGCAACAAACAACGTCCTTACAAACCATATGCGCATCCATACGGGTGAAAAACCGTACAAGTGCCCCGAACCCGGCTGCACCTATGCCGCTGCACAAAATGGTGGAATTATCAGACATAAACGCATTCATACCGGCGAAAAACCATTTAAATGTCTAGAACCCGGTTGCTTCTATGCCGCTGCACGAAGCGATCAGCTTAAAGCACACATGAGTACGCATAACAAAGACCACGTCCAGTAACCGCACGCGCATCTAAGCTCGATTGAGCACGATTTAACGCATGCTGGAGTTGCAATAATTTTTATTTCTGATAGAATAGAATATATGGGCAGAATGCTGTCTTTCGGGCATTTTGCATGAATTTGGAGAATTACAAAGGGGTTGATGTATGCTACAAAGGATACGTTGGGTTTTATTCGGTATTATCGCGTGCACAAGCTACACGTTATTGATGGCATTCCAGCCAGATTTTGGCGATCATGTACCGCGCGTTCACCGCACCTTTCGGCCCGTCTCACCGCTCATCATTGAACACTATTCGCAAGAATTTATAAAAGCAGCAAAAAATCGCGATCTTGCCCGCGTAAGAAGCTTTCTCAGTCCGGAATTTGAAGAGCTCATTGATGTGAATGCGCATGACACCGATGACGTATTTCCTGCGATCGGATTCAGCGCCGCACGGGGATACGATGAAATCGTCGAAACACTTCTGGCCGACTCACGAACTGATCCAAACAAACCGGGATTGCTTGGACAATCAGCACTACTCTTAGCCATAGTCAACGGACAAAAATCTACTATACGGTTACTTTTAAACTGCCCAGACATTAACGTAAACGCACAAAACGTATCCGGACAAACGAGCACCATGATTGCCATTTGCTTGCGCGACGATCAAACGCTATATGCACTTTTACAACGCCCAGAAACTGACGTAAATATACAAGACCGCAACGGCCTAACCCCTTTGATGCACGCCGTTGTAAAAGAAAACCGACCGGCCGTTGAAATGATTCTTCAATCAGGCAAACCGATAGCGTTAATGCTTCGCAATGTCGAGGGCAAAACGGCTCTTGATTTGGCAACACCTGAAAGTACCATTTGGCATGCCATGACCAATTATCAACAAAACGTGTAATGAAAGAGGGTGAAATATATGATTTTGCGCAAAACATTATTTTTATCCATTATCGTACTATCGAGCACGCACCTACTGCCGTGTGAAAGAATCACCGAACCGAAACCTATGGCGCCAACAATAACGGTAAGTTCACCGCGAGAAATTCTGAGAAATTCGCGCGCGTTACTAAACGCCGTAGCCAATAATAATGCCCACGCGGTACAAACAATTCTCGGCTCTGATGCTGTTGACGTCAATATCATGTTCCACCACCGAACGCCAATGACATGGAGCATATTTCGCCGACAAGCACCTATCACTCAAATGCTCCTCGATGACCCAAGAACCGAGGTAAATCGTCTGGATGGCGACGGGTACACACCACTCATGGAAGCGGTTAATCACGAAGATACGGCAATCACTAGAAAGCTTCTGGCGCACCCAAATATTAAAATTAACAAACGTAATCAACTCGGCATACAAGCCATCATGATTGCTGCATGCAAAGAAAATAGCCAAACGCTCTCCATACTTTTGAGCAACCCTGAAACACACGTTAATAGACAAGATACAACAACCGGAAAAACACCGCTCATCATGGCCGCAATGCGGGGAAATACTCGCAACGTAGCGGCACTTCTTGCCCACCCACGCATCAAGCCGGATACGCAGGATATCAGAGGATATACTGCCATCATGCTGGCCATTAAAAACGATTATGCTGAAACGGTAAAAGCTTTTCTTAACGCCCCCAAGCGCGTCAACCTGAGTTTGCGTAACAACGCCGGAAAATCCGCATTTGATTTCGTCATACACGGCAGCGCTATTGAGCACATATTGCAAGAATACCTGAAGCAATCATCAGCAGACAGCCAATAGGCTTTATGCTAAACTAACAATAGAATGTAAAAAATATAGGTTTGAGATATGGCTTTATCGGCGGGTATTGTTGGTCTCCCCAACGTAGGTAAATCGACGTTATTTAATGCACTCACCAAATCGAGTGTTCCGGCACAAAATTATCCTTTTTGTACCATTGACCCGCATGCCGCCATTACCTTTGTCCCTGACGAACGGCTTGGCATTCTCAAAAAGCTCTATCAATCCCAAGAAATTATTCCGGCCACAATGACCTTTGTTGATATCGCCGGCTTAGTCAAAGGCGCTGCCGCCGGCCAAGGGTTAGGCAACCAATTTTTAAGCCATATTCGCGAAGTTGACCTAATCATCCATGTATTACGCTGTTTTCACGACGAAAATATCACGCATGTTTCCGGCGCTATCGATCCATTGGCCGACTTTGAAACGATTGTTGCCGAGTTGATGCTCAAAGATCTTGAATCACTGCAAAAACGGCAAGCCAAACTCGAATCACTCATCAAAGCAGCGCAACAAAAACCCAAAGAACTTAAAGAGCTATTAGCCGAACAAGAAGTGCTCAACGCCGTCAAAATCGCCATCGATCGCACTGATGCGCACGCCGTTCGCTCGCTTATCAGCCAAAGCACGGTACAAACGATACCGCTGTTATCAGCAAAAAAATTTATTATTGTCGCCAATATCGCTGAAAGTGAGCTGGAAAATGAAGCCTGGCAAAATAATCCACATTACCAAACGCTTGTTAAAACCTTTGGCGCTGATCGCGTTATCCCGTTATGCGCTCGTCTTGAACACGAACTTTCACAACTTTCCGATGAAGAACGAGCAACCATGATGGCCGCCATGAACGTTTCTGTCTCTGGTCTTGATCGCGTTATTCGCCTGGCCTACGAACACTTGGGACTTATCACGTTCTTTACCTGTGGCCCTAAAGAAATTCACGCCTGGCCAATCCGCAAAGGAATAAGCGTACGCCAAGCAAGCGGCGAAATACACTCGGATCTTGAAAAGGGATTTATCTGCGCAGAAGTGCTCAATTACCACGATTTGCTCGCCCTTGGCTCAGAAGTCAAGGCAAAAACCATGGGTAAAATTGCCACGCAGGGACAAGAGTATATCGTCCAAGACGGCGATATTATTCATGTGCGGTTTAACGTTTAATCGCCGCAATCAAGAAGTTTTTTAAGCGTTTTGGTATCGCTGATTTGTGCACAAGCCACATCAAGCGTGTCGGTATAGAGCTGCACTAAGCGCTCGTACACGTCTTCGATTTGATCAATTAATTTTTTGAGCAGTTCGGTTGAAACACTATCGGCGCCCTTCTCACCAATAAAATCGAGCGCCGGAAGAAGCTGTGTTTTAACCGCTTGCAGTGAATTCTTGCTATCGATCGTTTCGGGCTTAAACGCCATATAGGGCGAAATATGGGCACCTTCAAGCTGCACTAATTCACGCATACACGCATCTTTGAGGGCTGCAATCTCAGCGCGCGCCACGGTATTATGCGTGCGTTGAGCAAGGGCATCGCGCCACATCAATCGTTGTCCGTTATGCTCGGATACACGAGAATCAAGAGCCTCTTTTAAACGTTGTTCATAAGTAGTTTGATCAACTAATCGGCCGTCAATTACCCACGTTTGTGTCACGGTGCCGTTATCGAGCCGCGCCGTATAATCAAAGGTTTGCGCACCAACGGTTTCATGCCGTTCATAAGTGCCTGATTCAGCTACAGCCCGATCACCGTCGGCACTGCAGAGCGCACATGATCCGAAGCAAAAAAAAGCCACTAAGAGTTTGGTCATAAGATATACCCATCGCCTTGATTTATCCGATGCTTCATTTTAGAGTATACAGTGACAGTGCGTGTTAGACAAAAATGACCTGATAGTGAGATGAAAAAAGTACGTCGTCAAAAAGCCTATTATTCTATTTCGGCCGTTGCACAAATGTTTGCCATTCATCAACAAACCATTCGTTTATATGAAAAAGAAGGGCTTATCGCGCCTAAGCGCTCAGAAGGCAACACCCGAATGTTTTCAGAAGACGACGTTAATCGGCTCGAAGAAGTTATTTATCTCACGCACCAGTTAGGCATTAACATCGCCGGCGTTCAGATGATCCTGAAACTGCAACAACAAATCCAAAAAATGCAGCGCGATATGAATAAACTATTCGAAGAAGCACACAGCCAGCTCGATGCGCAAGCTGAACAATCGCGCAATGTTATTAAAGCAAGCGCACACCAATTGCTCAAACTCAAACAGCCAGATAAACAAGAAACCCCATCCAGCGATAAATCTTCTGATGACTGGACGATTGAATACGAAGAATAGCTCTTTTTCGCCTAAGATTCGCGCACGTATCGGCCTAAATTGGAATCACATTAATGGAAGGGGTGCCGGACGAGTGGCTGCAAAAGCCGTTGATCAAACAATAAACCGCGATCGTCGATTTCAAGTAATTTGATTGCTAAATAAAGGCTTTGGTAATAACCTAAAATGACCGTTTTTGTTTCTTCGAGAACAACGCTATAAAGATCAAAAATCTGATTGTTGTTTTTTAATACTGCCCACGAAGATTGTGCGATTAGTCTTCCAACATCGAGACTTTCATTGATTTTAAATAAGAATTCAAAGCCTTCTACGGTCGCAACCAGGCGCGTACCATCGACCAGCGTTTGATATGATCCTGCGGCATCATTAAGAATTTGAATGGCATTATTTACGCCCTCTTTTGTCGCCAACAATTGCTCTTCTAATTCTTTTTTTCTGTTGAGTAACCGCTGGTTGGTAGATACCTGAATATCCGCATAAAGAGCTTCTACGGTTGCTCTTAATCTCAAATCTTGAGCACTTTTGAAAAAACGTTCAAGTTCATTATATGAAATTTTAAAGGCTTTTTTCCTATTTATCAGCTCTTTCAATTCTTTTGCCTTACCCTTTAGATCGACCAAATAGGTATTAACATTATTGGTATCATTTAAATCATCTAAATAAATGTTCCACGTCAAACGAAGAAGATCCTGCGATTGCCCAGAAATTTGAAGATTGAGCAAGGTCAAATCATACGAAATAGTCAAAAAGTTCAGAAGCGATTGAATTGAACTTTTGTCATGCAAGAGGGTGTTATTTTCTTTATTAACGATGTACTGATCGATCCACGCAGACACGTATGAGTTGGGTAATGCAGCCCGATTG
>JAKANL010000017.1 GCA_021823685.1 bacterium | reverse complement strand
ACCGATGTATATAGGTGTTTTTTCGGTGTTTTTGAAAATGTACACACCTGGCAGGTGCGGTAAGGTCTGAACTTTGCTTTGGATCATCTGATATAACGTCCCATTTGATACCTATATCATACCATAAAACAGGTAAAATAGGCAGCGCTATTTTTTCTTGGTTAGTTTACTCATAAGATCGTCAGCAGCCTGCCATCCGATAACATTTCCAATGCTTCTTTTTTGCGCCAATTGCCCGCCATATACGAGATACCCGTTTTCTGGGTCGACTTTTGCTAAGCTATTCCACGTTGAGAGGCTGGTAAAAAAGTCGTTAACTACGGTTTCTCCTGATTTGATCTCAATGGGAATTAGTTTATTGCTTTGTGCAACGAGGCAATCGACTTCAATGCGGCCATTTTTATCGCGCCAAAAATAGAGCGGTGGTTGGGCGCCCATGTTATAAAATTGCTTATAAAAGTCCGAGATAATCATGCATTCGAAGAGGTGCCCGCGGAAGGGACTTGTTTGAACGTCTGTGGCGCTTTTTATGCCCAATAGCGAACAAGCTAATCCAGTATCAAAAAAGTAAAGCTTGGGTGTTTTTGTGACGCGTTTATTAAAATTATTGAAGTGTGGCCGTAAAAGAAAAACGATATAACTTGCTTCAAGCAGTGAAAGCCATGATTCGGCCGTTTTGCGGCTAATACCGCAGTTTGTTGCTAAATCATTAACGTTGAGCAACTGGCCGACGCGGCCGGCACACAGCTGCATGAAATTTTGGAAATTACGCAGATTGCCGACATTAACTAGTTGGCGTACGTCACGCTCCACGTATGAATGAATATAAGAAGGGTAGAGCTCGTCGGGCGCATAATGTTCGGCGTATAGGCGCGGATATCCACCGCGAAAAATGGTTTTATTGATGTCGCTATCGAGTTTATTTGCGCCCAGTTCATGTTGCGAAAGGGGAAGTAGTGTAAGTATGCCGACGCGGCCGGCAAGTGTTTGAGTAATCGCTTGGTTGACGAGAAAATTTTGAGAACCGGTGAGTATGAAATATCCCGGTCGTTTTTTTTCATCAACGGCCATTTGAATGTATGAAAGGATTTGCGGTGAGTGCTGGAATTCGTCGATAATAATGCCGACATCGTTGCCGTATTCGCGTAAAAATCCATTGGGGTCCCGGTTAACGAATTCGCGTGCTTCGGGGCTTTCCATTGATACAAAGGCGTGCTTTTTAAACACGTTTCTCACCAGTGTTGTTTTGCCCGATTGTCGTGGCCCTAAGAGAGCCAAAACGGGGAATTTGGCAAACCGTTTAAGTGTTTTTGATAGATCTCTTTTATAGAAAGGCATAGTAATCCTTTGTGCTATTTGTATACCCGACTACCAAAATAGCACAAAATTGACTTCAATTAAAAGAGATCCCTGAAAACTTGTGTGCTGTTTGTATACCCGACTGCCAAAATAGCACAAGATCTTCAAGGGGCCGCTAAAATCGGGCTTGCCGGCCTCATTTTACGTTGTAGGCCAAAAGCGCTATATTTAAATCAAAAGTTACTTTTTTGTCTATTAAGGGGCGTCTATGGTTCGCAAAATTATTGCGGGTCTTGTGTTGTTAATTGGCGGATATGCGTCTTGGCTGGCTTACGGTTATTATTTTGATGCCGTTGGTCCTGAGATTTCATTGGCGGGTATTGAGGACGGTAAATATTACACCCGCACTGTTCCCTGTGAATTGCGAGCCAGTGATCGTTGTAAAATAAAAGAAATAAGTGCGTGGCTTGATGATAAACCAATTACCGTTAACGAAAATGTTGGTTCGTCTTCGTATAGCCGATCGTTTGATGTGGTTACCCCACGTCTTTCTAATGGTTTGCACTTTTTTAAAATTGAGGCTACCGACGGTTCACGTAAGCATAACAAAACATTTAAAAATATTGTTTTTTATGTTGATAATGCCGAATTAAAAGCTGGCTTGAGTGTGCCGACAAGTGATTTAATCGTGTACCAAGGGCGGACGTTGCATATACCCATCCAGATCAATAAAAACGTAAAGAAAGTTACTGTTTCAGCGTTATCAAAAGAGTTTTGTGCATGCTGTAATGAACGGTCCACGGTTTACGATTGTTATATTCCCATTGAGTATGAAGAGATCCCTGGACAATACCCGTTTAACGTATCCATCGAAGATCATATTGGCAATTCGTGCGCTTTGAGTGGCTCATTTAGGGTTGAGCCGTATGTATTTAAAAAACAAGTTTTACATAAAATCGATAACGAAAAATTTGAAGAAGAACGTAAGCTTGGCAAAAACGAGCAAGAATGTGCGGCTATGTTGATTGATGTAACGAGAAAGTCGCCAGCCATTAAACGTTGGCGTGGACCTTTTTATGCGCCGATTAATATTACCGCTACGACCTGCGATTTTGGTGTAAGAGGCATTTCACAAGCGCGCGGATGTTATACCCACAATGGTCTCGATGTTGTTGGGTGTATGCCAAATACCGCCGTTTGGGCACCACAAGATGGTGTTGTAGCTATCAAAGAGCGGTTTGGCGTTAATGGTAATATGGTGGTAATTGATCATGGGTGTGGTGTTCTCACCTTACTCGGCCATCTAGATCATTTCGCCAATATCAATGTTGGCGACACCATTCGGCGCGGCAGTCCTATTGGCGTAACCGGGAGGACTGGGTTTGCCAGTGGCGACCACCTCCATTGGGAGATGCGCGTTCAAAATATTCCCGTCGATCCTTTACAGTGGACAAAACTCGATTTTTGATAGAACTTAGTACTGACATTCCCTTGAGATTACGCGTGTTGTGAGTATGCGCGGATTGTAAAAAACGGGGTTGTGGAGTAGTAAGCGTGGTGAAGAAGTCGTTGATCTATCAGCTAGGTCAGATACGATTGCCCTACCTATGCATGGCAACGTTTCTTTTGGCTGTTTTTTTAGGTAGTTGTTGGTATTTTTGGTTCTATCAGGATTTATGTATTGCAGAGCAGCAATGCGAAGCGCGTGTGCGTGCGCTTGAACAGCGGCGGCTTTTGCTTCCTGATGTGCAATATCAGGTCGCTCTTCTCAAGCAAAAAAATGACGCGTTGTCTCAAGAATTGCGCAGTAAGTTTCGCGCATTTCAGCCCTTTAATTTTAATCAACAGCGTGATTTGCTGCTTGCCAATTTGGAAAACGCGGGCTTGGGTGTAGTTGCATTTAATCCACGTGCTATCAAGAAAAAAGCTTTTTATGATAAAAATGTGATTGAGTTCAAGACCATTGGAACGTTTGATCAAATGACGCATTTTTTACGTAAGGCGAGTGCGGTTAATGTGCCGGCTAGATTTAAAAAAGTTGTAATCATCCGCAAAGAACGTTCATTGGTATTAGAGTCGGTGCTTGCCTTTTATGCGTTTGAAAAGGAGAAATGATGATGCGATGGTTAATGTGTTTGTGTATTTTGAGTAGCACCATGGCGCGTGACCCATTCGCTGATCCTGTGCTCGAACGGCCCGTTGCTCCGGCTGTACCATCAAGAATAAATTTTGGTTTGGCTGGAGTCGTCATCGGCGAAAAATCGTACGCGTGTATCGTGATAAAAAATCAGATATTCGTCGTTAAAAAAGATGAGTATATAGCTGATGGATGGTATGTACATGCTATAACGCTTGATGAAGTTGAACTGAAAAATAAAAATGGCGCTATTGCCCGGATTAAAGTTGGGCAGCGCGAAGAGGGGGTTGTATCATGAAATTAAAGCTATATTTGATTACAGCCGCCATTTTCATGTCAATTTTTTCCGAGCATGGTACGCCTACTTTTTCATCTGTGGGCGCCGGGGCGCCAGAAATGCGGCCAGGCGGAGCCAATGGGATGCCACAACCGACTGTAGTCGCCGTTGTTGCGCCAAATGCGGCTACGTCTGGTTCGGCGGGAACTCCGAACGGAACGCTTATGCAAACGGCGGCTGGCCCCGTAGTGAAAATTCCGGCTGCAGGGGCAGGTGTTTCTGACCAAGAAGTGCCCGCCGCGATGGCTCATGCGGGAACAACAGGGCAGATTCCTGGGCATATGATTTTTGATCGTAAAGCTGCCCAACTTAAGGCAGCCTTGCGTGAAGAAAACAAGCCACAGGACGTGATTAAAGATGTCGCCGGCATGGCGGCTTTGGATAACGAGCTCAATTCCGCTTTTTTTCAAAACGTGTTTGTATCAAAAACAATTGCGCTTAATGTAAGTAACATTCCGATTCGTTCGTTGATTGACATGATTGGGCGATCTATTGGTGTAACTTTTTTTATTGACCAAGGCATTGAAGGTTTGATCAGTAATTTACGTACGCCACAGGTTGAAGTTGGTCAGATTTTGCAATTAATTTGCCGTCAAGCGCGTCCTGAAGCAGCGTTGGTCCGCACGGGAGATCTTTGGCAGGTAACAACGAAGCGTAATGCTTACCAAATGATTAAGGATGTGCGATCTAAAGGCGTGGTATATAAAGTTTTTCCGGTCAATTACGCCAATGTGGACGGCGATTTTAAAAGACGCGTTGAAGATGGTTGGAAAAATATTGTCAAAGACGAAGCCTCAGCCTATCTATATATCGATGCCGAACAGAAAAGAATTTATATCAAGGCTGACAACGATTCGAGCAATGAATTCGCACAGTATCTTAAGGAAATTGACCGGCCGGTCTTGCAGGTGCGCATAGACGTTGTGATTGTGCTAGCAAAGAAAGATTTCTTTTTTGATTTTGGTATCGATTGGTCCGGCATCTATAATCGCGAACAGTCGTTGCGTGCGTGCCATCCAACGTTTGGATTTTATGGTTTGGGGGGCGGTTTACTCGATTTCCCAAATCCGGCAAGTGTGACATCGCAAACATCGACGACGCCGAATCCGGTAGTGCCAAATCCACCAAATTCACACAACCCAAATCTTTTCGTTGATCCGCTTAATTTTGCGCTTAATCTTTTTAATTCTGGTGCAGCATTTCTTACTGATAACATCAAAGATCGCAATATAGCCGGACTTATACGTATTCCATTTGTATTTGGGGGAACAGACTTAAGTTTACGCCGTTTGAATTTGGTGCTTAACATGGCCGAAATTGAAGAAAAAATAAATATTGTCTCGCGACCATCAATTTTGACGAGCAATAATAAGGTGGCCAAAATTTTAATTGGGCAAAGTATTCCTTTGCAAACGACGCTTGAGGATCTTACGACAAACGATACCAAAACGACCCGTCTTTTAACGACGATTAATTATAAAGATACGGGTATCGTGCTTGAAGTGAAGCCGTTGGTAAGTCCGGATAAAAAATCGGTATTTTTGGATGTTTTGGTTGAAGATTCGTTGGTTGAAAGTGGAAATACGCAGGTCAATGATAAAGGCGTGATGATCAATCCTCCAACGATATCAGTTATCAAAACTAAAAACGAAATCGTGCTTAAAAATGGCCAAACGACCATTATTGGCGGATTATCGCAAAAAATAAATTCGGCAACTAAGCGAAGTGTTCCATTACTCTCTGATATTCCGATTATCGGAAATCTTTTTAAAGCGACGATAGATGCCAACCAAGAACGTGAACGATTTATCTTTATTACACCAACGATTGTTGAGTATGAAGTTTAGAGAAAAATAATCCCTTCAACTTAGAACAAGCTGAAGGGATAGGGGGGTGAACAATACTCATGTATTGTTCGTTAGGGACGTTTTTATCAATAATTTCAAATCACAACCTGGGGAAAGATTAACAGTGCGTTCTTTGGTTGTCAAGCACGGCATATGTGTTATTTTATTAGCATACCCATGTTTTTCTAGGTGATGAGAAAGCACGTGAAAAAGCTTTTATTATTTTGCGTTTGTCTTGTATTGCCTGCATGCAAAAATGTGCATAAAAAGTTAACGGCAATTGATCAAACCTGTTTTTCTCGTGCGAAGGCAAAAAAACAACAATATCGCCTGCGCATTGCCGGCGTTGAATGTAAGCAATGTGTCTGGGCGGTGTTACGTGCGCTTAACGAAATCAAAGAAATTACTGATGTTGCTTGCGTGTGCCACAAAAGAAAATATGACGAAGCGCATTTTTTGTGTACGTTTTCCCCCAAAATTTCAGTTCTTCCGCTTGAGAATATTAAAGAGCGGCTGGCCGATGAAAATTTTGAGATTGAATCGCTTTACGGTCGATTTAATGGGACTATTTTTTGTAAAAACACCGAATATTTCTTGCACGTAAAGCAAGCGCAGGAACCTGTCAAGCTCTTGGCCGACCAGTGCGTGTTAGATATGTTGTCGGCACATACTTCACAAAAGGACGCGAAAAAGATTTCAATTCTTGGTACGTGGCAACTAGCCAATAACAGTCTGCATATTGACGACGTTGAGCTCTAAATCTGTTATACTTAAAGTATGTTTGGATTCATAAAAAAATATTTAACCAATATTTATACCGTTATTTCCAGCAAGTTTGGTGCGCTCTTTGCCAAGGCGCATGTCAGTGAGGCCGATCTTAAAGAGCTTGAACGCATCTTGCTCGAGGCTGACGTTGGTGTACCGACGACGCGTTACATCATGCAAACAATTCTACAGGCCGCCAGTAAGCCTGAGTTTTCAGGCAGTGATCTTAAAGTGATTTTGCAAAAGGAACTCAAAGAAATACTTGCTTTGAAAACATTTGAGGGCAATAAGCCCGTTATTCTTTTTGTAGGTGTTAACGGCAGTGGAAAGACAACTACTATCGCCAAATATGCCCATTTGCACGCCAAACAGGGCAAGAAAGTGCTTATAGCCGCGGCCGATACGTTCCGCGCGGCGGCGACCGAGCAATTAGTGCTTTGGGCGCAGCGTGTCGGGTGTGCCATTGTTACTGGGGCACCCGGGCAGGACCCGGCGGCGGTTGTTTTTCGTGCATGCCAGCAATTCAAAGAAAATCATTTTGATGTTTTGCTTATCGATACCGCCGGTCGGTTACAAACTAAAGTAAATCTCATGAACGAATTGGAAAAAATAGTACGCGTGCTTAAAAAGCATGTTGCTGCACAACAAATAACTACGCTTTTAACGATCGATGGCATGCTTGGGCAAAATTCTTTACATCAAGCAAAACTTTTTCATGCCGCGGCCCCCGTGGATGGCGTTGTTCTCACTAAGATGGATGGTACGGGAAAAGGGGGCATTGTTTTTGCCATAGTGCGTGAATTTGGGATCGCAATTGCGGCCATGACCCATGGCGAATCGCTTGATGCGCTCAAGCCGTTTGTGGCCAATGAGTACGTGGATGAATTAATTGGTTAGGTCTGCGTGCAATCGGGATCGCACGATCCCTCACAAACTTCTTTGCTTGCATAGATATTACTTCCTCCCGGACATTTCCAGCCGCCCCACAGCTTCCAAACAGTCGTTGCTACAAGTATTGTGACTATCGCGGTGGCGATTCCCGCCTTGATCAGTCTACTATGACGGTGCATCGGCCCTCCTTATTTTTATGGTATAATTTAGACAGTATCAGTATGCAAAAAAATGGATTTGGAAAGCAAGATTGGCGCGCGTATGCTGTTGATTAGATACATTCAAGATAAGCTTATTGCTGCCGGTTACCAGGCAGCTCATGTGTCGCAGATAGCGGTTTGGTTGGCACAAAAATTAACGGGCAGGTCACATGCGCAGCTTTTGAGCTTTTCGCAAGACCTCACTGCCGATCAGCAAGTTCTTTTGAACCAGTGGGTTAAAGAATTAGTTGTCGAGCATAAGCCGCTGCAATATATTCTTGGAACGGTTTCTTTTGGAGATCTTGTTATCGAAGTTAAGCCGCCGGTTCTTATTCCACGACCGGAGACCGAAGTATGGGTTTTAGAACTTATTGATCAATTGAAGGTTATCAATAAGCCGTTAACCATTTTGGATATGTGTGCTGGCTCAGGGTGTATCGCACTTGCGTTGGCGCATGCGTTACCATCGAGCGTCGTGATAGGCGCTGATATTGCCCATGAAGCCATCACACTTGCACAGTCCAACAAAAAGCAGCTGGGGATTAATAACGTTCAATTTGTGCAATCCGATCTTTTTGAGCAGGTAAAAAATCAAACGTTTGATCTTATCGTGACAAATCCACCATATGTAAGCCAGAAGGCTTTTAATGGGCTTGATATGACCGTGCGCGCCTGGGAAGATAAACGTGCACTTGTGGCCGGCAATAGCGGCTTGGCCGTCATTCAAGCCATCGTGCAAGAGGCTCCTCGGGTGTTGAAAAAAAATAATTACGGCGGCTCGCGCTTGGTGATCGAAATAGGGTTTGACCAAGGGGAAGCTGTGTGTACAATGCTTCGTGGTTGTGGCTATACTGAGGTGAAATTGGCGTCTGATTTAGCCGGACACGATCGCGTGGTTTCGGCACACCGTGCTTAAAAAGGAGAACGGATGGAAACGTTGGAACAAAGACCATTAGAGATGCAGCGAGCGGGTGAGCGTAAACGCGTGGCAACACTATGGTTAGCAATCAATGGTCTTCTTATTGTAGTTTTAGTGGTGATACTCGTTGTTGTTACCGGCCTCAAACAGGAAGCTCTCGATTCGCTTCTTATGTATGAACAAAACTTACAAAAAGAAGTTGTGCTTTTAGATCAATTGCTTGCCCAAAAAACGGTTTTTGAGCAAACCGGTAAAAATTTGGATAAACAAACAGCCAAGGTACAGCGATGTACGATGTGCCGGCGCAATGCACCCGATTTATATCTCAAAGAACTTGCCGATATATTGCCGAGCCAGATCGTTTTGAAAACATTTTTATATAGTCCAAAAGTGATGAAGATTAAGGGGATCGCGGCCAATATGCACTATATACGTCAATTTATGTATGTTTTAAGCAAGTCGAAATGTTTCAAAAATCCGCAATTGGTTTCGGTATATACCAAAAGTGAAAAAAATGGCGTTGGCAAATATTTTGAAATAACTGTTTTGAAAGCATGAGTTATGGCCGAACAGATTTTTAAAGAAATTAAAGCGATTATCGGGCTAGGCAATCCAGGCCCTAAATATGCATTTACCCGGCACAATATTGGCTTTATGGTAGCCGATGAGCTGGCTACGTTACATGGCGGATCTTGGCGCGAAGAAGATCTCTTGGCTCACGGTACCGTGCGTATTAATGACCGTGTGATATATCTTGTTAAGCCGCTTACCTGCATGAATGATTCGGGCAAAATTGCACCGTGGCTCAAGAAATACGGCTTGCACGTTGATGAACTTTTAGTCGTGCACGACGAACTTGAATTACCCTTTGGTACCATCGCGTATAAAGAGGGCGGCGGCGCCAAGGGGCATAATGGCCTGCGGTCGCTTATCGCGCTTGTTGGCGAGCCATTTAGACGCATTCGTTGCGGCATTGGACGTCCGGAAAGCCGCGATCAAGTTGCCAACTACGTCTTGGGCAATTTTACTGAAGGCGATGCCCAGGTTGATGCGATGGTCAAGGCCGCCGCAAACGAAGTTGCGAAGCGATTGGGCTAAAAATACTTTTTTGACAAAAATGGGGGCTTTCTTTCGAAAAGAAAGCCCCGCTTATTTTTATGCGATAAAAACGGTCTTGTGTGGATTACTGGTTCTTAAGCCATTGCGTGATTGTTTCTTCAATATGCGGATCGATAACCGTTCCGCCGCCTTGGATAGAGGCTTTATTGCCACCACCGCGCAACTGATGTTTTTCATTAATAAGCTTGGCTAACGTTGGTAAGTTCAGCTTACTTTGCAGTGATGGCGATGCCGTCGCGACAAAAGCGCAGCCGTGATCGTTGCTGCTTACCAAGACATAGAAACCATCGGCTTTTTTGGCCAAAAGATCAGCAATTTCACGTAATTCATCAATAGCAAGATCTCTAATATTCAAAAACAGGAACGGTACATCGTTGACTTTTTTGCCCTGCGTAAGCCAGTTAGGCAATTGGCAAGTAAAAAGTTCTTTTTTAAGCTGTCTGTTTTTCTTGGTGCATTCTTTGAGTTGTTCGATTTGGTGTTCAACGGCTTGGAATACCTCGTCAGTTTGCACCTTGAATAGTGTGCCTATGCCCTTAACTGCCTTAAAGCTATTTTGGAAAAGTTCGAGTGCCTTGAGGCCCGTAACGGCCACAATACGGCGCATGCCGGCTGAAACAGCCGTAACTTCCGTGATCTTAAACATGCCAATTTGTCCGGTTGCTTTAACATGTGTGCCGCCGCATAGCTCAGCAGAAGTACCCTCGATATTTACGACGCGCACATTTTCCGGGTTGTATTTTTCACCAAAATGGGCGATGACACCATGTTTTTTTGCATCTTCAAGCGTTGTTTGCTTAGTAATAACGGGTACATCTTGCCAGATAGCATGGTTAACGATTTCTTCAATTTCTTTCATCATGGTCATACTGACATTGTCGGCATAATTGAAATCGAATCGCAAATAGTCTGGCGTTACCAGCGAACCCGCTTGCTTGATATTGCTGCCCAATACTTTGAGCAGGGCGGCTTGCAAAAGGTGTGTTGCGGTATGATTTTTCATTGTTGCATAACGAATGCAATCTAC
>JAKANL010000009.1 GCA_021823685.1 bacterium | reverse complement strand
ATCCCTGCCAAATCGGTACCAAAATTCAAGGCCGGTAAAGCACTCAAGGATATGATCCGATAAACTTGTTGGGCTTGAATAAAAAAAGGACGCACTTTGAGTGCGTCCTTTTTTGTTGCTGCGATTTGTTCGCTTCCTTAATATTGCCCATTTCTTCTTTTGCGGTTTGTTGCTTTAGCTCGCGAATTTTTATTGCTTTTGGCAATTTTTTACTGATAAACTCATAAATAATACCGCTTGAAGGAGAGATGTATGGAAAGTTCCGTTTCAACCGTTTCTGTTCAACCCGTAGTGCCAACCGCTGTTCCGGCGCCGTCATGGTGGGAGTCATTCAAACAGTTTGTTTCACATACGATGGACCGCATGAACTTAACGATTGCTGATATCAGCCATATGATCGTGTTTTTTATCGGCGGTTTTTTGCTTGGGCTTGTTTTGTGCCGGTATGGGCGCTTTTTCTTATCGACGTTACTCGTCCTGATTGTAGTGTTTGCATTGTTTGATTATTTGGGCATTGTTTCATTGCAGTGGTCGCGGGTCCAGCAAGTAACGGGTGTTAATCCGAACTATACACTTGTCCAATGTTGGCAGGCGGTAGTGTCGCTCATTCGTGGCAACTTGTTAATAACGTTTAGTACGGTTATTGGGTTTTTGGTTGGTTATGGAGTTGGTTCACGTTAATGGGAGGTAGTATACCGTGAAAAAATATGCGCCCGCGCTTGCCGATATTTTATATCGCCAAAAAGTGCTTAGCCAGAAAGATGCGCAAGCGCTTGCAAAAGATTTTGTTCAAGGTGACCCGGCCCAGCTTAACTATTTCTTGCTCGATGAAGGATTAGTGACTAAACATGATCTGCTTAAAGCGCTAGCCCAGTATTATCAGGTACCATTTTTTGATGTGCGTGGGTATCAATTTAATCATGATTTGCTCGCTTTTTTCCCCCAGGAATTACTTGTGCGCAATGCCATGGCTCCTATCGAGTTTGATGGTGCTATTTTAACCGTTGTCGCCGGACAGCCCGATGTCCCTGAACTTCGTGAAATGTTGCGTGCATATGTTACCTATCATATAGAATTTCGTGTTGGCATTACGCGCGATATTGTCGATGAGATACGCGCATATTATGAGGCGCCGCCCAATGCCGAAGAAATTGAGCAGGAAGAAGATGAAGACGATTCAACGGATATTGTCGACGTCTTTTAATCTCAAAAAATAAAAAATAGGAGATGGAGGTGTCTGAAACGTATAACGATACGCGCAACGTCGTAGAGATGGTGGATCAGTTGTTGCAGGTGGCATTGCGTTTGCATGTATCTGATATTCATCTCGAGCCAGCAGCAGACCAGTTGCGGGTGCGTATGCGTCTAGATGGCATGTTGCAACAACAAGATCCGCTACCGCTTGATCTGAGCCAGCAAATTATTGCGCGATTAAAAGTACTTGCACATATGGATGTTGCCGAGCATCGACTACCGCAGGATGGTAGCATGCGCTTTACGTGCGATTCTGGCGAAGTTGACATGCGTATTTCGACGTTTCCGTCACTTTATGGTGAAAAAATGGTCATACGTCTGTTAGATCGTGCATACCACTTTTTAACGTTTGAACAGTTGGGATTGGGAGATGCCCGTCACGCACTTATTAAGCGCATAATTGATCGGCCTCAGGGGCTTTTGTTGGTAACCGGGCCGACAGGCTCCGGTAAAACAACAACGCTGTACGCGTTACTTGATTATTTAAATACCGAATCACGCAATATTATTACCTTAGAAGATCCTGTTGAATACCATATCGATGGGGTTACGCAGGGTCATATCGCGCAGCGCATTGGTTTTGATTTTGCGCAGGGGATTCGTGCGTTATTGCGGCAGGATCCCGATATTATTATGGTTGGTGAAATACGCGATGCGCAAACGGCAAAAACCGCCATTCATGCCGCGCTTACCGGGCACTTGGTATTAAGCACGTTGCACACCAACGATGCGCCAAGCAGTGTTGTGCGATTGGTCGATATGGGTGTTGAGCCCTATTTGGTAACGGCTGCGCTGTGCGGTGTTATTGCGCAGCGGCTGGCGCGTATTTTATGCCCCGACTGTAAATGTCTTGAACCACTTACGGCTCATCACAAGCATATGTTGCACATGTTCGGTTTGCCCGAACTTAAAAAAGCCGGTGTCCCCCGCGGATGCCTAAAGTGCCACAACCGTGGTTACACATCACGGGTAGGTATTTTTGAATGTATGCCGATGAGTGATCGCATTCGTGAGCTCGTTGCACAAGAAATAAATTTGGACGCTCTGCGCGAACAAGCCAAGCATGAAGGAATGTGCCAACTTGCGCAAGATGCCTACGAAAAAGTTGCGCAGGGTATTATTTCCATCGACGAACTGATTCGTGTCTGTTGATTTTTTATTTTCTATTACAAAATCTTGATTGACAAAAGAAGCGCATGCGGTAAGATTAAACCACAGAGAATATTTTTGGTTTGATCGGCCGTTTTTTATGATGGCCATGCATAGGGGAAAACATGTTTTTTTTCGGGCGAAAATACGCTTGTGCTGGTGCGGTTTTTGGTATACTTTTTTTAAATTCCATACAGGCGATGCACGAAAAACAGTCTGATGTGCTCAGCGGTGGCCTGAGTGGTTCGCAGCTTAAGCGTATCGATGATTTTGAGAAAAAATATCGCGATGTTTCGCCTCGTTTTTTGGTGCATAATGCCCTTGTGCTTGATAACAAGCGTGTTGCCGCAACCAAAGACCGCGAAGCGCGCAAAATGGCCTTTGAAGAAAATATTCTTCTTACGCTAGCCGCAGAGAAGGGGGATGCCTATGCCATGTGGCTCAAAGCGCAACTGTATAGCAATGGCGCACTTATGCCAAACCCTGTTCAGCAAATTGATTATATGACACGTGCTGCACGTAACGGTTTGCCCGAAGCGCAATGTTGGTTGGCCGAATTTTTACGCAATACAGGCAAAGAAGATCAGGCGTATGAATGGTACAAAAGGTTTGTCGCCAATCCGCACGTGGTAGGCTGGCAATTTTCCGATGGCCAATCGCACATGCCGGTGGTGGCGGGGCCGTATCGTCAGGCATTTGCGCGAGCTCAGCATGTTTGCGGGGCTTATTTGCTTGCGTTAAACAAAAAATGTGAAGCACTTGAGCATTTACGGTTAGTGTCGCCTGCATATGATCGTTATGCAGACGTTGAAGAGCTCATGAGTCACAACGATCCCATTTATCCCGGCGTTATGCTGGCAGGTGCTAAAGATGCGCAAGCAGTGGAACTTTTTTATCGCGGTAAAGAGTGTTTTGAGAAAAATGATCTTGCGCAGGCGCGTACGTACCTGGAGGCGGCGGGCAAACAGAATTTTATGCCGGCGCACCATTGGCTTGCAAAGTTGGCATGTGGTGAAAAACGGATTGCTCAGTGGTGCAAAGATACTGATATTGCAGTATTGGAATACGTTGTTGCAAAAGCGTATGAATCTAAAAATTCCGAGCTCGTACGTTTTATTGGTGGTTTTCTGAAAAAAAAGAACTCGGCGACGGGCATTTATTTTTTGACGCGTGCATTGGTTGAGGGTAAATCTACGACCGATGCTGAACAAATACGATCGTGTTTTAAAGCTTTCTTGGGTGGGGTAGCAAGAAAACAATCTGATTTTCTGGAACGGCAATCCGTCATGGAGAATTTGCTCGAAAATGCGACTTCGCTGCCTGGCGTGGATGATGTTATACGTACCTGGCTTGATCAGCAGGTTTCTGCGGGGAATGGCCAACAGGTCAAGCGACAGCTTATTGCATGGGGCGAACGGATTGATACGGATAAGTCGCTCAATGAGCCATGGTTTGATGGGTTGGCATGTGCGCCAATTTTTGTTGAACTTGAACGGCTTGCTCGTGAGGGCGATTCTCATGCACAGGTGATTTGTGGACAATATTTTTTGACGCTTGGGGCAAAACCGCAGATTAATCGGACTGGCCCATTTAACCAGGAACTTTTTGATAAAGGGGTTAACTACCTGGTAACTGCGTCTAAATGTGGGAGCATAGCTGCAGGCATTGGTATTTGCAGTCTCAAGCGGTTGGGGATTCCGACACCAGGCATTGATGACTCGCTTACCGCAATTGCCTGTGATTTGGCCAAACGTGGCGGTTTGGCAAGCATTTGTATTCTTCCAACGCTGCAGATTGTTGCACAGCAATCTCCCAAGGGAATGGCCATGTTTATACGGGTGCTGCTGGAGTTTTCATTGGCAATGAATGATGTGACGTATGCAGAAAAAGCTGTGCGGTTGATGAGTTTTAAAGAAGTGCAGACATTTTGCAATTGGCATATCTATCTGGCCAATGAGGGCGTGGGTGAATGGTTTAAAGAGCACGAATCTGTTTTGCCACAGCTTTTTAAAGATAAAGAAGATCTTTTGGCAGACTTGTATGAAACCTGCAGCCATATATTTGCCGATGACAAAGAACGTGCTCATGCGTGCAGCCGACGAGCAGAAGTTTTAGGCAAAGATGGTGCCGTCAAAAAAGAAGCGATCTTTTTTGAGGCTTTGCGCAAAAAAGATTTTGAGGCAGCGGGTCATGTGGTTTCACACATGTCGACGCCTGATGTTTTTGAGCGCTTATTATCACGCTTTGCTGAGGTGGCGGCAAAAGATTCAGCATGTGCTACACATCTTGGGATGCTTTATTTATCAGATCCCTTTTTCAGGGACGTGTTTTCGGCGTGTCGGGGGAAAGTGTATGCGCAACTGAGCGATGGCGAGCGGCAAGAAATTGTTAAAGAGTGTTTTGCGCGTGGGGTTAAGCATCTCAAAGATGCGGTACGGTTAGATTCGCATAATGTTCACGCCTATGAAGCACTGGTGAAATATCTGTATGAAATAAGCGGAACGGTTGATGATATTAAGTTAGCATTTTTCTACGCGCGAAAATGCGTTGAAGAAGAAAAAAATGGAAGCGCTTATTGCACGCTTATTTTAAGTAAGTGCCTTTATGTCGGTAAAGCCGGTGTTAAGCAAAATAAGACGAAAGCGCGGGCGCTTATCGAAACGCTTGATGAAAAAGGGGCGCCGGCCGCACCGTTTTTCAAGGCGTGCATTTTGTGCCGGGAAGGTAAGTATGCAGAGGCCGTTAAACAACTATATGTGTTGATTGAACAAAGTTTTGTTCCCGGGAGGAGCAGCCGCTTGGCGCCACTCGGTGGGGAACATGTGGTTACCGAACTTATTGAGCAAGCGCGCATGAAGCTTGGGCTGATGTTGCTTGGCGATCTCGTTGATGACGACCTTGCGGCATCTCCGCCGCTTGTTATAACGTTGAAGGATGCGGGTGCTCCAGATTATCGCTGGACTAAGCGGGCGCGCGGGATGGCGCTCATTTGCTCAGCTATGCGAAGTGCCAGTCGGTATGAAGATGCCGGAGGGGTCACGTTTATCTCGCTGTCTATGCGTGAAATGTATGCCGAGGTTGCGAAACGCGTAGCGCTTATTGAGGCGGGTTTGCGGGCAAAAAAAAATGAATCAGAAGAGGAAACAGCATATCGGCAACGATGCTTACATTTTTATAAAGAACAGGTATTAACGCCACTTTGCCGCACCTGCACTGAACTTGGCATAGCCGTTAAATACGAATTTTTGGAATAGATAATCATGCTTTTACGCAAGGATTTTCCCTTTTTTAACCGCGCCTCGTGTGTTTACTTGGATAACGCAGCAACTACACAAAAGCCGCGCGTCGTCATTGATCGTATTGCGCAGGCATATACGCACGATGTTGCCAATATCCATCGCGGTATCTATCGTCACGCCGAACGCGTTACCGATTTATATGAAAATGCGCGCGGACAGATAGCCGATTTTATTGGCGCAGATAAAAAAGAACTCATTTTTAATGCCGGAACTACCATGGGAATTAATAGCATTGCGGCAACCTGGGGCTCTCGAAACATTAAAGCCGGTGATGAAATTATTCTCAGTGTTGTCGAACATCATTCCAACCTCATTGCGTGGCAGCAATTGGCGCAACGCAATGGCGCGATTATTAAGCTTATTCCGCTGGCTGCCGATGGGGCACTTGATTTATCTGTTTTTGAATCAATGCTCTCTGGGCGTACCAAGCTCGTTGCCATAACGTATATTTCCAATGTGTTGGGGGTGGCTACCGATATTGCGCGTGTGGTTCGTGGCGCTCGCCGTGTGGGGGCGCGCGTACTTATTGACGCCGCGCAGGCCGTTGCGCATCGTGCAATACATGTGCGTGATCTTGACGTCGATTTCTTGGCCTTTTCTGGGCACAAAATTTTTGGTCCGACGGGCATCGGCGTGCTCTATATCAAGCACGAATTAATTGATGCTCTTGACCCGTTTCTTTTTGGTGGCGGAATGGTGCAGCAGTTTGATTGGCGCGCGCCACAATGGCTGGATGCGCCGCGCAAATTTGAAGCGGGAACGGCACCTGTTGCAGAAGTTCTTGGACTAGCGCAAGCGGTAGATTATGTGCAGCAGATTGGCTTTGAAAGAATAAAAGCACATGAAACCGCACTCGTTGGCATGCTTTTGGACGGCCTTGTTGTATTACCACGCGTTGGGGTTTTAGGACCTGTGCAGCAATTGCGCAGGCAAGGGCATATGGTCAGTTTTGTGGTTGATGGGGTGCATGCGCATGATGTTGCGGCATACCTAGATGCGCAGGAGCTACCAATTGCCGTGCGCGCGGGACAACAATGCGCCTCACTGTTACATCGGGCAATGGGGATTCATGCTAGCGTACGGGTAAGTTTTTCGATATATAATACGGCGCAGGAGGTGGCGCACCTGCTTGACGTAATGAAAAAATTATGCGCTGATCTAAGGTGAGTAGTTTTCCTAACCTAAAAAAAGGAGTTTTTTATGCAGTTGTTAGCTCAGGGCAAGGCGGGCGTACAATCGACGTGGCAGTCGATGCGCATTGTTTTCCAACAAAAACATTTTGCGTGGTTTAGCCTTGCTCACCTACTTGTGCATTTTGCGGTGTGCGGGATTATTATGAGGTGCGGCTTGCATCTTCACCAGGTTATGCAAATGTGTTATCTCTTCTATTTTCCTGGGGTGAATTGTGTAACTTCGGACATGGGCTGTCTGGCCATATCTTTTCTGAGTGTTTTGGCTTTTGGGTGGGTTGTTGGTGTGCTCTATGCTACCATGCTCAAGCAACTTTTTGCCTACTTGCGCGGTACGCCGATCAGCGTGCGCGCGGCCCTTCCTGATCGTGACTTACTCATATCATTGGTTGGTTATATTTCTGTGCATGTCGTTGTCATGACGGTTTTGACCGTGCTTGCCGTTTCAGTTTCCATCGTGCTTGCACTTGTTCTTTTCGCTTTATGGTATGTTGGCATGATCGTCTCATTGCCATTGCTGGTTGATCGCCAGTGCGGCGTGGTACACGCCATCATTGATTCATATAAAGTGCTTGCGCATCGATTTGTTGTTGTTGCTTTCGCGGTTTTGACTGCTATTGCTGTTGCGTATACGTTTTTCTTGTTGCTCAAATTTATGGTTTATTGGCTTACATGGTTGGTTTGCACAATTCTTTCGATTCCCGTTTGCATTCATTTGCTTATTCCCTACATTTTGGTTCTGGTTCCATTAATATTGCTTTTGTGGTATCTTATGACGGTAGGTATGGTGCTGCCAGGCGTACTTTGGGAGCGCATTAAATCGTAGGAATTTTATATGACTATTCGTGAACGGCTGTCTCTTGGCACCCAGTGTGTGCATGAAGCATTACGCATGGTGTGGCAGGATCCGAAACTGGTGTGGTATGTTTTCTATGTCGCGCTCTATTGGGTCGTTTTTGCTATTTTTTTTGCTGTGGGTTTGGGAGTCGGTGTTTTTCTCTTTAAATCTATCGGATGGTGGGCGAGCGTATGCGCGGTTCCTGCTGCGGTGTGTTTTGTATGGGCGGTGTATAAGAGCGCATTAATGACGGCAGCGTTGAATGAGGCTGTTTTTGTACGGCACGAACAACGGTTGCTAACATTCAACGAGAGTCGTGCCCTTGTTCATGGCTATCGTAGGCGCGTTATCAATTGGATTTTGATTTATGTGGCTATTGAGGGTGCGCTTGCGGTTGTCAGCTCGTCGGCAGACCTGTCGCAGCGGTGGTATTTACGCGTTATTGCAATGATGTTGATGGTCCCGTTTCGTATGGCGGAGTTTTATTCAATGGCGGCGCTGGTCAAGGAGCGAATTGCAGCATGTCGATCATTTGTCGTCTCATTTAAATTGACGGCGCATAATTTACTGACAACGCTGTGGGCCATTGTGTGGAGCGCTATTATCATGGCAACCGTTTTGCTTTTGGTTACTGCGCCAGCTGTGGGTTTATTTGTGTTAGCTCGATGGTTGCACACGCTCGTATGGTGGGTTGTTTGCAGTGTATTAGCTGCACCATTTGTTGTCTGTGCCATAGTAACATTTTTGTGGTTGGCAACCGCATGGGCAGCCTTGCCGGCAACACTGTATGCACGTTTGTCTAAAGGGCCTTCTATTGCTATTTTTTGACGGTTACCCTAGACTGAAATATCTATAACACAGAGCTTGACCAGAAAGGGTTAACGATGGCTTTGGTGACTCATATTAGAGAGGGTAATCGCCTGACATCTTGTGTGCTCAATATGGCTTGGAGAAATCCGGCGCTGTGGGCGTATGGTTTTTGGATTTTGGCTCAAAGTGTGCTTTTTATGGCACTGTGGTATTGGGTTGCACGGAGCTTTTTGGGGCGGACCGATATTGCTTGGTACGTAATTATGAGCCCGACCTATCACGTCAATTTTACGCTTTCCATCGAGGTAATTAAATACACTATTTTTATGGTATTGTTCGTCGTAAATACGTTGGTTACCGGTGCGCTGTACCAGCGAGTGGATGCTTTTTTAAAAAATACCCCTATTTCTTTTGTTCAAAGTTTTCATATGAGTATGCCAGTGTTTTGGCGCGTGGCGCTCTTGGGGCTCTTATCTGGATGGTGGAGTACCATGGCGTTTCTTCGGAGCATATGGGTGCTTCGAATTTTATTTGGCGTGATATGGTGTGTTATAATTTTGGCATGGTCTTTTGTATTACCTGGGCTTATCCAGGGTGCGCATTTTTGGCGTTGTGCTAACCGCTCGGCGCGTATTTTTCAACGATATCTTGTCACCTATTTATGGTCTCTTTTGCTCATTTTAGGCATTTATTCTTTGGTAATAGCGATCATCTTTTTATTAACCCTTTCTATCATAAAATTAGTAGGTCTTGTTCTTGCGCTTTCACCGTATGTGGCGGTAGGTATTTTTCTAAGTATAAGCGGTGTTATCGCGATTATGATGTTTGTATTGGCGCTCACGGCCTATCACATTCTTATTCAAATGATTTATGATCGTGCGAAATCGTTATGAATGTAAATAAACATGAACAATTTCTTGCGCAGGCAGTAGCTCTTGCTTTTGACTCCATCGAACATGACGGCGGGCCTTTTGGCGCGGTGATTGTGCATAAAGGTCAGGTCATTGCAACGGGAAGTAATGAGGTAACCAAACAGCATGATCCCACTGCCCATGCCGAAGTGGTTGCCATTCGTCGGGCGTGTGCTGCTTTGAAAAATCATGAATTACGTGGATGTGTGCTTTATAGCAGTTGTGAGCCGTGCCCCATGTGTTTAGGGGCGATTTATTGGGCGCGATTAGATGGTGTTTGGTATAGTGCGGGACGCAACGATGCTGCGCGTGTTGGTTTTTCAGATGCTATGATTTATCACGAGATTGGCGTTGATCCTGGGCAGCGTTCAATACCCATGCGGCAACTTAAAGTCGCTCGTTATGATGAAGTATTCCGTTCCTGGCAGGATAAGCCAGACAAATCTACGTATTAATTATTTTTTCATACACAAACGTTTTGACTGTGGTTAAGGCGCCTCCGCTCAAGTTCGTGTTCATATGCTTGTTGCTCGGCTTGATCAATCGTGGTGTTAAGCATGAAGCGTGTAACATGATCGCAGATTAAATGATGTTTTCGCGCGAAGCTTTCAGCATTTTGAGGGTGTGAGCAATGGATTTGTTGGTTTTTTTCATTGGCTTCAAAGAGCGGTCTAAACACTTTTTTTGCGCTTTTCCGATGCTCATCTTGGTCGTCGAAAAAATACCAGTCGGCGGTTGCGTATTCGGGGTGTTTTTTCCGTACGAGATTGTAGCAGTGTTCAAAAATGGATGCACACGGTTTTGCGCCGTGGCCATCGCATGAAAAAACCCATTCTTTGACATACGGGGTGATGGACATACAAAATTTTTGTTTGAATTCAGGGACCCATTCACGCGCCCAATTTGAAATGACGATACATAGGCATCCTTGTCGTGCGCAATATTGCAGGAGATGCGTGCATACCGGGTTAAGTTGCAGCCCATGCGTATATATTTCTGGGTCGTAGGCAACTTTTATCATGCCCAGAAAAAGTTGTTTTTTGGCGTCGCTTCCAAACCATTCAGGATGTTTATTGGCATGTTGTTTGATTTGGTCAAGCGCTTGTTGATAGGTAATGGTGCCGAGCATGTAATCGCGGTAAATGCTTGGCAGTCGCTTGCCATCCGGCCCCAGAAGTGTTGTTGAATCTTTTTTGGCTGTTGGTGATGGAATTTTATCAAGTGTTTCCATCATGAAGCGGTGCATGTGGTCCTTGATGCTTGAGCGGAAAGCGAATATGGTAAAATCGCACAAAATGCAGCTGATTAAGTTGCCAAGGCCTAGCGTTTTTATTGCCGAGATCATGCTTGGTTCAGGGTTGACGAGCGTATATCCCAAATCAAATAAAACAACTTTGCGGCGGGCTTGGGCCATGATGTGCTTTTTGGCAGCGACGTTAGTGTTGACACCAAAAAGCAGGCTGATACCTAACAACAAACCGATGGTAACCGTTTTGATACGAACCATGAATAACACTCCATTTATTGCGATTTAAAACCTAAAAAGTGGTTAAAAAATCTGTTTCTGCTTGCTGCGTGCGATAGATATTTCGTTTTTCCAATTCATGTTTATAGGCGATTTGTTCGTCCTGATTGATATTGGTTCTGAGCATGCGGCGCGTGATATTGTTGCCAATTAGACCATGCTTGCGGGCAAAAGGCTCTGCCTTATCAGGGTGGGCACAGTGTATTTGTTGCATTTTCCCGCTCGCCTCAAACAGCGGTCTTAACGCGTCTTTAGCGCCTATTCTATTTTCTTCCTGGTCATCGAAGAAATACCAGTCTGCTGTTGAGAATTCGGGATATTTATTTTGAACTAACTGGTAGCAGTATTCATAAATAGATGCGCACGGTTTTGCGCCGTGTCCGTCGCACGAAAACACCCATTCATGAACGTATGGATTTACCGACAAATAAAATTTTTGTTTGAATTCTGTGACGCATTCACGTGCCCAATTAGACACAACGATGCAGAGGCACCCCTGTTGCGAGCAATGCTGCAAAAGATGGGTGCATGCAGGGTTGAGTTGTAGGCTTTCGGTAAATGTTTCAGGGTTGTAGGCAAATTTTACCATACCCAAAAATACCTTTTTCTGAGCGTCGCTGCCAAACCATTCTGGATGGAGTTCGGTGTAGGCGTTGATTTGGGCGAGAGCTTGTTGGCTGGTGATGGCGCCGATCATGAGATCTTTAAATATCGTTGGCAATGGTTTGCCGTTAGGGGCGAGCATTGGCGTTGGATCAGCGTTGATTGCCGGTGATGGAATTTTAGTGAGCGTTTCCATCATAAAATTTTGCAGATACGTCTTAAATTTTGTGCGGAATATTTGTTTTTTGAAGTCGCCAAAATAACAGCGCATGAGGTTTCCGAACCCCAAATTGCTTATTGCAGAGCTCGTGTTAGGTGTTACGACGGTGTAGCCCAAGTCAAAAAGAACGACCTTGCGGCGGGCGGGCGTCACACCGCCATCATGGGTGGCGACAAATGCGGTAATGCTGTGGAGGATGCCAATACTTAAAAATAAACCGATAGAAAAAGCTTTACTCCGTATCATGATAGCTCTCCATATATTAATTAACGTTTTTATGACGAAAGCGCGCCTAAAGCAGGCGATAAATTGAGCATTTAATGGTCTATTTTAAGTATAGCGGAGTAGGCAAAAAAGTCAATGAAAAAATTCTATTTGAAAACATTATTCATCGGTGATATCGAGGCCGAGCCGCTTGTGAGCGGTTTCCAGAAGCGCTTGGTTTTTCTCCTGCCAAAAGGTGTGGGAGGTACACAGTGAGCTGTATGCCGCCAATATCGCGTTAAAATGCGCTGAATCGTGCGGTTTATCCCACAAAGCACGCAATTGTGCGCCCAGCGATTCGATTAGGACGGTTGCTTGATCCATGTGCAATTTATTCATCAGGCAGCAGCCATACAGCGTTTCGAGCTGATTGTGCTCATTGGGAGTTCCCGGTTCGATGGCGTCACTTTGAGCCGTCAGTGATGAAGAGAGATCTTCGAGCTCTTTTTTATATTTCTCTAAACGTTCGATATGCAGATCAAATGCCTCTTGTCGGTGGGTGCGTTGCCGATGCTCTTGCCATGGCTTGATGAGCCAATGCCAGAGCGCAAGCCCACCTGCCAACCCCCAACCGGCGTATTGTATCTCTTTTGAATGCAGCGCGCGTGTGACGCGATCGGTGATTGAATCGCTCGTTTGTGAGCGAGTGTCCGAGCCATACCCGTATGCGCTCATGGCTGCCAAACCAGCCGTGCCGAGCGCTAGATGGCCGGTGTAATCGGCATCAGAAACTTCGTATGGATCGGTGAATTGGCTGACGAGGTAGTTTATTTCTGTTCGGATCTCAGCGGTTTTGGCGTATGCGGTGGCTATGTGCGTGCTCCGGTGCGCTAAATCTGTCAATCGGGTGGTTCTTACGTTGTTTTCTTTATGCATTGGCGTGGTGACGGACATGAACAAGCAACTTGTTATCAAGATTGTTATGCGCAGATACCCCATGGGTCTCCTTAAATAAAACCCCCGAGATTACCCGGGGGTTTTTACGTAATTATCTAATTACCAATTATGAATGTGAGCCAGCCGCTGGCGCCGCAGGAGCTGGAACCGGTGTTGGCGCTGGAATAGGGTTCGCTGCTGGTTCGAGCTTTTCTTTCTCGGTGTCTGGAAGCAATGCTGGCCGTAGATTTAGGCCAGACGCGGATCCCGCGCCCGTTCCCGATTTGTCGTTCAATTGCTCTGCATTTGGCTTGAGGTGAAGAGCAAGAAGCGGTTGGACTTGCGTTGCGCGGTCGTCGCATTGTTTTACGAGAATCTCGATGGTTTTGCTTGCTGCTTCTACGGTATCAAAAACCGACTTATATTGTGGTTTTTTGCAGGCATCTTTTGTTTTTTGTTGGAAGGCTTGCGTGATAGCAGATACTTTTCCAAGATCTTCTTTGCATTTGACGAGGGCTAAACTTTGCGCCAACGCAGCTTCACGATCCTGCGCGATTGCTGTAAGCAATTTGCCAACTTCGGCATCATGAGCCAATTTTTGTGTTGTTACCGCCTCTTGTAGTTCAGTTATGCGCTTATTAAACATCGTTTCGGATGGTTCTGCCTGGGTTGCTGCTTCTGGGTATAAAAGCATCATTGCACGATCGAGCGTGCGGGCGTACACGTGCTGGATTTTTGCGGCTGTTTCTTGGGTAATGGCTTCAATTGATTCTTCGGCCGAAATCCAATTTGGACGAACTTTGGCAACGAGCCCATAGACGCGACCCTTAGCGTTTTTGAGCAGCTCAAGCGCTTTGTCAGGGTAAAGGGCGACAAAAACGCCCAGCCCCGCTGCGCCACCGCCGACGCCAAGGGCTAATTTATGATTTTTCCAGTCTTTTTTAGGATCGCCCATTACTTCTAATCCGCCCCATAGTGCCAAAGCCCCTCCGCCGGCTCCGGTGGCCCATTTTTTCAAATTGCTCTTTTCCTTTACGAGACGTGCTGAATATTCATCTAATAGTGCGCTTAGGTCGCTCGTATTATTTTCAGGGTCGGTTACACAGAGGAGTGGGATTGTTAATGTTTTATCCATTCCGGGGTATAGCTCTGCCTTTTTTCCCATGCTCTTGATCATGGGGGTTGCCAGTAAAAGCCCGATGCACAATAGTCGCTTCATACGGATCCTTTTTGGTTTAGGGAGTTAAACATAAACTTCAATCAACTCTACATCGTTTTTTGAGTAAAAATCAACTGCCTTTAACTTTCCTTTTTTTTGTGTACAAAATTTTTTATGCGGGCAAGAATTTTTGCCAGGAGTTGCCGTGATGCCTCAACGCGCGTGCTTAGCCGATCAGTTCGTTCGCGTATCGTCTTGGCTTCTTGCTTGATTTCCGCCAAATTTGTTTTGGTATCAGTAAGCACCACAGTTTGCACGGTGCGGAATTGTTCAAATTGTTCTTCGATGCTCAAGACCTTGGCTAGTAATTGTTGATCAAATTGTTCGTCGTGTACCTGAGATAGCTGCATGGCATCTATGTGGGTAGCGAGCTGTTCAACGACTGTAGTGAGTGTGGTGATTTGTTCTTTGCAATCTTCTGCCAGATCGCGATTTTGTTGTTTGAGAAGTTCTTGTGTAACTTCGCTCCATTGATAATAAAAAGTGATTGCACCGATTGCCGTGAGAAGTCCTATCCCGCTACCAATCGCAACATTGGATCGCCACCAAGGCGTTGACGCCTGCGCAACATCGCGGCCATCATGTCCCACAATAGCGCGCGTTACCGGCGTCCCGAAGGCCAAAAGCGACACGGCGGTAGCTCCGATGCTTAATCGCTGGCGCCAGGGGCTTTTTTCAAGTACGAGTTCCTTTTGTTGCCAATCAGCGATCGATTTATTGTTTAAAAAATCTTGGCATGTGGCGAGCTCGTCTAAAACACGTGCGTGCGTATCAGGTAATGTTATACGCAATTCCATGCCGGTGAGCGCTGGCATGATTATTATGGCAAACCATATTTTCCCGTACATTGTTTCCTTTCAATTCTTTTTTTTGAGTTGTTTTTTGAGCTCGTCAATTTCTCTGGCGATTCGAAACATTTCGCTTTGAAGGCTTTTGCTTGTTGTGTCGGCAGCTGTTTGTCGTTTTTCCACCGATTCTAGGCGTTGGGATGTGCTTTGCGTGAGTGCGCGCACATTTCCCTCGAGCGCTGTTAGCCGCGGGCCGATATTTTTTTTAATCGTTTCTTGCATTTCGGCGTTGTTGACTTTGGCGCGCCACTTGCCAAATTTCAAATACCATATGTGTAACAATTGCCATAAGCTGGTAATGCCCGCAACAACCCAAGGAGTGTAGCCGCCTTCGGTGAGAAACAGCCGTGTGTTGGCCCGGCGATCAGCAATGACGAGTGCGCTGGCCAAGCCGGCGGCGATGGTTGCCTGATCAAATCTGTTCAGGTGCCACTCTTCAACGGCTGGCTCGTACTCCAGTAGGCTCTTGTAGGCTGATTTGAGCGTGACCAGCTCAGCACCGAGCGCAAACTTTGCTGCCACAGGGTCTTCGGGTAATGGTGGTGTGGTGACATCTTCACGTGATGGGGATTCGGTTGGCGCCGGTGGCAGGGCTTGGCGTTCCATACCGTGGAGCGCGCCGCAGCCAAGTACGAGTAACCATAGATATTTCATATACTTTCCCTTCAGATAATTTCGTTGTCTAACTCTAGTCCCTCCCTCAGCCGAGTGCAACATTTTTATGTAAAAGTTGGCTGACGCTTGCGCCATTTTGGCGTATACTTATGGTGTATGGATGGTGAAAGATATGTATAACGAAAATATATGGCGATGGTACCACGATGCGGGCACCCAGGGAGCCATCGAAAGCCCGTCTTTTTGTGCCAAGAGTGTCAACGCCGCGTGCGGCGACCAGGTAACCATTACCGGAGTAACAAAAAACAATATAATCACGAATGCCAAGCACCAGAGTTCCGGCTGTGTCATCAGTGGCGCCGCTGCGTCTTTTTTAGTTTCGTACGCGCTTGGCAGATCAATTTCTGAGATGCAAGGGTTAACGCTTGATGACGTTCTTGCCGCGATGAACCTGCAATTGGGGCCGGCCAGGCGTGAGTGTATTGCCGTGGCACTCAAAGCGTTCCAAGATGCTCTTGCTGCCGATACTGGCGTGTTATGATTAACGACGCGCATATTTGGGAGCAACTGGTATCCAAGCAGCAAATGCGCTGGAGTCTCAAAGCGCAGACGCATACGCTTCTTTTGCAGGTGTGGCATGATGTACTCAATGATATTTCTTTTAATTGCCATGCGGTCAAGCAAGCGCCGTCACTTTTACTGCCATCCTGGTCAGGGCTTTTGGACCAAAAAATTTTTTTGCGCGATCACTTGCCTAATTATCGTGTAATAGCCGTTGATGGATCGCAAATATATCCTGATCGACATGAGGGCTTGGAATGCGCGCTTATTCATGTTGGCGGTATTGAGCTTGTTTATGGGCAATCGTCGACGGCACGTGTTTTTAACGAACCGCACGTTATTGCCGGCGGGCAGGATGTGAGTGTTGAAACGATTGATAGTCTGCGCCAAGAGTACGAACTCAAAAAATCGCTCGATTGCGTCCTGGCTCACACGACAAAAGATTCGGTTATTCTTTTTGATGGCTCGTTGATCTTTTGGCATTTAGCTGAAAAGCCGACGGCTTTTCGTGATGAATATTTAACGCGCTATGCGGCGGTCTTGGCGCGTTTGTACGAACAACGTATTGCCCATGCGGGTTATGTCAGCCTGCCGCATAATAAAGATCTTGTTAATATACTACGTGTTTACGCCAGTGCGCGGTATCCCGAGTTGGCCGATGCCTGTGCGTTGTGGCTTGATCGTGAGCTGATGGCCGATTTTTTGGCGCCGGGGCAGCGTACGATTGTTTTCCAGAGTAATGCGTCGCTTCTTGAGTTTTATGAGTCATACGCGCGCCCATACTTTTTTTATGTACATACCGGGCATGAAATCGGGCGTGTTGAAGTGCCGCAGTGGATAGCGCAGGATCCGCAGGCGCTTGCGCTTATTGAGCATGTGGTCATGGATCAGTGTCGCAAGGGGGAGGGGTATCCGGTCGCGTTGGCCGAAGCACATCAACAAGCGGTGGTTACGTACGCCGATCGCGCGCGTTTTTGCCGCATGGTGCAGCGTTTGGCCATTGGGCGTGGGTTGGCGATTGCTTCTTCAATTAAGCTTGCCAAAAAACGCCGTTTAAGCGTGTGAAAAACCCATTGCAGAATTGTCATTTTTGCGCTTTTTGATATGATAAAGTAAATAGGTTATTTAATTATTGGGGGCGTTAATGGCTAAAAAAAGAATATTAGTGGTGTTTTGTTGTGGTATGCTTGGCTTGAGTTGGTCGGCTGAAGGAACCGTTCAATCTCTTCCTGGGCCATTATACGTGATGCGCGTGTTAACGCAGGACGTGCCTGTTATTGCGACGGCAGCGCGCAAAAAGGGAAGCGAATTGCTGAAGAGTGCACGTGCAAAGACGCGTGCCGTGTGGGGTTTGGCCGGTACAAAAACGAATGCCTTGTGGACTTCAGCGCATGATTGTGGTTTGTGGAAGATGTTTTTGGTTGTACCGGCGGTTAAGCACGCTGCTCACTGGATGGCCTTTAAAATTTCTCCAAAACGCTATGCTGCCAATGCCTCGGCTGCCATGAATCCGCAGTGGGGTGTGCCTATCAAGACTCTTTTTGAAGAACGTGCCGATTATTTCAAAAAAAAGCAGGTGCGTAATGCCTTCAAGGTGTACCAAAGTGTAACCGATAACAAAATCGATTATTTGATGACTCGCTTGCCGGCTGCCGAGCAAGCTTCGGCAAAGATTGCCTTTGGTGAATTTGAGTGGCGTAAAAGCCGATTAGTTGACGTGATGACCCGGCTTGGGTGGGATAAATCAACCGCGCGCGCCCAATTAGCCAGGGCATATCTATACCAAAAAATGCCGCTTTCGCAGCGATCGGCAAACATTTTGACCGATTCAAAACCTGGTACGCAGACGATTATTTACCAATCTCCCGAAAAATCGTCTTCTCAGCAACAAAAAGGTAATGGGTCTTCATCCAAGCAACAACAGAAGGTTGAGCGTAAGAGCGATAGACTGAATATAGTTGCAGGATTTGCTATGCTGGGTGCAGGGTACTATCTGGGTACGAAAAATGAAAAAAAATTAGAACCATCGGCTAGCGACGTGGCAAAAGATGAGAAAAAAAAGACGATATCGCCAGAGGATTTGATTGGGCCCGTACAAGGGCAATCAGCTGATATTTCGGTCAAAGGTGCCAAGGGGCAATCGCCATCGCCGGAAGCTTTAGTTGAGAATGCCAAAAAGAACGTGCGCGCTTTGGGTGGTGATCTCATCAACTACGTGTAACGAGATATTTTTGATTTCAGCAATTTTTTGCGCAACGGCCGGCAGATATGCCGGTTCGTTTGATTGTCCACGCCACTGTTGCGGCGGCAAGAACGGCGCATCGGTTTCCAGTAAGATATGTTTTAAATCGATTGCTTCAACGACTTCTGCTAAATGACTACGCGGATAAGTGACAACGCCGCCAATGCCCACATAAAAACCATTGGCGATAACGTCACGTGCAAACGCAAGATCATACGCAAAACAGTGGATGACCCCGCGTAGGTTGTTTTGGCGATATTCGTGCATTACGGCCAACGTTTCTTGCGGGGCTGCGCGTGTATGTATGACGACGGGTAAATCATGTTCTAGGGCTAGCTCTATATGCGCGTGGAAGGCATCTTGTTGGCGCTGCAAGTGATAACCGGGGCGATACGTATCGATCCCCGTTTCGCCAATACCAACAATTTTATGTTCTTCTTTTTTTTTGAGTAATTTCTTTATTTCTTCAAAATCATTTTGCCAATCGGGTGTCAAATCGTTGGGATGGACGCCGATAACAGCATAAATCATGGGATATGCACGGGCGAGATTAACGCTATTGAAGCTATCGGCCAGCGAGGCGCCGATATTGATAACATGTGTTACGCCGGCTGCCTGCGCGCGTTTGATGATTGCGGCAGCCGCTCCGAGCTCTTTTTTATCTAATATGTGGTTGGGATCTCGTGAAATAATCAAATTAAGATGGCAATGCGTATCGATCACGGTAATTACTTGATTTTGTACTTAAAAACTCAGGGAAAACATACCATTATAACTGAGTATAAATTAATAATGGAATTTGACAAATAGGTATATCACGGTATGCTGTCCAGTGAAGAAAAAGCAGTGTTTAATCAAAGATTCTCGTTGAAAGGAGCGAAAGCCTAATGAATAAGACGGATTTGATTGATGCATTAAGTGTGGAGACGATGTTTAGCAAGAAAGACATTGCACGTGTTCTTGATGCGTTAACACGCATTGTTGAGCGTTCGTTGAAAAAGGGAGACAAAGTAGCACTAGCAGGCTTTGGTACTTTTTCTACATCGTTACGTCCAGCACGTAAAGGCATAAATCCAGCGACAAAACAACAAATTAATATTCCAGCGATTTATGTGCCTAAATTCAGAGCGGGCAAAAGCTTACGTCAGGTCGTACGTTCTTTGTAATCTAGATTACATTGGACCTCAGATAGGTGCTCGTAAAAAAGGCTGCATTACGCAGCCTTTTTTAGTTGTCTAATTTTTGGAAAAATATTATTTGATTGTGAGTTTAAAGTTTTCTCCGCTGTGTTGCACGGGATGAGACGCATAGTATATTTTGTCATGCGTGATATCGTGGATTTTAGCTAAGTAAGGAGTGGTCCAGATTTCAACCTGTGACATTTTGGGGATGATGTACGTTGCTCCAAATTTTCCGTCGTGAATTGAGATGGCGGCAAACGTTTCCATTACCTTGTAACGGCTATCTTTGAAAACTTCTTTGGTTCCGCGAAGTGGTTTGAAAAATTCATAAATTTTTACCGCATTTTCGACGTGCCTTTGCCGATTGGTAGATAATTGTTCTTTGGGATTCAAAAAATTGTGATATAAGTTTCCCCGGCCATCAATATCTTGTTCGTATTCCCCGACGACCGTTTTTTCGCCGAATTTTGCGATAACCGGGCACGAAACCTTCACGTGTCTGTCGCCCCGTCTATAGTTGTTATAATTTTTGCATTGAATGAATGGCAAGCAATGCGCATTTACTAATTCTGGTGGGACACCGTGCAAAACGTCGGATTCGTTAGGTGTATGATTTTCAAATACGGCTGACACGCGTTTATCAATAGTTTTTATTTTTGGTTCAATGTGGTCAGGTTCCATTGCCCGTGTGGAAAAGATTGGTAATAAAAGAACAATTGCCACGTAACGTAATTGTTGGTACATAGTGCCCCTAAACGGTAACGGTGGTTAAAATATGCCACCTACTTTTTAGTATAACATAACGGTAAAAAATTTCCACTTGGCCAGTATTTTGCGGATTGGGCCGTGCGTATTTTTATTGCTCAATTACCAAACGTAATTTTTGGTTCTTTGAAGATGATATACGTTGTGTTAAGACTCTTATCTGTAATTAAAAAAGCCGGCGCTGTTTCTTTGAGTTGGCATCGCGTATCGCTATACTTTAAAACTGCTTTTGACGTTAATACTTCTGGAGCTAAGCGTTCGAACAAGTCATATGTTTCTTCTGCCTCATCGATACGTTCTTTGAAATGCCATCCGCGGTCGTCTTTTATCGTTTCCTTCGGTTCTAAAAAATTATGGTAAAGGCATTTGCTGCAACTACCAATTATTTGTTGATATTGTCCGGTAATTCTTTTGTTATCGAATAGTACCATGGCCGGACAAAGGCGTTTGCGCTCTTTTTTGTGTTTGCAATTAAGTCCAACTATCTCTTGGAGATGCGCTGAGCAAAAAGTATTTACTAAGTCGTATGGGACGCGGTGCAAAACAATGGTCTTTTGGGGATTTTGTTTTGTTTCTTCTATGACATTATGAGCTGCCAATTCACCGCTTTTTTTGAGATATTCCATTTCACGTGTACATGCTTTAGTTGGATTGGTAAACCAGAGCGCTACGCGCGTAGCAACTGAAGTGATTGCCTGTTCCTCGCTGTCATTTTGAGTAGCCGGGTTATATTCCATTGCCCATGTAGAAGAAAATGGCAACAAAAGAACAATCGTTAGATAACGTAATTGTTTGTACATAGTGTCCCTAACGTGTAACGATGGCTAAAATATTCCATTCATATTCAGTATAGCATAATGGCGAAGATTTTCAAACTGAAATGTTTGCCCGGGCGGTTTAATTGCCAATCGCACATGTGAATTCTTTGGTCGTGTGTACCGTAAGGGGCAAAGAAGGGGAGACGCCGAACATGCCTTGCCGCGCTGCGCGTCTTACGGCTCGAATGGGATCATGACATAGCTTTTTCATGCACGTGGTGATTGCTTTTGATCGGTAAGGAGCCAAGGCGCCGATAGCGGCCACGCGCAAAAACCAATGCTCTTCTCGATCGTTAGCGATGGCCAATTTGTCGTCAATTAAATTATCGAGATTACTCAGCCGGATCAAAAAATAACGATAGAGTAGCGGTAGCGATTGCGTGTGAAGATCACAGTAAATTTCAAAGAGACGGTGTTGATTAACGAGGCTTTGGGCATATTCCTTCTGAGTTTCTGCTATGCCACCGCTTGGCTTATTTGGCCAGATTGCTGGGGCGAGCTGCGTTTCTAACCGTTGGTTATGATTATGGATGGGTTGCGATTGAGTCCAAAAAATGAGTCGTTTGAGCGTTGTGTTGCGTATGTGTATGTGCGTGCCGGCTGGGATTGCTATTGTTTGCGATGGGTTTACGTCGATTTGGCGACAAATCCTGCCGTCGCGGAGCGTGATTTTCCCGGCTCCACCCAGGCAGGTAAGTGTTTTATTGATGGTATGGTGTACAAGTGGATTGCTCGAAAGCTCTGGGCCATAGGTTTCGACGGCAAGCTGTTGTTTGCGATGGTTGGCAAATTCTGGACAACCAAGCCAATACAAGAAGCATCCGGGCAACGTAAAAAATGATGGTTTGAATGGATACGGGTAATTTTCTTCAACGCAGGCTTGGCTTAATACATGGTACACGTATGCCGGCAGTTCAACGCTTTTACCCAGTTCAGTGAGCACAAAAATGGCAGCAGCTTTAATGTGATAATTTTGATGCCATGCAAGTTCGAGTATTTTATTGATAAGTTGCTCATGAAAGATGTCGTGGCGAAGCGATTGAAGAATCTGATTGAGTTCGGCATAATCGGCTTTTCGTATGTGCTGCAAAACTATTTCTTGATCTACAGAGAGAGGCACGGCGGGTGCATGGGCAGGTTTATCTCGCGTCGATCCGAAAATGGTATAATCCTTATTTTCCCGATTATTTTCATGACTGATTTTTGCAATAAAATGCGGCCAATCAAAAAGGCCGTTTTGTGTGCAGGTATCTGGCCGTCCAACGGCACGATAAAGGGTATCGGAATTGCTGATTGATTGCCACGCGCTGTCAATTTCAACGTAGCGATCAGCAGGTATGTAGGTTGATAAATCATGCGTAATATCCGTAACATTGTGAACTATAGGGGGGTCCATTTGCATGTTTAGAAGCGGCGAGGTCATTAAGAGTGGTAAACTCATGAGTAATGTGGGGTATATTTTTTTGTTCATAATCATTATTCTCACATATGATATACGTCGTTGTTATTCTAGCAGCGATAGTGGCTAAAAAAAATGGCCAGCTCACGCTGGCCATCAAAAGTGTTGAAAATAGCGTGTGTTATTCAGGCTTGAATGCTAATTGAAGACCGCGTAAAACAACGGCCAAGCCAAGTAAGGCTACAACGTAATTCCACTGGATGTGGATAAGATCAAAGGCGCCCATAATGATCATGGCACCGACGACCATTACCAAAATACCCTTGCCACTGCTTGGTAATTTCTTGAGAAAGTTCATGTAAACCCTTTCTTTTGTAATGACAGCGTGATCTTTTTACCCATTTTTCACGCATATTTTAAGTGTACCATTTGCCTAAAATTTGTCAAGTTGAAATTTTGCGAAGCCTGCGTTTTTCGCGCAATATATACTTTTTGTGCTGTTTTTAGTTGCGGCGCCTTTGCGGTTCGTGCTGCTTTTCGGTACACTAAAAGCGATACGAATTATTGAGGTAATCCCATGATAGATGTAGCCGTATTGCGCAGCCAACCAGAAAAGATTCAATTACTCAAAGCTAAAGATCCAAGTTTTGATGTTGAGCGATTATTACGTTTGGATGAAGAGCGCCGCGCGATAAATATTGATGTTGAAAAACTCCGCGCGCGTAAAAATGAGCTTGCTAACCAGGCAAAAGGTGGAATTACCGATGCGGTACGCCAAGAATCTATTTCTATTGGTTCACAGCTTAAAGAAAAAGAGTATGCGCTTGAGCATCTACGGCGCGATCTGGAATTGTTAGCACTCAGTTGCCCTAATATTCCTGATGCCGACTTGCCCTTGGGTGGCAAGGAAGCCAATAAGGTCGTTAAACTTATTGGCGAAAAACCGCAGTTTTCGTTTGCGCCGCTTAATCATGTTGAATTAGGTAAGAAAAACGGGTGGCTTAATTTTGAAGCGGCAGCCAAGATGACGGGCAGCCAATTTGCTTTCTATCAAGGACAAGCCGTCAAGCTGGTATATGCCTTAACGCGCATGATGCTCAAAAATAACGAAGCACATGGCTTTCAGCCGATGATTCCGCCGTATTTAGTTAACGAGCAATCGCTTGTTTGTGCCAGTAATTTCCCCAAGTTCCGCGATAACGTGTATGAAATTGTCGGTGAGGGGCTCTTTTTGACGCCAACGGCTGAAGTAAATTTGACCAATTTGTATCGTGATACGATTTTGTCTGCTGCTCAGCTCCCGCTGCGCATGACGGCCTGGACGAGCTGCTTTAGACGTGAAGCCGGCGGTTACGGCGCGCATGAGCGTGGGCTTATCCGTATTCACCAGTTCGAAAAAGTTGAATTGTATTCGATTGTCTCGCCAGAAGATTCGATGGCTGAGCTTGAACGCATGGTTGAGTGTGCTCAAAAGCTTTTGACTGAGCTTGGGCTCCATTACCGTGTCAGTTTATTGGCTATGCAAGATTGTTCGTTTCCTTCGGCAAAGACCTATGATATCGAAGTTTGGATGCCGGGCCAAAACGCATATATGGAAGTTTCATCGTGCAGCAATTGCACCGATTTCCAAGCGCGCCGTGCAGCTATGCGTTTTAAACGCGAGCCGGAAGCAAAGGCTGAATTCGTTCATACGCTTAATGCGTCGTCATTGGCGTTGCCACGCCTAATCGTGGCGTTAATGGAAACATTCCAACAACCTGATGGTTCAATTAAGCTACCGGCGGCTTTACAGCTTTATATGGATTGGTAGGCGACGTGCTCAACCAGCAGGTAATGAATCGTATACAGCATATCCGGATGGTAACGCGCCAGCTGATGCAAGGTGCGCAATCGGGACAAGCGGTTACGACGCAGCGTGGTTATGGCATTGAGTTTCACCAGGTCCGTGATTACGTTGTGGGCGATGACGTTCGTTTTATTGATTGGAAAGGTTCAGCGCGGTTCAACCGATTGCTCGTAAAAGAATGTTTGGAAGAACGCAATCGCCGTATTATTATTGCTCTCGATGTTTCTTCTTCGGTTCTTTACGGCTCATATCAAAAGAAAAACGATTTAATGCGTGACGTTGCTGCGCTGTTGGCCTTTGCCGGTCAGTATAGTCAAGATAGTGTTGGGCTTGTTTTTTTTGATGACCAGGTACGGCAGGTTATTCCGCCGCATAATACGATTAATCACGTTCACCATTTGGTAACCGCGCTTTATCGTTACGAGCCGCAGGGGCAGGCCGTGACCGATATTGGTGCGGCCATCACCTATTGCGCGCAGCGTTGGCACAAAGATTCTATGGTCTTTTTAGTATCTGATTTTATTGATACGCAGGGTACGGAAAATGTGCGCGTACATTCTCGTGGCGTTGATTTGGTCGCATTGCGATGCTACGACCACGCTGAGCGCTTTTTGCCTGCCGATGGTGGATTGTTGCTGGAAGATATTGAAACCGGCCAACGGGTGCAGGTTGATAGCCTGGCTTGGATTAATGCGCTGCTGCGTGAGCGGTGGATTAAGCAGAGCAACGCTTTGCGGGGTGCCGGTATCGATGTGGTCGATGTTGATGCGCATGCAGATTATAGCGCGCAACTTATTGCTCTTTTTAAACACCGTTCGATGGGCCATGCTGGTATCCATATTCAGCGGAGTATGCTGCGATGAACCGAGCCGAACAGCTTGATTTGAACGTATACGAAGTTATCGGTGTTGACTGGTGGCAGGACCCGGTCGTGATTGCCATACTGGTTGGGCTTTTAGTGGCGATTGGTGTTGGCATTCTGTTTCTTATACGGCGCTTGCGCCGGCCGCGGGAGCAGCTTTTACCCCATGTGATAACCCTTCAGCTGATTGACGATGTGCGCAATCGCTTCGAAACGCGTCAAATAACGGGTCCGCAGGCCGTTGCTGCCGTTACGAGCCTGCTTAAGGCGTACTTTGCGGTTTTTTTACGGCAGCCTGAGATTCGTGCAATGACCGATCAGCAGTGGCTTGCTCTACTCAAAAATCAGGGGGTGGCCGATGGTATATTTGCCGACTGCCAATATGTCGTCCGGGTAGCCTCTTTGGTAAAATTTAATTATGCCGCAGTATCAATAGATGAAATGGTGCGGTTGCTTGATTGTGCTCATAGAACGATTGATCGCTCAAAATCGGCCAATAAATAATCGCCTTGTTCAATGATAGTCGCCAAAACTTGACATATTTGCTATACTAGAAATATCTTTCAGTATATGGTTTGGGGATCCTAAATTCTGAGGGGAATGATGCGTAACGGTTTTCGGTGCTCAAACATGATTGAAAACGTGTTGCCGAAGTTTCCCGAGGTTCTTTTCGTGTTAAGTGTGGCATTTTGATGAAAAATTGTTATTTATGCGCTGAAAATTGCAAAGAGGTATGATATGGCAAAACACGTAGGGGTAAAGCTTCCCGATGATTTGTTGGCAGCATTGAAAAGCGAAAAAATGGTTGCGGTTCTTGCAACGTTTTCTGAAAAAGGTCTCCCTCATACAACGCCGATTCAATGTATGTATCCAAAGGGGCTCGAAAGTCTATTAATTACCATTCATAAAGAACACACGGGTTATCACAATATGGTATGGCAAAAGAAAGTCATGTTGTGCTTTCTAGATGATACCAATGTCGCCTATAGCATTTTGGGACGTGCTGGCGTGGTGTGTGCGCCTTCATCAGTCCATCCGCTTATGAACGTGGTTCGCATTGATATTATTGATATTAAATGTGATCGTTCTGTGTTAAGTAGAGTTGATAGTGGCGTGCGTTGGAGCTATACTTCTCCGGAAGCACAAGAATTGTGCCAGGGGCTCTATGACGAGCTCAAAACATTGGCGAAAACGCTCTAAAAAAGGATGGGTATGAAAAAAAGTGTGGTAGTGATAGCGATGACCGGACTTTGGGGATTTTGTTTGGGAGACGAGCCTGGTCTGATCAAAGAAGCTAAAGCCAAAGAAGCATTTGAACAAGCGCAAAACGGCGGAGATATGCTTGTTGGCAGTGCCGGTGAGGTGAAAAAAATAGCGCCGGTTCCGACGCTTCAGCAAACAAAAAAATCTGCGTGCAAACCATGCAAACCGGTGCAAGTTGATCCATCGTTGACGCGCCAGTGTATGCCAAAAACATTGGATACTACTGAGCTTGATGCGCAGGGAAATTGGCTCGTCAAACGGGCTTTTTGGGAACAAGCCGAACGTACGCATGAGCGTATCATGAAGCTCAATAACGAACTCTATAAAAGTCAGGCACAGTTTATCAAAGTGCGCAATGATAGTGACAATCTTACCGATACGGCGTTTAATGAACTTGGTTTTGAGCAGGGGAAAGCAACTGAAGTGGTTGCTCAGTTAATTGATTCAGTCAAAGTACAGCGTACAAACAAAGGCAATGTTGACGAAGCCGGGCGTGCGATGTTGCAACAGCTCAAAGAACAGCAGCAGAGTTTGGAGCAAATAACGGTGCGGCTCAAAGCGCTTAAAGACTTAGATGACGTGCTTGATAAGTCGGTTGCTGCTATGACACAGCAAATTAATGAGTGTCGTGAATATGAAAAAAAATCGTGGGATCATTTTAAGACCATTGGCAAAGAATTAAACGACAAAAAAGCGCGGGATTTGTTTTACGAGATGGATGGTTATTTGCGTAACGTTGAACAAAAACGCGATTATGTAACGAAAACACTATGGAGCTATGTTAATGATGCCGTTACGCAGGTACAGTCATTAGTTTCTGAACTTAAAGAATCAATCGATCGTTTGAAAACCAAGGGGCTTGATCTGGGTAAAGAGATTGATCAGCGTAAAAAAGCTGCCGAGCTTTCAGGCGATGAGAAAGCCAAAGCTGAGTTAGAAAAAGCCCGCCAAGAAGCCGAAGAATGCAAGCGCCGATTAAACGCAAGCTGGTGGCAGCGAACCAAAGATGTAACGAATACCGCTGTCACGCGTGTCAGTTCATGGACGCATGATGCTTTTTCATGGGTTAAACGGCTTTTCGGTTACAGATAAGGCGACAAAAATAGCATCTTATGGTTGAGTTTCGACGGATAATAGTCCGGACTATGGACAATTTTTCTTTCCGGTATATCCTGGTGGCTAGTATAATTTTTTTGAGGGGGCCATCATGGTTACCAGAAAACTCATCTTGTGTCTGAGCGTTGGATTATTGGGTTCGTCGGCTTCTGGCGCCTCGTATTATGAATTTTTGAATGATATTTTGGTAAAAGGGGTAGACATTAAACCGAATGTTCCCCATATTTCTTCGGGTAAACCGAGCGGAAAGATGCAAAATGCATTAACGGTGAATGCCGTGAAGGTCGCCGAACAGCGGCTTTTTTTTGTTCAATTGTTGCAGGCGCTTTATCCCAATGACCAGTTTGGTACCGTGCTCGACATAGACGCTATTAATAGTCTTGATCTCATTAATAAGGGAAGCCAGTATGCAGCATTATCACGCACCATGGGTGTGCAGACCCTTTTTGGTGATGTCGCCATCATGACACTCTTTTCAAAACCGTTGAATAATAAAAACGAAATTCTTAAACCTCAAAACGCGATACGAACGCTGGCCGAAAATGAGAATATGCAGGCGACGGTACGCAGCTCACTTGAGTCAATTGCACAAGGGCAGGCGCTCTTTTTTAGTTTTTTTGATAAAGAAGCTGAGATCAATAAAGATTTATTAGCACGTGTTTATTGGTCAAAAAATGTTGATTGGGTAAATAAAAATATCCCTTTGACGTACGCGAGCCGCGCTATGAGAAATGTGCGTCTTGCGCTTCCATTTATACATCCAGCGTTTGGCATGGCTTTGGTACTTCATTGGATAGGAACAATGACTGAGCATACGGCATTGCCATGGTGGAAGAAGAGTATTTGTGCAACCGCGCAGGCTTTGAATAAGACCGGTTGTAGCACGTTTAAAGAATTATGGTTGGCGCATAATCCCTTTACCTCAGCTATGACTAAAGAGGTTTTTGAGAAGAAAGTTGCAGAGATTCAGCAACCGCTTAATGCGCTTAATAGCCAAATGAAGCAGTTGGGCGAACACGTCCAGGCCCTGCAATCGCAATTGGTTCATGCTGACAGCGCTGCTTCGGTTCGCATTTCAGCCGAAATCAGCGACTACCAAAAGAAGATGTATGGATTATTCCCTGCGCTTGGGCGTGAAAGTGGCAATGCAATGGCAGCTCTTGCTGATTTGAGCGCGTCTCGATCTGCCAAAGATAAATATACGGATAATCTGCCACGCGGGAGGGGAACGGCATTTTTGTTGACGTATGGGGGCACCATCGGTTTGGATGCATATTATGCATATAATTGCTACACGGGCAAAGATGTTGTAGCCGTAGATCGCGCTATTTTAAATAATATGCAGAAACGTTTGATAGGCGTTGCAAGCATTGTACGTGGATTGGCGCGGATTAACGAAGTGCTCCAAGCGCATCCATCACTGCTTGCTGATATTCCTGAACTTGAGCACATCAGAATTCTTTTTGATGCTCAACGTACGCCAGAGCTGCAAAACTTGTTATATCTTTTGCAAACGAGAACGTTCCAAGGTGATCCTTCGTATTTTTCTAATTCAACGCGAGTTTTGGTTGCCTACAAGTTGATGATGGAGCAGCGCAATGCGTTTACGGCGGCGCTGGAGGCCGCGGGGCGATTGGATGCACTTTCAGCAGCCGCGCACTTGATGAGGAATTGTACGCCCGGGGCCTATTGTTACGTTAAATTCGTCGATAGCTCGTTACCGGTAGTCAGGCTCAAAAAATTCTGGAGCCCCCTGCTTGATTACGCCAAAGCAAGGGCGAACGATGTCGAGTTGGGTGTTGGTGGTGATGCCAATATGATGTTGACGGGGCCTAACGGCAGCGGAAAATCAACCAACATGAAGGCCATCGTTCTTAATGTTGTGTTGGCACAAACGTTTGGTATTGCCGCTGCGCAAGAAGCCGAAATAACGCCATTCCAGAAAATCTATACGTATCTCAACGTGCAGGAAAATATCCAGCAGTCACTTTCGACCTTTATGGCCGAAGCGCGGCGGCTCAAGCAAATCGAAGATTCGATTACCCAATTGCCGGCCGGAACGCGCTGCTTGTCCATTATTGACGAGGGCATGACCGGTACCGTGGCGTCTGAAGGCGTGGTCCGCTTGTGTGACGTCTGCCGCCGCATTTGCCGTGTGCCGGGGAGTATATGCATATTGGCAACGCACTTTGAAGAACCAACAACATTGCAATCAGAAACGAATGGTCGTTGGGTTAATTATCATGTTGAAATCGATGAACCAACGCCAGGAAATTTTGTTCGTTTGTTTACGCTTAAGCGCGGTCTGAATGATTGGTGGTTTAATGATCACCAAAAGCGTAAGCGTTTTATTGATTGGCTGGTACAATTAAGAGCCATGAAAATTACCTAAGAGAGAGCGTGGAAAATCTAAGGGGCTCCGTGTCGGGCCCCTTCTTTTGGTTATCTCTCTAGTTGCTAAGGGAGCTGATCCCTGATAGAATAAGGTCACAAAAGTTTGTCGCCGAAGTGGTGGAACTGGTAGACACGCAGCCTTGAGGTGGCTGTGGGAGTAATCCTGTGGGGGTTCGAGTCCCCCCTTCGGCACCATAAGGAGATCTCACAATGGTTATGTCGCTTAGGCGCATTCTTGGTACAAGTCTTGGTTTTTGGGTATTGCTCGCTGTTTTGGCGGGTTATTTTATTTATCCGCCGATGAAACGGTTAAAATTTGGTATCGATTTGGCGGGTGGGACGTATATAACATTGGGGGTGAAAACCAACGAGGCTATTGAGCATGATTTGCAGGAGTTGGTCCATTCAGCGCTTTTTGCTCTTAAACGTGATACAAAGCTTGAGCCTCAGGCGCAAAAAATCAATAAGGAAGACCTGACGGCTGTAGCAACCTTTGCATCGACCGAAGATGCCCTCAAAGCCCAGAAATTTATTGAAGAAGAATACAGCCATCGTTCTGTTGCGCGCGATTTAGTCTTTGCGCTTCAGGGAAACGATTTGCGAATCAGTTTTACTGAGGGCAAACAAGAAGCGATTGCCAAAGCGGCGTTACAGGGCAACAAAGAAGTTTTACAAACGCGTCTCAATATGGGTGGATACGAAGAGGTCCCCGTCTATATTCATGGCAAAGATCGTATTGTTGTAGAATTGCCCGATGTCCACGATCCGTTACAAGCAAAAAAAATGATCGGCACCCCAGCGATGCTTGAATTTCGTCTTGTTGAAGCTGGGCCGGCCGGCAGCAAAGAAGAGCTTTTAGAAAAATTTGGCGGTGAAAAACCGGATGGCATGGAAATCGTCGAAGGTACCGATCGCCATTTGGGTCATTCGTTTTTCTTAGTTCCTGATTATACCGAAGTGTCTGGCCGTTACTTGGTATCGGCACGCCCTGATTTTTCTAACGATCGTTCGGGCGGTGTGCAGATGGCCGTACGTTTTGAATTTAGTTCCGAGGGCGGCGATAAATTCCACGCGCTTACCTCGCAGAATATTGGGCGTACATTGGCCGTTCTCCTCGACAAAAAAATCATTTCGCATGCCGTTATTAACGATGCTATTCGCCGTACGGGTATTATTTCCGGCAATTTTTCGCAAGACGAAGCCAAAGAATTGGCAACCATGCTCAAATCGGGCGCATTTACCGCACCGGTTACCTTTGAAGAAGAACGGCACATTGGTCCGGCGCTGGGAACCGACTCGATTCATCGTGGCTTGATTTCATGTTTGGTTGGTATTGCGTTACTCTTTCTTTTTAGCCTTTTGTATTACCGTTTGTGTGGTATATTCGCCTTTGTAACATTACTTTATAACTTGTTGTTACTTCTCTTTGTGTTGTCGCGTATGAGGGCTCCATTGACGCTGCCAGGTATCGCCGGCTTGGTTTTGACGTTGGGTATGGCCATCGATTCATCCATTTTGATCTTTGAACGTACCAAAGAATATTTGGCCGAAGGTATTCCCGTTGCGCAAGCCGTTCGTCAAGGCTTTAAGGCAACGTATGCCATTGTTTTAGATGCCAATATAACAACGTTTATTTCTGGATTGATTCTGTACTTCTTTGGTACCGGGCCGATTAAGGGATTTGCGGTAACGCTTATGATTGGTATTGTTACCACATTGTTAACTGGTTTGCTCTTTTTACGATCGATTTTTGAATTCTGGTTTTCGCGTAAGAATGTACAAAAATTAAGTATTTAGTATACTCAAAGATGGTATGGCGGCGTAGCTCAGCTGGTTAGAGCGACGGAATCATAATCCGCAGGTCCGGGGTTCGAATCCCTGCGCCGCCACCAGATTGCTCGGTGAACCAGCATGCCCGCTTTACATTACCGTGTGAGTGCACTAGAATTACGCCTTGCCGGGGTTATGATGTTTAAGGAAGGCTTTTCGTGAAAAAATCAACATATAATATTCCGCTCTTATTAACGGCTGGGCGCATGATTCTCGCCCCCGCGGTCGTTCCACTGTGTATTTTTTGGTTTTGGCCACTTTCTATTAACTGGGTGCACATAGCACTCGGTATTTTTTTTGTACTTATCAGTTTGACCGATTTTCTTGATGGGTTATTGGCGCGCTGGCTATCACAAGAAACGTTGGTTGGCCGCCTCTTGGATCCACTTGCCGATAAATGCCTCATTATTGCGGCGCTGATTGCCTTACAGGCGGTTGGCGCGGTTGGGTTTATGTGGGTTATTGTGCTGGTTTTGCGCGAAATATTTGTGATGGGTATGCGTTATATTGCGCGTGAACAGGGCGTAACTATCGCCGTTTCTTGGCGCGGCCGGCTTAAAACATGGTTGCAAATGATTTTTATTACTTATGTGTTGGCGGCTCCGGGGCTGATCGATTCTCCGGCGCTGTATGATATTGGTTTTTATGTACTGATTTTGCTTACGGTTGCGGCTTCGCTCTATTCTGCGTACCGTTACTATCAAGCGTATATTGCCAACGTATTGAGTGCGCATGAATTTTGATGTGTTAGCAGGGGCCCTGCAGGAGCTTGAACAAGAAAGCTCTCGATTAAAAATGACGCAGTTGCTGAGTACGCTTTTTATCCAGTCGCAGTCAACAGAAGCAGGTATTATTGCCAATCTATGCACGGGGCAGCTCCAGCCATCTTATAAAATGGTGATTTTCGGTCTGGCAGAAAAAAACATGATCAAGGTTGTTGCTCGTGTTTTGGGCTGTGGTGATAATGATGTTACGGAACGGTTAAAAAAAGCCGGTGATTTGGGGTTGGTGGTTGCAGCCGGGACGTGGCAGGTAAGCAAAAAGCTGTCGCTTGAGGTTGTCTATGAACAGCTTAATGATATTGCCCAGCTTTCCGGAACCGGCTCGCAAGAAGCAAAAATTGATGCGTTGGCGCAATTGTTGCAGCGGGTGGAGCCATTATCAGCTAAATTTGTTGTTCGTATTGTGCTCAACACCTTACGGCTTGGCTTTTCTGATATGACGATTATTGATGCTCTTTCATGGATGCTTGCTGGTGATAAATCGCTTTCTGAATCGATCGAAGATGCGTTTAATGTGTGTGCCGATATTGGGCTTATCGCACTGATAGCCAAGCGTGATGGCATCGCTGGTATTAAGGCAATGAAGGTGGTGGTCGGGATTCCCATTCGGCCGGCGGCAGCCGAGCGATTACCATCCGCGCAGGCGATCATGGAAAAACTGGGGCCGTGTGTGGCTGAACCAAAGCTTGATGGTTTTCGGTTACAGGTCCATATTTCCTTCGCGCATGGGCGTCAAACAATAGCCTTTTTTTCGCGTAACTTAACCGATATGTCTGCGATGTATCCCGATTTAGTTAAAGCGCTTGCGCCACTTGCCGTGAAAAACGTTATTTTTGAAGGTGAAGCGATTGCCTTTGACCGTAATACGGGCGCCTTTATGAAGTTTCAAGAAACCGTTAGGCGTAAACGTAAGCACGACGTTGAAGCAGCTGCTGAACAGATGCCGCTGCAGCTCTTTTTATTTGATATTTTATACTTGGATGACAAATCGTTAATGGGGCTTCCGCTTGAAAAGCGGCGTGCTGAGCTCGAGATGCTGATCAAAAAATCGCACGTCGATCATGAAATTGTTCGCGTTGGTGCGCAGGTTGCGATAAAAGACGCCAAGCATCTAGAAGAGTATTTTTTAGCGCAAGTAAGCGCTGGGTTGGAGGGCGTGGTTGTAAAGCGAACCGATGCCATCTATCAACCGGGCAAACGCAATTTTAATTGGATTAAGCTTAAGCGACTAGAGGCCGGACACCTGCTTGATACCATCGACTGCGTCGTTTTGGGGTACTATGCCGGGCAGGGGAAACGTGCATCTTTTGGTATCGGGGCCATTTTAGTTGGCGTGTACCACGAGAAGCTTGATGCATTCCAAACGTTAGCCAAAATTGGTACGGGTATCTCCGATGATGGTTGGCGTAAGCTTAAACATACATGCGATGCGCTCAAAGTTGATCACAAACCAAAAAACGTTGAGTGTCACAAAGATTTATATCCAGATGTGTGGGTGGCGCCATCGCTTGTTATCGAAGTTAAGGCTGATGAAATAACGCAATCGCCGCTTCATAGCGCGGCGCAGACTGCGCATACACTTGGTTTGGCGCTGCGATTTCCGCGTTTTGTGCGCTATCGTGACGATAAAGACGCTGCTGAAATAACAACGGCTCATGAGGTTCGTGAGCTTTATGAGCAGCAAAAAAATAACTAAACACTTTATTTTTTAATGCCATTCTTGCTACAATAATATTGTTATCGTTAAAATGGAGGCGAGTCATGAAGAAAATTCTGTTGGTAGGGGTGTTGGTAGCTTACAGTTCAGTAGGTGCCGCGACGTGCAAAGAAAAATCAATTCAGGACTGCGTTACGGGGTTCAAAAAAGTATACAAGCGAGCGACCATGCGCCGTGATTCTTTTGGCGAGATAACGCGAAGCTATTGTTATGTTGGTGGCTCGATTGAGTATGGGTTTAGTTTGCCGAAGACATGCGTTCGCATGTTCGGTTCGAAGGTCCATTGTCGAGACTATTCCGATGAGTGCGTTTCAGTGCTTGCCGAAGGCAAAGAGCGCGAATTTGCCAATCTCTGCAAGAGAATGCACGATAAGGCGTTAGTTTCTCCATGCCAGGGGTCTGAATGGGAAGCCGAGCGTGAATTGCCTAAGACTGAGCGTCAGATAGCAAAAGAACACTCATGGGCTGAAGAACTTGCCGCGTTAGCGCGTAGCCGATAATCGCCTATACGGCATAGCTGGTTTTATCCCATACATATTGGCCGTTGATATAATTTACGGCGACCAGACGCCAGTTGCGCGCACGTTCAAGCGCACTTTGCGCGCGCGATCGATTGAAGTTTCGTTCATTACACATGTACAACGTGGTGTGGGCTGGATTGGCGCTTTTGATGTCCTTCACGCGCCTGGCTGCCAGCGCCCGGACAAGAGCTTTAACGGTTTGTGCTTGGAATTTGAGCAAATAAAGGCCGCCAGACCTTGTTGTGTTGCAATGATTAGTTGAGCAGTTTAAATGCCAACGTCCCGTTATGCGGGATTGTTGGGCGACGCTATTAAGAATGCTGTTTAAATTATGTGGTTGCAACGTAAAGCCTGCCAAGGTTACGTGTGGTTTGGTTCCGCCCCAGTTGTGATAGTATTGTGAACGTGGCCCATTATAATCGTAAGGAACCATGTATACAGCATATGAGTGCGCGTTTACCTGTGTGACGTAAAGCATAAGCGCAGCGATATAGAGCAGTTTCTTCATATTGATCTCCGATTTGAGGTTTATTTACGCTTTTTGTTTGCATAACTGATAGAAAAATTGTGCTTCCTGAACGGGATCACTGGCCTGGGTTATAGCCGAGCCAACAATAATACCGTCGGGTTTAAGCGCAATAATTTTATCGACGTTAGAACGATTAATTTTTGCTGCAATAAAAATGGGGAGCGGCGTATTGCCGCGAACCATGCTCCAGGAGTCCAAAAATTCTAGTGATTCACCTTCATCGTGCGGTTTGTGCATGACGATAGCGTGTGCGCCGAATCCCTGGGCGTCCATGGCGGTTTGTCCTGGCGCTGATGAATCAATGAGATCAAAAATAATATGTGTTTTTGTGTGGCTGGCCGCTTGCGCTACCGTGTGTAATACGTGTTTATTGGTACCACCCATAACGGTCAAAAAGTCGGCGCCACCCTTTGCCATGAGGTCCGTAATTTCGGCGCCGCGATCGATTATTTTGGTATCGGCGACCAGTTGTTTTTGTGGAAATTGCTGGCGAAATGCTTCAATGGCACGTACGCCAAAGGCAAGAAGCGTAAGCGAGCCGATTTCGAAAAGATCGCAATATGCATCAACTTTTTTTGCCGTTTCAAGTGCTTGGTTGAGATTGGTACTATCAAAAGAAATTTGTAATTTCATAACGGGGATTCCTTACACACGTTTAACGTATCGTGCCGCTAGGGCCGGATGATTGTTGAGATGCTTTGTTGATTTATTTGCGAAGTCGTTGCGATTGTTTGAAAAAATTGTTTTATGTTAATCACAAAAAGTGCCTGTTTTACGCGATCAAGCCCTTGTTTTGCGTATATCGGCGGCAAGACTAAATTTGGTTCTTTGGTCGTTGGGGTTATGCCAAGCGGTACATAAACATCGCCTGGTTTGCCTACGGCTGTTATGGTGTGAATGGGGACAATATAGTTTTCCGGCAGTGTGGTCTCCATGGCCTTCCAATAGTACAGCCCCGTTTCTGGATCTTGATAGCGCGTAATATCATACATAACCGCATGTTTGGGGTCCATTATTTGCCAGCCATGTACCGTGTTATCGAGCGCAAATGTTGGCCGGATTGATTCGGTAACAAGTAATAAAAATTCTTCGTGTTTGGTTTTGCGCGGGAAAGAGACGAATCCGGAAGCATCTGATCGTGTTAAATAGCCGTTGTAAAGAACATAAACACGATTATCTGTCGGCTGATAAAATTGGTTTTTTAAGGCATATTTGGGGCCGTCACGTTCATCGATTTTTTTTCTGCCTAAATGTTCAATTGGATATGGATATATGTAGAAATTAATCGTATAATTTTGCGCCCTGCAGTTTCCGACCACGCATGCCAGCAGAATAAACGATAGTTTTTTCATCTGAGTCCCTCGTTATTTTCCAGAGACCTTTTGTGTGTCTTTGGGTATACTAACATTGCTAAGCTTAGAAAGGCTATAGATGGTAAAAGTTTCTCTGGAAGGCGTGTGGCGCGTTTTTATCAAGCAATTTGATCTTTCACCGCTAGAGCAGGAGCAGTTTGCGCTGTATATTCGTGAACTGCTAGCGTGGAATGAGCAGATTAACCTGACAGCGGTGCATGATGAGCGCGAATTAATACAGCTGCATTGCGCCGATTCACTGGCGATTACCAAAAAAGAAGACTTAAGTACGGTATCAGCGCTGTGTGATGTTGGCAGTGGCGGCGGATTTCCCGGTATTCCCTTGAGCATCAAATATCCGGATAAAAAAGTATATTTGCTTGAAGTGAGCCATAAAAAAATCCATTTTTTGACGCGGATTAAAGAGCTTTTGCATCTAGATAACGTTACTTTAGTAACGATCGACTGGCGCACTTTTTTGCGTAAAACTGATTACAAAATCGACCTTTTTTGTGCGCGGGCATCGCTTGATCCCAAAGAGCTGATCAGAATGTTTCAACCATCATGTCCGTATCGTAACGCACGTCTGGTATATTGGGCCTCGTGCGGCTGGACACCTGATAAAAAAGTGATACCCTTAGTGGCGCGTGAGCATACCTATTTTCTCCAAACACGGAGACGGCGGCTCATTATTTTAGCGTCTGGTGCCCAAAAAGCGAACGCTGCAGAAGTGGGCGCTTCAAAAGCGAAGGAAGATTGATGAAAAAGGGATTGTTGTCTTTTTGTATAGAAAGCGTCTGGCCCTTGGGTGAGGCAGGTGAAAGTTATCGTAATATTTTACGTTATTTTTACCCCGAGTTTATTACGTCGTTGGTGCTCTATTCACTCCTTTCTCTTCTTGATGCTCGCTTTATTGCTGAGCTACGTTCGACAAGTCTGTACGCTACATTGGGTGTGAGTGCGGTGCTTATTCACTTTATTACCAAATGTGCTGAGGGTGCTGCGGGTAGTATAACTATATTGAGCGGCCAATATAATGGTGTTGGATTAAAAGATAAAGCCGGCCAGGCATTTGTTGATGCCTTTTGGGTCATTATGGCCATTGGGCTCGTGGTGGCTGCAGCGCTCTATTTTGGCGCCTATTATATCTACGCGTTGCTTGGTGTTTCCGGCAAGATGATTCATCTCGGGGTGCCATTTTTGCGCGTGCGCGCTATCGGTATCTTTTTTATGTTTGTTTATCTGGCCTGTGTGGCATTTTTACGAAGCCTTAAAAATACCAAAACGCCCATGCAGATTTTTATTGTTGGGGCGATATTTTTTGTCATTTTTGATTACATGCTTATTTTCGGTGTTGCCGGCATGCCGAAATTGGGACTTTTAGGGTCAGCCTGGGCGACCCTTATTCAGTACCTGGTCATGTGCAGCTTGATGCTTGGGTATATCTTGTTTGACCGCGAATGCCGCGCTTATAGCGTTGCGCTGTTCCGGCCGACGGGCGGTTTGGGGTATATAACGAAGATTATGTCATTAAGTTGGCCGATGATTATTGATAAGGCGACGGTTGCGGCTGTGTATCTTTGGCTAAACGCCATGATCGCGCCGATGGGCAAATATGCGTTGGCCAGTTATGGCATTATTCGAGAAATGGAGCGATTTGCCTTTTTGCCGGCTATTGCTTTTGCGCAGATTGTTACGTTTTTGGTAAGTAACGACTTCGGCCGTAAAAATTGGGATGGTATCACGAACAATATCAAAAAAGTAATACTCTTGGCTGGCGTTGCCGTTTTTGCGATATTGCTCGTTTTTTCTCTCATGCCAGCAGTCTTTATTGGCCTTTTTGACCAAAAACATGCATTTACGGCCTTTGCGTCGTCAGTTTTTCCGCTGCTCAGTATATTAGTGTTTTTTGACCTTGTGCAATTGGTGTTATCGGCGGCTCTGCGTGGGGCTGGCGATGTTAAGATTGTCATGTGGACACGCGTTTTTGTGGTGATCGGGTTCTTTTGTCCCGTTTCCTACATCTTTTCGTGGCTTGCGATAAGCGATCAGAGCGTGAAATTTTTCTTTATTTATGCTATTTTTTATGTGGGAAGTGCCCTGATGAGTCTGGTGTATCTGCTACGGTTCAGAAGTGGCGCTTGGAAGGGTACCTTTAAGCGAAGTGAGTGATTATGCATATTACCCATGATGACGTGCGCAAACTCGCCAAAATGGCGCGCATTGAAGTAAAAGACGATGAGCTTGATGGTTTTGCGCGGCAGCTTGAAAGCGTGCTGGGCTATGCCGAGCGTGTATGCCAGGTAGCTGCCGATATTGATCAGGAACCCCAGTCAACGCAGAATGTATTGCGTGAAGATGTTACCGCGCCAAGTGAAGCTCAAGCTATTCTTGAACAAGCACCTGTTTGCGAAGATAACTTGTTCGTCGTTCCCCATATCATGGGTCGATCGGGGGATCTATGAAACATCTAGCTTTTGCCAGCATTGAACAATTACAAAAGCTTATCGAGCGTAAAGAAATATCTTCCCGGGAACTTGTCTCATTTTTTGCCAAACGTTTTGAACAGCACGACGAACGCGTAAAAAGCGCCATTGAAGTTTTTGATGTGCCATCAACGCTGAGATTATCTCAGCCGTCCGGTCCGCTCAGTGGTATTCCGGGGATTCTTAAAGATAATATTGCCCAACGGGGGCGCCAATTAACGTGTGCCTCCAAAATTTTGACTGGTTTTACTTCGCCATACGATGCAACAGCCATCGAGCGTCTCAAAAAATCAGGGGCGCCGCTTTTGGGCCGTGCCAACTGTGATGAATTTGCCATGGGTGGATCAACGGAATACTCAGCATATTTTAAAACGCACAATCCGTGGGATTTAGATCGCATTCCTGGCGGGTCGAGCGGTGGTTCCATTGCTGCCGTTGCAGCTGGCCTTTGTCCCTGGGCTTTAGGGACCGAAACGGGCGGTTCGGTACGTTTGCCAGCCGCTTTTTGCGGTATTGTTGGCCTCAAGCCCACGTATGGGTTAGTTTCGCGCTACGGCGTTGTGGCCTATGCGTCATCGTTTGATCAAATTGGCATCAGTACACGTACCGTTAAAGATAATGCGACCATTTTATCCGTTATTGCGGGTCATGATGTTCATGATGCTACAAGCCGTTCGGTCATGCCGCGCGATTATACGCGCTTGTTAGACGGCAGGCTTCCGGAACATTGTACCATTGGCGTGTTGGACAACATGGTCCATATCAAAGGCATGCAGCCGGCTGTGCAAGAACGGATTGAAGCGGCGATCAAAGAATTTGAAAAATTGGGTGCTCGTGTCAAGCGGATCAGCATTCCGGTGCTCGATTACTGTGCGGCCGTTTATTTTGTTTTAAGCCGTGCCGAGGCAGCTTCAAATTTGGCACGTTTTGATGGCGTCAGGTATGGCCTGCGCGATCGTGATACGCAAACGCTTGAAGAAATGTATATGCGCACACGCCATGAAGGCTTTGGCGCCGAAGTACGTGCGCGTATGCTGATCGGTAATTATGTATTATCAGCCGGTTACTCGCGTAAATTTTATGCGAATGCAAAAAAAGTGCAGCAATTGATGCGTGTTGAAGTGGAGCGTGTGCTCAAAGATGTCGACGTGCTATTGGCGCCAACGCAGGCTGCGCCAGCGTATAAGATTGGCGCGTGTGATAACGATCCGCTTACGATCGATTTGCTCGATTTCTTTACCTGCTTTGCCAACATTATTGGCATTCCAGGACTGGCGTTACCATGCGGATTTGTTGATAACATGCCTGTGGGGTTCCAGCTCTTTGGTCCGGCACTCAGCGAAGAATTGCTCTATAAAGTTGGGCATGCCTATGAGCAAGTTACGCCATGGCATACGATGCATCCGCCAATGTTTGTCGAACGCTAATCATCAAGCGGCATATGTAATAGGTACTCATAAAAATTGCCCAGAGGCTCCAGCCATGGTTTGTGCTCACGTTGCGCTAAATCAAAAAGAGCGGGGGTGTCGAAAAATATGTCGATTTCACTCATGACGCGGTTTAAGTATTCCGTGAGGCATTCTCTGAGTTGATCGCTGATGAAATTGATTACCTCTGGCTTTTGTTCAAAGCGTTTTCGTGCCTCTCGATATTTTTTAATCAACTGGATACTGTTTTTATGTAGAGCGCTCAGTGCTGAAAAGAATCCGGCGATATTAACCATAAAACCATTTTCCTGGAGCTGGATATAGTTTTTGCCGAGCGCGGTAAGGACGGGTATAAATACCGTTCCCCAGTATATGTAGGCTATCTGCTCACTGCGGTTTCCTGGGAGCGGACGATATTGCCGTGATAACGCGTAATGCGGTCGTGTAGGTGCAGGCGATGATGGGCGCATGGTCTCTGTGCATTCAACGTCGGCATTCAAGCTCATGGATTGTGAGTGCCTCGTTTGTGTATGTGTAGACGATGGGTGCAAGACTTCTGCGCACGCAAGATCCATGCTCAAGATATTATTTATTGACATAAGACAGGTAACCAACATTATAAAACGCATAACCCTCCCCCTCTTTTTGCTACTGATATTATAGCGCAGTGGCGGTTTATCAATAAAGTAAATTTTTTATTGCTATGGCTCTTTGGCGTTTAGTACAGTGGGGCTGCAATGTAAGGGATAGGGGGTTCCATGCAAGCGGCGGTTAAGGGGGTATGCATCATGGTTTTGTGCGGGGCCATGACCGCTGCTAACGCTTTTACGAGTCATGACTTGCGATCATTTGGCTATGAAGTACGTGACTTCGTTGCCGATTTTGCATTTATTAATTTTAATGTTTTTTCAAAAGAAACCTTATTAGTTGGCGCGGTTGCTGCGCCATTATGGGCGGGTACTTATCAAATTGATGATCCGATTCATCGTTGTTTTTACGACGATTCGTGCCATCGCAATGAAATTGAATGCCGGGCGAGCAAAATGCTTTTTATTGAAGATGCCGGAATTGCGGTTCCGCTTCTTGCTGTTTCTGGATATGCCTGGGCCTCGCGTGATTATGAAACGCGGTTATTGGGGAGAAATTTGTTCGCGGGAATTATTGCCGTTGCCATTGCCAAAGATGCTATTAAAGATTCTTTTGAGGGGACGATATGCCAACGTCCGTATAGCGGTTGGTTTCCCAAAAAATGCGCGTATGGTGGATTTCCCTCTGGGCATGCCGCAACGCTGACTTATGCAACGATTCTGTGTGCGTTGCGCAAAGGGCCAGCGTGGGCTCTTCCCGTGGGCATGTATACTGGCGTCGTGATTGCATCACTTCTTGTTAATAACTATCATTACGCATCGCAAATTGTAGCCGGTGCCGGATTGGGCGCTATTTTTGCTGTTGCGGCTCACAAAGTGATCGATTTTCGTTTAGATGATCGTTTACATATTAATGCCGGGATTACCCCAAACGGAGTTCCCGGCGTTTCTTTTTCATATTCTTTTTAGTGAGTTTTCTTGTGCTCCGGACACGTTGCGTGCATGGTGTGGGCTATTTCTTCAAGGTGTTCTTTGGTCAAATGTCCCTGCGCTTGCCAAACGGCAGCGTGCGGCGATTGGTTGCTTGGCGCATATTGAGCGGTTTCGCATAAACAGGCATGGCAGCCAACGGCGCGAGCAACAGCGTGCTCATTGCGTTTTGGCGTTGGACGAAAATAACGAGTAATCATGCCTACGATTTTTTCGCTTACCGAGGAAGTGAGGTTATCCGCGGTGTATCGTATGGCGCAATTGCCCGGCGAGTTATGGTTATCGCTCAATTCACATTTTTTAACCATTGGATCAGTGATATTGTTTTTTAATAAACCATATACCAATATATTGAGCGGAACGCTAACCCATGCGCTCAAACGTGGCGCTGGATGTAATTGCTGGTCAATCTGGGTGAATCGTATGGCGCCGTGACTAAGGGTTGGCTTTATGTACGTTGAACCGACGATCCACTCGCCGATTTGTGGTGCAAACATAGCAAATCCCGGTCCGTCATTATGCGCGGTAGCTTCATCGCTTTGGTCGATATAATTGGCCAGAAGCGTATGGGCTGCGATTCCCACGGCGTGCTTGGCCGCCCAACGGCTCCAGGAGAACGTAGTTAAGTCATCGAGCCAGCCGGCAGTTGCGCTGCAAAAGAGCATGCTTGCGCTCAGTAAAATCATGGTTTTTTTATGTACAGTGTTCATCTATAACCTCCACTACCCCATTTCATAGCTTAAAATCCAGTAATTATATTCTACTAGAAAATAAGAATTTGTCAAGAACGCCCGATTGCGTGCTAAAAAAAGTGTTTTATGGTACCATTTACGTATGGAAACAAATAAACAGTCATCGTATTGGATCGGTTCGGTTCGTATTGGTGGGCAAGCATATCCGCGGTTTATGGGCGGGCCGCTTGATGGTTTTACCGATGCGCCATTTCGCCAATTGGTGCGGCAATTTTCGCCGCAGGCGCTTCTGTACACCGAAATGCGGCATGTTTCCTGCGTGGCGCATGATGCTGGCGGCAAGAAATCGCTTAATTTTTTGCAACAAGAACGGCCGCTTCAATACCAAATAACTGCAAGTTCGTTGGTTGATATCGAGCGCGCTGTTGCGCGCATTTTGGCGGTCGGCGTCGATGGCATTGATCTCAATATTGCCTGTCCGGCGCGCAACGTGGTTAAATCGCGCTCGGGCTCGGCCGTTATGGCTGATATGCCCTTGCTCAAAGAAATTCTTACGGTCTTGCGTGATCTGGTTAAACTGCCGTTAACGGTTAAAATGCGTGCGGGTTTTAAAGAAAAAAATGCGCTTGATGTTGTTCGCTTGGTAACCGATTGCGGTGTTGATGCGTTGGCAATTCACCCACGCCTGCAAACCGAGGGTTTTGCCGGCACGCCCGATTGGGATTTGGTTGCTGCCGTAAAAAAAACGACCCCCATTCCCGTGCTTTATTCCGGCGGGATAATCGATTTTGCATCAGCGCAAGCAGTCTATGAAAGAACCGGCGTCGACGGCTTTTTAATTGGGCGTGGTATGCAAGGAGCTCCCTGGAAATTGGCAGCGCTTCAGGCTGCCGCGCGTGGCGAGCCGTATATCGTTTCATCGCAAACCATATGCGCGGTTGCCCTGGAACATTTGGCACTGATGTGCCACTATTATGGCGATGATGGGTTATATAATTTTAGAAAGTTTATACCCTTTTATGTTAAAGATGGTGATGGGGCGAGTGCTCTGCGGCAGCGATTAATGGTATGTGAATCCGTTGCGGGTGTGCGTGAAGGGTTGCGGGCGTTTTTGAAGGAAGTGTAGTGCGGCGAATTAAATCTTGGGCAATGGTTGCCGTTATTTGCGTGGCGGTGTTTGGTTTTGCTCTATATGATTATGATATTTGGATGCAACGGGCCGATCGTGTGTGTTCAATGGCGCTCTACCCATTTATTCAGCTACACGGCTGGGCAACGCAAACGGTGGACGATTGGCGAACGCTACAGAGTCAGGTGAGCCAGCTGCAACAGCGGCTCAAACAGCTTGAACAGGAACGTGGCCAATTGTTACAAGAATTGGTCGCCATAAATGCGGTATACCGTTACGACGCATCGATTGCCGAATTACGCGCATTTAGAGAACGTTATTCCTGGCAATATGGCCATATTGTACAAATTTTGATGACGCATTGTTGTCCTGATGAGCAGTATATGCTCGTTGAAGGTGGGGCGCAGGCGGGTATTACCGATGGCATGATTGCGTTGATTGATAATCATCTTATTGGGCGCGTGGTTCAGGTGTATCCATATTATGCCAAAGTGCTTCTTATTACTGATCGCCGCGTCAATATCGCCGCCTATTGTGCGCAGACAGGGGCGACGGGTATTTTTTCTGGTGATAATAGCAAAAATAATGCAAAACTTTATTTTGTCGATCATTTGCAGCAACTTAAAGTGGGCGACATGGTGCTTTCCAGCGGGCAGGGGTTGGTGTATCCACAAGGGCTTTGCCTGGGTACCATTGCATGTTTTGCCAAAAAGGGTATTGAATACGAAGTTACGGTAACGCCGCGCGTCGATCTTCAACGATTAACCTACTGTTTATTGATCGAACGGCGGCGCATAACGATGAGTGCCTGAGCTCTCCAGGTGCTGCGTATGTCTTTGACTTTGTCAGGCTTTTACTTTAATATGAAAGCGGTGGATGCGCGGTAAGCGCATTTTGAAATTAAGGGCGGTTAGCTCAGTTGGTAGAGCATCAGTCTTACAAACTGGGGGTCGCTGGTTCGAATCCAGCACCGCCCACCAGTCATTTCCCAAAGCCATCTCAGAAATATTGCTATCGAGTGAGCATTGATGGTTAAAAAATACTAATCAGGAATCGGAAATGACTGGCGGTTAACACGATTGAAAGCATCTTGGTAAGCGTAAAGATAGAGCGTTTTGAAATATGTGATTCCTCGGTAGCTCAGTGGTAGAGCAAACGACTGTTAATCGTTGGGTCGCAGGTTCGAGTCCTGCCCGAGGAGCCATTCTTCGCCTACGCAGGTAAAGCTTTGAATGGCTAGCGCCAGTCCGCCATAGCTCGAAGAGCGACGGCGCGGCGCCATCTAGGTCGCAGGGTTTTGAAATTTGTTGGGGCTGTAGTTCAGTCTGGTTAGAACGTCCGCCTGTCACGCGGAAGGTCGCGAGTTCGAGTCTCGTCAGCCCCGCCAGTCATTTCCCAACGCCATCTCAGAAATGTTGCCATCGAATGGGCATTGATGGGTAAAAAATACTAATCACGAATTGGAAATGACTGGCAGGCCAACTTTTCGAATGAAAAAGATTAAATAATTAGTGGACTTTGGAATCGAAGAGCGAAGTATGCCCTTCGTAGCTCGGTGCAACGTAGTGTTAACGGAGTTGGGGAGAGCGTAGTAGGGCAGTTTTAGCCCGGTGAATGCGGAACTTTTTTAGAGAAGTATTATGTTTTATGTGTATCTTCTTCGGTCA